>CAZOSZ010000392.1:0-1508 GCA_964582505.1 uncultured Ectothiorhodospiraceae bacterium | reverse complement strand
GTAGGAGCGGCTTCAGCCGCGACCGATCGGGGTTAAAGCCGCTCCTACCGAGGCCCGGGCTGAGCGGTTCCGGCCAGGCGGTTGGCAAGCGCCAGCCCGCTGACGATGCAATCGTTGACGCCCGGCCCGCCGCGGAAGTTGCCGGCGAAGTGCAGGCCGGGCCAGCGCAGTTCGAGCGCGTCGAGGGCCGTCAGCAGCTCGCCGTGACCGACGTCGTATTGCGGAATCGCGCGCGGCCAGTGGCGGTGGCTGACGAATGCCGGTGTACCCCGGACTCCGAGTAGGTCCGCGAGTTCAGCTTGAGCAATGCCGAGCGCGGTACCTTCGTCGGCAGCCGCGAGTTCCGGCCGCGTGGCGCCGCCCATGAACACGATCAGCAGTACGTGGCCTTCCGGTGCGCGGCTGGGAAACAGCGTCGAGGAGAAGATCACGCCAAGGACGCGGCGGCGCTCGACCAGCGGTGCCAGCAGGCCGAAGCCATCCAGCGGATGCGCCACCTGTTCGCGGCGATAACCCAGGCACAGGGTCGTGACCGGCGGATGCACCGGTTGGGGCAGCGAGCGGCAGGCCGCGAGCAGCTCTGCCGGCCAGGGCAGCTCCGGCAGGCGCGGCATCGGTACGGTGCTGACCACGGCCCGTGCCAGCACCTCCCGCTCGCCTGCGGAATCGCTCCAGCGCAGTCGCCACGCTTGCGCGGCAGGGCCGAGTTCCCGCAGTTGCGCGTCGAGCCTGAGTTGCTCGCCGAGCCCTGATGCGAGCGTGCCGGTGAGCGTATCCAGGCCATCGCGGAACGAGACGATCCGGCTCTTGTAGGCCGGCGTGCCGCTGCGGCGGCGTTCGCTCTTAAGCCTGAGCGCGCCGCCGATCAGCGACCCGTAGCGCTGCTCGAGTTGCCAGACCCTGGGAAAAGCGTGGCGCAGCGAGAGGCGCGCGGGATCGCCAGCGTAGATGCCCGAGACCAGCGCGGCGATGCCGTAGTCGAGAAACTCGCGGCCCAGGCGGCGCGTGACGAAACTCGCTACCGACTCATCCGGCGTGGCGGGCGCCCGCCGGACGAAGGGTTCTCGCAGCAAGCGAAGCTTGGCGCGCGTCGAGTACAACGGCGTGGTGATGCCCTGCAATGGCGACAACGGCAGCGGCAGCACCCGGCCCCTGCGGACCAGGTAACGCTTGTTGGCGACCGGATCGGCCTCGACCATTCGATCGTCCAGGCCGAGTTCCGCGATGAGATCCTCGACCTCCCTGGCCTTGATCAGCAGGGAGTTGGCGCTGTCCTCGGCAAGAAACCCGTCGCGGCGCCGGCTGTGGATCACGCCGCCGGCGCGCGCTGAGGCCTCCAGCACCAGCACCTCGCGTCTGCGGCGACGCAGGCCATGCGCCACGCAGAGGCCGGTCAGGCCGGCCCCGCTTGGCGCACGGTGTGGTGCGTGCGACCGGAGACCTCGACATGCGATGTCCTTGACCAGACCTGCAGCTTCGGGCGACCTTTCCCGAGGGCTGAAATTGGC
>CAZOSZ010000391.1:0-1520 GCA_964582505.1 uncultured Ectothiorhodospiraceae bacterium | reverse complement strand
CTGGTCACCGCCCGTGGCGGTCCGGCGCACGAGCGCGTGATCCGGACCCTGCTGGCCTGGGGGGTGGTGATCGACGAGGCCTTTTTCCTCGGCGGCGTGCCCAAGACCGAGATCCTTGCGGCTTTCCGGCCGCACATCTACTTCGACGACCAGGCCGCGCATTGCGACCGCGCCGCCTCGCGCGTGCCGACCGGCCGCGTCCCGGTGGCACCGGGGAGGTCCGGATGAGCGATGCCGACCACCGCGAGTACCGCGCGCTGGGTTATATGATCGACGGCACGGTGTTCTTCATCCGGGCACTGCGCGCGTGGGACCGGCGCGCGCTGCTCGAGCTGTTCGCCCGCTCCAGCCAGCAGTCGCGCTATTTCCGTTACTTCGAGACCAAGTCCTCGCTCTCGGAGGCGGAACTCGACTATTACACGCAGCTCGATTTCAGTCGCCACGTGGCGCTCGCCGCCGAGGCACCCGGGGAGCACGGCATCATCGCCGTGGGACGCTACATCGAGGTCCAGCCTCCGCCCGACCCGCGCCGCGCCGAGGTGGCTTTCCTGGTGCGCGACGACTACCAGGGCAAGGGCGTGGCGACCCAGATCCTCAAGCACCTGACCCGGATCGCCCGTGACAACGGCATCGGCGAGTTCGAGGCCGAGATGCTGAGCACCAACACCAAGATGCTCGAGGTGTTCGAGCACTCCGGCTACGAGCTTCAGCGCAGCCGCGAGCCGGGCAGCCTGCGGGTCGTGTTCTCGATTCACGACGAGCGGATCCCCTTCTGAACGCAGTGCGGCCCGCCCCCGGCCCGATTCGCGCCCTGGCGCTGTGCGCCGCAGTGCTGCTCGTCGCCGGCTGCAGCCGGGTGGACACGCTGAGGCTGGCGCACGCCAACAGCGGCACCCCGGTGGACTGGCCGGCGGGTGCGACCGTCGTCAGCCTGCTGCTGGAGCCGGATCCGGATGGACGCCCATGGTTGCCGATCTCGGTCGACGGCAGTGAGCCTTTGCCCTTCCTGCTGCAGGCCTCGGCCGGCGCGATTGCGCTGACCGGTGCGCGGCCGGCCGGGCCGGTGCCGGTGACTGCCGGGCGCCTGGTGTTGCGCGAGGGGCTGCTGCCGGGAATCGGCGGCGGCCAGCTGGTCAAGCAGCGGCGCCTCGCATTGGACGCGCTGCAGCTCGGTGACCAGAGCCTGTTGCTGGTGGAGCTGGAGCACTGGCCTCACGGCCGGCCCGGCGGCGGCGCGGCGGGGGTGCTCGGCTATGACCTGCTGCGACGCTTTGTGCTGGAGTTCGACCTGGCCGAGGGGCGGCTGGCACTGCACCGGCCGGGCAGTTTCGATTTCGCCAGGCTGGCCGAGACCCAGCGGCTGGCCGTACTGGACCGGCGCCCCTACTTCGAGGCCTGGCTGGAGATCGACGGCGCATCCGGTCGCTGGCTGAGAATGCAGTTCGAGCCGGCTGCGCCCGTGGGCGCCTGCCTCGATGCCGGCGGCCGTGGCACGCTGCGGATTGCGGGCCGGGCCATCC
>CAZOSZ010000390.1:0-1522 GCA_964582505.1 uncultured Ectothiorhodospiraceae bacterium | reverse complement strand
CGCACCTGGCGCGCCAGCGGCTCGGCGTCGCGGTTCCAGTCGATCTCCGCCTCGGCCGGCTGCAGCTTGGCGGCATACGTGGCGGCCGCCTCGTCCTGTGGCCGCGCCTCGAGCCGGCCTGCCAGGATCTCCGGCAGTGTTGCGCACAAAAGCGACGCGCACAGCGCCGCGAGCCGCCCGCGCAACTCGCCGCCGGTTTCGGCGGGGCCAATCTCGGTCGACTGCATTCTGTATACAGGACCTGTGTCCAGCCCTGCGTCCATCTTGATCACCGCGACCCCCGTCACCCGGTCACCCGCAAGTATCGCGCGCTGGACCGGGGCCGCCCCGCGCCACCTGGGCAGCAGGGAGGCGTGTCCGTTGATGCAGCCGGCCGGCGGCAGATCGAGCACTGCGCGCGGCAGGATCAGGCCGTAGTCGACCACCACCAGCGCATCGGGCCGCAATGCGGCAAGCTCCGCCACCGCCTCCGCGCCGCCCAGCGTCGAAGGCCTCAGCGCGGGAATGCCGAGCGCCATGGCGTGCTCGCACACCGGTGTCCGACTCAGCTTGCGGCGGCGCCCGGCGGGACGATCCGGCTGGGTCAGCACTGCAGCAACCTCCCAGCCTTGCCCCAGCAGCGCGGCCAGGCTCGGCACGGCGAAGTCGGAACTGCCCGCGAACACCAGGCGGGACATGCCGGGTGGCCTAGAGGGCGCGCGCGGCGGAGTCGGGCGGATTCTGGCGGCGGTCTTTCTCGAGGCGCTTGCGGATGCGCTGGCGTTTCAGGTCGGAGAGGTAATCCACGAACAGCTTGCCGTCGAGGTGATCGATCTCGTGCTGCACGCACACGGCCAGGAGCCCGTCGAGCTCCATTTCCAGCGGCTGGCCGTCAAGCCCGAGGCCCCGGATGCGGATCCACTCGGCGCGGGTCACCGGCTCGAAGACGCCCGGCACCGACAGGCAGCCTTCCTCCATGACCTCCGTGCCACGCCGCTCGAGGATCTCCGGATTAATGAAAACGTGCGGTGCGTCCTTTTTCTCCGAGACGTCTGCGACGAGCATGCGACGATGGACGTTCACCTGGGTCGCCGCGAGGCCGATGCCGGGCGCCGCATACATGGTCTCGAGCATGTCCGCGGCGAGCCGGCGCAACTCGTCGTCCACGGCGACGATCGGCTCCGCCTTGGTGCGCAGCCGGGGGTCCGGGTACTCGAGGATGTTCAGGATCGCCATGTACGCAGTTCCGATTGTTCGCGTAATGTGCCACAAAGTGCGGCTAACAGTATGACAACTCAAGTTCGCCGTGCTAAGTTCCAGCTGACGCAGCCGCGGCGGAAGCCCCCGCGCTCGGGCACCTGCGGGGCCGGGTCGGCGAATTATACCAAGCCGCGAACGCCCACTCTCTACTCAATGGACAGCATGGAGTCAGGCCAGCCATGTCCCACCCGATCTACCGCCCGACCAGAACACGCCTGCTGAGCGGCCTGGCGGCCGCGTTGCTCGCAGCCGGATGCGCGAGCACGCCGGATGCGCCCGAGCC
>CAZOSZ010000389.1:0-1523 GCA_964582505.1 uncultured Ectothiorhodospiraceae bacterium | reverse complement strand
GCGCCGTTGCGCGTCAAGGTCCGGCTGGTGATCTACGACAAGGAAGCCTCCGGCGGCCAGAAGCCGGTCAAGGACATTCGCGAGCAGGAAGTCTACCTGGGCGAGCTGCCGCTGATGACCGACAACGGCACCTTCATCGTCAACGGCACCGAACGCGTCATCGTCTCGCAGCTGCACCGTTCGCCGGGCGTGTTCTTCGACCACGACCGGGGCAAGACCCACAGTTCCGGCAAGCTGCTGTTCTCGGCGCGGGTGATCCCCTACCGCGGCTCCTGGCTGGACTTCGAGTTCGACCCGAAGGACTGCCTGTTCGCGCGCATCGACCGGAGGCGCAAGCTGCCGGTCACCATCCTGCTGCGCGCCCTCGGCTATACCGAGGAGGAAATGCTGGCCTTGTTCTTCGAGACCAACGAGTTCACCCTCGGCAAGCAGGTGCACCTGAAGCTGATTCCGGAGCGCCTCAAGGGCGACACCGCGAGCTTCGACATCGTGGTCGGCGAGGAGGTGGTGGTGCCGGAGGGCAAGCGCATCACCGCCATGCATGTCCGCAAGCTGAAGGCCGAGGGCGTCGCGACCCTGCCGGTGCCGACCGAGTACCTCGAGGGCAAGGTGCTGGCGCACGACGTGGTCGACCAGAAGTCCGGCGAGCTGGTGGCCAAGGCGAATGACGAGCTGACGGCCGAAAGCATCAAGAAGCTGATCAAGGCCGGAGTCCCGGCGATCCGCACCGTGTGGGTCAACGACCTGGATCGTGGCCCCTACGTTTCCCAGACGCTGCGCATCGACCCGACCCACACACCGCTGGAGGCCCTGGTCGAGATCTATCGGATGATGCGTCCGGGCGAGCCGCCGACCCGTGAAGCGGCGGAGAACCTGTTCCACAACCTGTTCTTCAACGGCGAGCGCTACGACCTTTCGGGCGTGGGGCGGATGAAGTTCAACCGCCGCGTGGACCGCGACGGCACCACCGGACCGGGCGTGCTCTACGACGGGCACTATTTCTCGAGCCGCAAGGACGAGGACTCGAAGAGGCTGTTTGCCCAATTCGGCAAGGACGACCCGGCGGGCACCTCGGACATCATCGCGGTGCTGCGCACGCTGTGCGACATCCGCAACGGCAGTGGCACGGTGGACGACATCGACCACCTCGGCAACCGCCGCGTGCGCAGTGTCGGCGAGATGGCCGAGAACGCCTTCCGCATCGGCCTGGTGCGCGTCGAGCGCGCCGTCAAGGAGCGCCTCACGCTGGCCGAGTCCGAGGGCCTGATGCCGCAGGAGATGATCAACGCCAAGCCGGTTGCGGCGGCGGTGAAGGAGTTCTTCGGTTCCTCGCAGCTCTCGCAGTTCATGGACCAGAACAACCCGCTGTCCGAGGTCACCCACAAGCGGCGCGTCTCGGCCCTCGGCCCCGGCGGCCTGACCCGCGAGCGCGCCGGCTTCGAGGTTCGCGACGTGCATCCGACCCATTACGGCCGGGTCTGCCCGATCGAGACGCCGGAAGGCCCGAACATCGGCCTGATCAA
>CAZOSZ010000388.1:0-1531 GCA_964582505.1 uncultured Ectothiorhodospiraceae bacterium | reverse complement strand
CCGAGCGGCCGCGCGCCCTCCGGCAGGCCCCGGGTCCAGGCGCCGGTCGGGTTCACGAAGTGGCCCTGCACGTCGAAAATGAACCCGCCGCCGCCGAGTTCCGCCTCGGCCAGTGCCTCGTCCAATGCCGTCTCAGCGCTCAGCGCGAAGAATCCGCCGCGCCGGCCCGCCGCCGCATAGGCGGCATTCATCGCCAGCAGGGTGCTCGCCGCGCCGCAGGCCGACACCAGGAAGGCGCGCCGCGACAGGCCGAGCCGCCTGGCGTTGCGCGTGGCCGCTTCACGCGCCAGACGGCGCGCATGATGGTGCAGCGCGGTCAGGGGTACGGGACAGAATTCGCCGTTGCTGGTGCTGTCGAGCTTGATCGGCAGCCGCAGCCCGTCGGGATCGTTGCGTTGCGCCATGGTGCTGCTCCGGCGGTCGCATGTCTGGAGTCCGCAATAGTAACGGCCGCGGCAAAAAAAGGCCCGCGCGAGGCGGGCCAGGAGTCGCGTGGACAGAACCGGGAAGCCGCTCCTACATCATCGGCCGTTCAGCCGCATTTCGAGTCGCCGCAGTTCAAGCAGGTCATGCAGCCGTCCATCATCACCACGGCGGTGGTGTTGCACTTGGCGCACAGCTGCGCGCCTTCCGGGAACGGGCTCTGGGCGAAGGCGTCCTGCTGCGCGGCGCGTGCTTCGAACTCGGCGCGCTTCTGTTCGATCAGCTGGCGCTGGTGCTCGTCGAGCCCCGGTGCGGACATCATGCCGATGCTGACCAGATGCTTCTCGACCACCTCGCCGAGCTCGGCGATCAGCGAGGGCATGAATTTGCCGCCCGGCTTCCAGTAGCCGCCGCGCGGGTCGAACACCGCCTTGAGCTCCTCCACCAGGAAGGTCACGTCACCGCCCTTGCGGAACACCGCCGACATGATCCGGGTGAGCGCGACGATCCACTGGTAGTGGTCGAGGTTCTTCGAGTTGATGAAGATCTCGAAGGGCCGGCGGCTCTCGTGTTTCGTGCCGGCATTGAGCACGATGTCGTTGATGGTCACGTACATCGCGTGCTCCGCGATCGGCGGCTTGATCTTGTAGGTCGCGCCGATCAGCATCTCCGGACGCTCGAGCTTCTCGTGCATCCGGATGACCTTGCCCTCGCTGCCCTCCTCGCGGCGCGGCTTGGGCGGCGCCTTTTCCTCGGGCTTGGCGACGTGATATCCGACGATCTTCTTGCCGATCCTGTGTGCTGTCATGGTGTTCGAGTTCCGGTTGTGGAAGCGGCTTTGGCCGCCCCATTCAAAATTTCCCGTAATAGCCTTCCTTGAGGGCATCGAACAGGTTGGCGGCGGTGTGGATCTCGCCATCGTACTCGACTTCCTCGTCACCCTTGAGCTCGATGGTGCTGCCATCCTCGAGCTCGAACACGTAGGTGGTGTTCTTCAGGTCCTGCTCCTTGACCAGCACGCCCTGGAAGGCCGCCGGGTTGAAGCGGAAGGTGGTGCAGCCCTTGAGCCCCTGCTCGTAGGCGTACATGTAGATGTCCTTGAAGTCCT
>CAZOSZ010000387.1:0-1533 GCA_964582505.1 uncultured Ectothiorhodospiraceae bacterium | reverse complement strand
ATTGCGGCCCCTGCACTGGGTGCCGGACAGGCCCGCCGCGGTGCGAGCCTGGCTCGGGCTGGAGGCCCCGGCCGGGCCATGGGTGGACTGGGTGTCGGGAATTGCCCTGCGGCTGGGCTGGCGGCCGCGCGCTTTCGGGGCGCGCCTGCTGGTCGCGACCCGGCTGGCATGAACGGCCTGCTGGAGCGACTCCGGGCGCACACCAGGTTGCCCTTGAATCCGGACGACGTGCTGGTGCTGCGCAATGTCGGCGGCTTCGGCGAGGCGCCGGAGGTCGCCGAGGACCATGTCTCGACACGCGGCTTCAACCTGCTGCTGCTCGCGCCTGATGGCGAGCCGCGCCACTACGTGAAGTGCCGCCGCAGCGGCCATCCACGGGCGCTGCGCGAGGCGGGCATCCTGCTGGCGCTCGGCACCGAGCCGGCGCTGGCCGCGCACGTGCCGGTCGCGGCACAGCTCGACGCAGGCCGTGTCATGGCGCTGGTGATGGATTACCAGCCCGGCGCCGACCTGCAGCAGGCCCTGCGCCATCGCGACTGGAACTCGCGCCTGGAGCTTCTGCGCCAGGTGCTCGGGCTGGCGGAGGCTGCTGCGGAGGTGGTCGGGCGAAACAATCTGGCGGCCTCTCCAGTAACGGCGGCGGACTGCGACGTGACCCGGCTTGCAGCGTTGCTGCCCGACCTCGATCCGGCCGGCCACGCGCGGATGCAGGCCTTGCTTTCACAAGCGCTGGCGCTGCCAGCACGCCTGCAACACGGCGATCTCACCGCGCGCAACGTGCGGCTGTCACAGGGCCGCCTGGTGCTGCTGGATTTCGAGGCCTTCGGCGAGATCCGGCTGCCGCTGGCGGACGCCTGGAACCTGGTGCGCAACCTGCCGCGCTCAGGATCCTGGTCGCTGCACGGCCGGCGCTGGTGGCAGGGTCCGGGCCTGCGATTGGTCGAGGAGCAGGCGGAGAAACTGGCCCTCGGGGCCGCCGGGCTTCCGGCCACGCTGGTCGGCTACCTGGCGATCATGGCCGCCATGCTGGCGCGGCGCGGCGTGCCGCGGGCCTTTGTGCGGCCGTATCTTGACGACCTGCGGGCGGTGCTGTCCGATGAACCCTGATGTTGCCCAGCGCACCGTGCCCTGCAGTGCGTTGCGCTAGACTCCTGGGCCACGTGCAGGTCCCCGCAATGAAGCTCCCTGTCCTGCTGCTGCTGATCGTGTTCGCTTTGGCTCCGCAGCTGACCGGCTGCGGCGGATCTTCAGGCGGCGGGCCGCCCGACCCGGGTGAGCCGTGGTATACGATCCGGGGAATCGCCTTCGACCGCCCGCTGGTGGAGGGGGCGCTATACGACTCGACCACCGTTCCGGCGCGCTGGTGGGATGGGAACATCGGGTTCCGGTGCGCTAAGGATCCGTAGGGGAATTGGGAGAGCCTGCGCGTTGCCCGATTACTGGAAACGCGCAGGCTGTCCCGGGTTATTGGGCCTTGCGCGCCAACGTGGCGAGCAACAGCGAGCTGAAGGCGCGGGCCGCCGGCAAGGCGCC
>CAZOSZ010000386.1:0-1540 GCA_964582505.1 uncultured Ectothiorhodospiraceae bacterium | reverse complement strand
GCCGCCCTGCCCAGGCTGATCGGCGACGCGCCGGTGTCGCTGCCGATCGTCTACGTGGCAGTGGGACTGATCCTGCCGCTGCTATGGCCGGATTCGCCGCCAGCGGACCCGGTGCGCCATGGCGTTCTGACCGAACGGCTCGCCGAGTTGGCGGTGATCATCTCCCTGATGAGTGCCGGACTGAAAATCGATCGCCCGCTCGGGCTGTACCCCTGGGCATCCACCTGGCGGCTGCTGGCCATCACCATGCCGCTGTCCATCGCGGCCCTGGCGCTCGGCGGCGGCTGGCTGCTCGGATTGCCGCTGGCAGCGGCCGTGCTGCTCGGCGCCGCTATCGCGCCAACCGACCCGGTGCTGGCTTCCAGCGTGCAGGTCGGCCCGCCCGGTGAAGGCAAGGAAGACGAAACGCGCTTCGCCCTGACCAGCGAGGCCGGGCTGAACGACGGCCTGGCCTTCCCTTTTGTGAATCTGGCGATCCTGATTGCGGTCTCCGGCATGACGGCCGAGGCCCTGACCCACTGGCTGCTTGTAGACGTCGTCTGGAAGATCCTTGCCGGCGTCGCGATCGGGGCGCTGATCGGGCATGGCGTGGCGGTGCTGGTTTTCCGGCTCTGCGAGCCGAACCCCGTGGCCGACGGCTTCGTCGCCATCGCGCTGACCCTGGTCGCCTATGGTGGCACCGAACTCATCCACGCCTACGGCTTCATCGGAGTCTTTGTCGCCGCGCTCGTGTTTCGCCGCTACGAGCGTAATCACCAGCACCACAAGGCGATGCACGACTTCTCCGAACAGATCGAACGGTTGTTGATGGCCGCCCTGCTGATGCTCTTCGGCGCCGCAATCAGCGACGGGCTCTTCGGTCCACTGGATACACCAGGCGTCGTCCTCGGGCTGCTGTTCCTGGTCGCCGTCCGGCCGCTTGCCGGCTGGCTCGGCCTGCTCGGCACGACCACCACCGGCCGCCACCGTGCCGTCATCGCCGTGTTCGGCATCCGCGGCATCGGCACTTTCTATTACCTGGCGCATGCCCTGAACCACGTCGGCTTCAGCGAAGCCCAGTCACGCCTGATCTGGGCGGTCGCAGGCTTCATCGTGCTGGCTTCCATCGTGCTGCACGGCATGACGGCGGGCCGGGTCATGCGCCAGATCGATTGACATGACGACCCACGGCGTCCCCGGTGCCGTATGATTCGCAACCACGGAGAAACGCGTGCCCTGCTAATTGTCCCCAGGTTCCGAGCCGGAGTTCATTGCATGACCCTTTCGATGTACCAGGCCTCTGTTCCGGTTTTCGATAAGGTGATGAAAAATCTCGCAGTCGTGCTCGGCAAGGGCGCGGCGCATGCGAACGCGAGAGCCATCGATCCAGCCGTCCTGCTGGGCATGCGCCTGGCCCCGGATATGTTTCCGCTGGTCCGCAACGTGCAGATCGCCACGGACCTCGTGAAGGCCTGTCCCGCGCGGCTGGCGGGACTGGAGCCGCCTTCCTGGGCCGACGAGGAATCGACTTTCGAGCAGCTCGACGCGCGGATTCGCAGGG
>CAZOSZ010000385.1:0-1545 GCA_964582505.1 uncultured Ectothiorhodospiraceae bacterium | reverse complement strand
GCCGGCGCATCAGGATCCTTTGCGTCCGACAGACACCCGGAAAGCGCCAGCGCAACGGCTGCAAGCGCCACCGAATAGAGGCTTCTCATTGTCTTGACTCCTCCCAAAACGGGGTGAATTCTTCTGGAATCATTATCGTCGGGGACGCGCGCCGCCGGCTCCGCCTTCATGGCTTCCGCCCCGCGGGCGCTACCGCAAGCCTACGCCGGTTGTCGCAGCCGTTTCAAGGCCTTAACTTTGTTGCATGGCAAGACGCAGGCGCCCTCGCGACAGGGTCCCGGGCCGTGGCGTACCGGGTCGTTTCCGGATCATCGGCGGCGAGTGGCGCAGCCGCCGCCTGCCGGTGCCCGCGGAGGCCGGCGTCAGGCCGACGCCCGACCGGGTACGCGAGACGCTGTTCAACTGGCTAACTCCGCTGATCGCCGGCGCGCGGTGCCTCGATCTCTACGCCGGGAGCGGCGCACTCGGCCTGGAGGCGCTGTCGCGCGGTGCCGGCCGGGTGGTGTTCGTCGACCGTGATGCGGGGGCGCTGCGGGCGATCGGCGAGGCACTCGAAATCCTCGGCTGCGACCGCGGCGAGACGGTCTGCATGAATGCCATGGGTTACCTGGAAGGGCCCGTGGAGCCCTTCGACGTGGTGTTTCTCGACCCGCCCTACCGCCTGGGCGTGCTCGAGCCGGCGCTGGCGCGACTGGTGTCGCGCGGCTGGACGTCGCCCTCGGCGTGTGTCTATCTCGAGCACGAGGCCGAAATGGCGCCGCCGGCCCTGCCCTGCGGATGGCTGCTGTACCGCAGCGCGACGGCGGGCCAGGTGCGCTACCATCTGGCACGCCACGGGCCCGGCCAGGCAGAGGACTCATGAGCGTATCGGCGCTGTATCCCGGAACCTTCGATCCCATCACCAACGGCCATCAGGATCTGGTCCGGCGCGCCGCTTCCATTTTCAACCGGGTGGTCGTCGCGATCGCCGCCAATCCGTCCAAGGCGCCGCTGTTCAGCCTGGAAGAGCGCGTCGAACTGGCCAGCGCTGTGCTGGCGGACATCCCGAACGTCGAGGTCAGGGGCTATCAGGGCCTGACGGTGCAGTTCGCCCAGGACAACGGGCTGGATGTCATGGTGCGCGGCCTGCGGGCGGTGTCGGACTTCGAGTTCGAGTTCCAGCTCGCCACCATGAGCCGGCAGATTGCCGGCCAGGTGGAAACTGTGTTCCTGACACCGACCGAGCAGTTCAGCTTCATTTCCTCGAACATGGTGCGCGAGATCGCCCTGCTCGGCGGCGACGTGTCGCGATTCGTCCACCCGGTCGTCGAGGACGCGCTGAAGCGCCGCCGGGCGGCCCTGTTGTCGCGCCAGGGCGCCTGACTCCGCCCCCGCGTCCTGATCCGGAGAATCGATGATCCACGCATTGCGCATCGCCGCGTTGCTGCTGGCCTGGTGGCCGGCCCTGGCCGCCGCGGGGGGCCCCGGCCAACCCGCCATTGCGAGCGCCCATCCCCTGGCGACCCGGGCAGGGATGGAGGTGCTGGAGGCCGGCGGCAACGCCTT
>CAZOSZ010000384.1:0-1545 GCA_964582505.1 uncultured Ectothiorhodospiraceae bacterium | reverse complement strand
AGCCGCTCCTACAGCCGCTCCTACAGCCGCTCCTACGGTCCGCAATGCGGCAGCGCATCATGCACGCCCGCCCCCCGCCCCGCTAAAATGTCGAGCAACATCACTCTGACGGAGCACGGTATGGGCAAGGGCACGAAATACGTGGCCAAGGTCCCGGACGAGCACGGTTTCATCCACTACACGGACGACGAGCACCAGATCTGGCACGAGCTGATCACGCGCCAGAAAAAGGAGCTGCCCGGCCGCGCCTGCGTGGAGTACATCGAGGCGCTCGGCCGGCTCGAGCTGCCCGAGAATCGCGTGCCGCAGTGCGAGGAAGTCAGTCGCGTGCTGCGCGATTACACCGGCTGGGAAGTCGCCCCGGTCCCGGCGCTGATCAATTTCACCGATTTCTTCAACCTGCTGGCGAACAAGCGCTTCCCGGCGGCGACCTTCATTCGCACGCGTGAGGAGATGGAGTACCTGCAGGAGCCGGACATCTTCCACGAGATCTTCGGCCACACGCCGCTGTTGACCGATCCGCGTTTCGCGGCCTTCACGCATGCCTACGGCAAGGCGGGCGCGGCGGTACGCAAGGAAGACCGCCCGATGCTCGCGCGGCTGTACTGGTTCACGGTGGAATTCGGCCTGATTCACCGGCCCGCGGAGGGCTTAAGGAGCTACGGCGCCGGGATCGTCTCCTCGATCGGCGAGACCCGCTACGCGCTCGAGAGCGACGCGCCGCAGCGCAAGCCCTTCGATCCGGTGGACGCGTTGCGCACGCCGTATCGCATCGACATCTACCAGACCGTGTACTTCGTCATCGAGACTTTTGACACGCTGTTCGAGGTCGCGCAGATGGACCTGCTCGCGCTGATCGAGCAGGCCCGCCGGCTGGGCATGCACGAGCCCACCTTCCCGCCCAAGGAAGCCGTCGGCGCCTGAACGGCCCGAACAACCCGAGGAGATGCCCGTGAGCGATCTTGCCGCGAAAAGTTGCGTGCCCTGCGAGGGCGGCATGCAGCCGCTGACCGAACCGGAGGCCCGCAAGCTGCTGGCCAAGCTGAGCCCCGACTGGAGCCTCAACGAGCAGGCGACCGAGATTTACCGTGACTTCCGCTTCAAGGGCTTCCATCGCACCATGGGCTTCGTCAATGCGGTCGCCTGGATCGCCAACAAGGAGAACCACCATCCCGACATGGAGGTCGGCTGGGGGCACTGCCTGGTGCGCTACTCCACCCACGCGATCGGCGGACTGTCGGAAAACGACTTCATCTGCGCCGCCAAGATCGACGCCTTGTTGTAGGAGCGCCTTCAGACGCGATGTGGAATCGCGGCTGAAGCCGCTCCTACACCTTGCCCTGGCTCAGGCCAGCAGCGCCGCGTCGTCCGGTTCGATGCCGTAGAGCTGCTCGACCGGACCGCAGGAGAACGCCAGCGCCGCCGCGCGCGCGTGGGGATCCTGCTCATGGTCCAGCGACCATTGCGCGTGCTCGCACAACAGCGCCAGCGCCGTGGCGCGGCCCAGCGTCAGGGCGAAGCCGCGCCCGTGGGCCTCGAGTGCGT
>CAZOSZ010000383.1:0-1546 GCA_964582505.1 uncultured Ectothiorhodospiraceae bacterium | reverse complement strand
GGCCGGCGCGGGTGAGCACGCCACCGGGCTGGCCCATCAGCGGGAAGATATGGCCCGGCTGGCGCAAGTCCTCGGGCTTCGCGCCCGGCCGCACCGCGGTGCGGATCGTGTGCGCCCGGTCGTGCGCCGAGATGCCCGTCGTGACGCCCTCGGCCGCCTCGATGGACAGCGTGAAATTGGTGCTCCGCGCGCGGTTGGTGCCGCTGACCATCAGCGGCAGGCGCAGCTGCTCGCAACGCTCCGGCGTCAGGGTCAGGCAGATCAGGCCGCGGCCGTACCGGGCCATGAAGTTGATGTCCTCGGGACGCACCATCGCGGCCGACATCACCAGGTCGCCCTCGTTCTCGCGATCCTCGTCGTCCATCACGACGACCATCCGGCCGGCTTGCAGCTCGGCGAGGACCTCGTCGATCGAATTCAGGCGGAAGCCTTCGTCTTTCAGTTCAGTCACCTTCGGCAAAGCCGTACTCCTTCAGGCGGGCGCTGTTCAGGCCACCGGCATTACCGATCAGCCGTTCCAGGTAGCGCGCCACGATGTCGACTTCGAGATTGACCCTCGAGCCGTTCCGATAGCCAGCGAAAATCGTTTCCGCGAGCGTGTGCGGCACAATGTTGACGCCGAACCGCGCGCCGTCCACCTCGTTGACGGTCAGGCTCACGCCGTCCACACCGACCGAGCCCTTGCGCGCCAGGTAGCGCGCCAGGCCCTCCGGGGCACGGATCAAAAAGCGCACCGAGCGGCCGTCGTCGCTGCGACCCTCGATCCGCCCGACGCCGTCCACGTGGCCGGTGACCAGGTGACCGCCGAGCGGCTTCGACAGGGTCAGCGCGCGTTCCAGGTTGACCGGGCTGCCGGCCTGCAATTCTCCCAGCGTAGTCAGCGCCAGGCTCTCGCGCGAGACATCCGCGACAAAGCCGGCGTCCGTCAATTCCACCGCCGTCAGGCAGCAGCCGTTGACTGCGATGCTGTCGCCGACGGCCGCCACCGACAGGTCGAGCCCCGGGCAGCTCACCGCAAGCCGCAGGTCGCCGCCGCGCGGCTCGAGGGTGGCGATCCTGCCGACAGCTTCGATGATGCCGGTAAACATGGGCAGCCGAGTTCTCCGGGCGGTGTTGCAGGCGCTCAGGCAGGCTCGGCGGTGATCCGCAGATCTTCGCCGACCGGCCGGACGTCGGTGAAACGCCATTGTACCCGCTCGGACAATTTCGTCAGTCCCGGCAGGCTGAACATGCCGCGAGCGCCGCTGCCCAGCAGCACCGGGGCGAGGTAGACCACCAGCCGGTCCGCCAGCCCTTGTGCCACAAACGCCCCGGCCAGCCCCGGGCCGGCTTCGACCAGCACCTCGTTGCACTCCCGCGAGGCAAGCTCCCGCAACAGCGCCCGAAGGTCGAGGCCCTCCGGCCCGGATGGCAGCGCGAAGATTTCCGCCCCTGCCTTGCGCAGCGCGGCGGCGGCGGCGGAGTCCCCGCTCGCGGCACAGACCAGCGCCCGTCCGGGAAGCGCCAGCAGGCGGGCCTGCGGAGGGAGCCTCAGGGCCCGGTCGAG
>CAZOSZ010000382.1:0-1550 GCA_964582505.1 uncultured Ectothiorhodospiraceae bacterium | reverse complement strand
GGTCGCGGCCCGCCGCTGAACCACGCCGAGGCGGCTCGCAGGTTGCCCTGGTCGCGGCCAAAACGCTGCGGCCCGAAGGCATTCGGCACGCCTTGCCCGGCGATTGCGGCGAGGCGCGTTGCCAGCACTGCCGCATCGGCGTCGAGCTCGGTGACCCGCAGCCGGAAACGGTTGGCGCGCAACGCGCCACGCCTGAGCTTGCGATCATGCAAGGAATGCGCCAGCGGCTCGACGCCTTCGATGGCCAGCGTGGCCGGGTCGGGGTGTCGACCACCGGGAAAGCGCACGCTGAACCACTGCTCGGTGACAGCGTGACGGTCCTTCAGGCCGGCGTAGCCGACGTCGACACGTGGCCGACGGCCCCAGCGCGCCAGCTGGCCCGCCACCCAGTCGGTGTTGCAGCCGGCCTCGCGCAGTCGCAGCAACAGGTGCTCGCCGGACCCGGTCGGCTCGAAGCCGAGTTGCTCCTCGACAATGAAATCCTCGTCGCGGGCACGGATTCGGCCGCGGCCGGCCGGACCGCCGAATGCCGCCGGCAGGTCACGCCAGGGATCGAATTCGGGCATTGCCAGCTGACCGGCTCGCTCAGGCGGTTTTCCGCAGCAGCGCGACGGCGTGGGCCGCAAGGCCTTCTCCCCGGCCGATGTGCCCGAGGCCCTCGGTGGTGGTCGCCTTGACGTTCACGCGGGTCGTCGCGATGCCGAGCCCGGCGGCGATCTGCGCGCGCATCTCGGCGATGTGTGGAGCGAGCCTCGGCGCCTGCGCGACCACGGTGAGATCGGCATTGACCACCTCGAGGCCCTCGGCTGCGAGCCGCGCGACCACCTTGCGCAGCAGCTCACGGCTGTCGGCGCCGGCCCACTGTGGATCGGTGTCCGGAAACATGCCGCCGATGTCGCCCAGTCCGGCCGCGCCGAGCAGCGCGTCGCAGAGCGCGTGGAGCGCGACATCGCCGTCAGAATGCGCCAGCACGCCGTGGCTGTGGGCGATCGTCACGCCGCCGATCACCACATGCTCACCGGGCCCGAAGGCATGGACGTCGAAGCCGTGGCCTATACGCATGTCTGCTCCTTCCTGCGGCGCAATATCGCGTCAGCCAGCTCCAGATCCTCCGGACCGGTGACCTTCAGGTTCGCCGGCCGCCCTTCAACCAGCATGGGCGAGTGTCCGGCGCGCTCGATCGCCGCAGCCTCGTCCGTGATGTTCAGCCCGGCGGAGATCGCCTCGGCCAGCGTGCCACGCAGCAGAGCGTAACGGAACATCTGCGGCGTGAGCGCGCGCCACAGTCGCTCGCGCGGCGCAGTGCGCTCGACCCGTCCCGTGGCGTCGGCGCATTTCAGCGTGTCGGCCAGCGGCACCGCGAGGAGGCCGCCGACCGGATCATCCGCCACGGCGCTGAACAGTGTCGCAAGCTCCTCGGCCGACAGGCAGGGCCGCGCGGCGTCGTGCACCAGCACCCAGTCGTCCGCAGCAGCGCGGTCTGCGAGCCGCTCCAGCCCGTTCTGCACCGAGTGGCAGCGCTCGGCCCCACCGGTGGCCAGCAGCAGTCG
>CAZOSZ010000381.1:0-1552 GCA_964582505.1 uncultured Ectothiorhodospiraceae bacterium | reverse complement strand
GCCCCGCTCATCTCTTCGTGCACACCCAGGGCATCGCGCCGCTCTCCATCTCGTCCTGTCGCGCCGCGAGAGTGAGAGACAACTGCCCGGCCTCGGCCAGCGGACCCGAAAGAACGTCCGCGATGACATTCGGATGAGGACGTTGCAACTCGAGCAGCTGCCGGTAGGCATGGCCCACTACGGAAAACGGCTGCGCCGTGGGAAAGACTGCTCGAAGCGCCGGCAGCACCGCGGCCAGGGGCGATGTCGGATGCGGGTTGCCGTCACTGTCCACCGGCTCCAGGAAAATCGGCCGTGTCCCGATCGACAGGTCGGTATTGGTCGCCAGGGGATTGACCGTAGCCACGCCGATGTCGAGTCCGGCGCGTGCAAACCAGATGCGCCGATTGTTGGCGAAATCGGCAATCGCCCGCTTGCGCGCGACGTAAGGCTGATAAAAGTCGGACACGACGTCTGCGCCGCTGGCATAGGCGGCCACTGAGGCCGTGAACAGGATGCGCCGATCGCCGGGGTGTTGCATGAGACCCGGCATGGCGGCGGTGAGCGCCTGATGTCCGAGGTACAGCACTTGCACTGCGAGCGCGGAGTTGGCAGACGAGATCGGGAAATGGGACGGATCCGTGGGCGTGACCGTGCCGAACACGAACTGGGCGGCGTTGTTGATCAACACGTCGACGCGGCCGCCCGTCGCGGCGGCGATGGCCGGGACGAATGCGACGATCGAGGCAGGATCCTCGAGGCGAAGCTCCAGCAGCGGATACTCCGAGATCGCCGGGTAGGCCGCCGGCGTGCGTGAGGTGCCCCAGACGCTGGCGCCGGCCAACGTCAGTTCGAGCGCGGTCGTGCGACCAATGCCGCGGGACGCGTCCGTGACGACGATATGCTTGCCGGCCAGGTCGACTTCGCGACAGTAGGGGCTCGGAAAGTACACCGGTGCCGGCGTCGGAACGAACGCCGGTGACGATACGACACCCTCCTTTTTCGCCCATGCCGCACGGGAGATGCTGGTCCCGACGAGGGTGGCCAATGCGGCCGTACCGGCGCTCTGGAGAAAGTTTCTGGGACTCAGACCTGACTTGCTTTGGTTCATGGGACTCTCCTGATGGTTGCCGTTCGCTTCAAGCCGGCAACGCAAAGGCGCGGTCTTTGGCGGGATCGTGCAGAGGATCGAGAGCGGCTCGCCATGGAGGAGCTCTGTAGAGAATGTGCAGCTTTCCTGCAGGTGGGAGGACCGGAGCGCGAGTACGGCGCGAAAGCTCCCGACGTTCAACGGGTAGGCGCGCCTCCGCACCTGCTGCACTGCAGGGTTACGGCGCCCTCAGCGCATCACGAGCGGGAGCAGCAGATAGCCGATCAGCGTCACCACGCAGATCGCCACCAGGTTCAGGCGGAACCCCGCTCGCACCATCTGCGGAATGGTGATCATCGTGGAGCCGAACATGATGGCATTGGGTGCGGTGGCCACCGGCAGCATGAAGGCGCAACTCGCCGCCAGCGCCGCCGGCACGGCCAGCAGCGCGGGATCGACGCCGCCGACCACGGCGAGCAGCAT
>CAZOSZ010000380.1:0-1563 GCA_964582505.1 uncultured Ectothiorhodospiraceae bacterium | reverse complement strand
CTGGCTGGGCTGGTCGCTCGGCGGGCAGGTTGCGATGGCGGCGGCGATCGCCGGACGCCGGATCCGCCGGCTGCTGCTGGTCGCCACCACGCCGCGCTTCGTCGCCGTGCCGGGCTGGGAATGTGCCCTGCCGCCCGACACGCTGGTGCAGTTCGCCGCATCGCTCGGCGAGGACTACCATCGCACGGTTCGCGACTTCCTGACGCTGCAGCTGCGCGGGGACCGCCAGGCCGCGACACTGCTGGTTGCCCTGCGCCAGGTCCTGGCCCAGCGCCAAGACCCGGATCCGGCGGCGTTGCGCGCGGGCCTCGAGATTCTCGCCGCCACCGACCTTCGAGCCGCGATTTCCGGGCTCACGACACCGGCGCTGGTGATCGCCGGCGAGCGCGATCGGCTGACGCCGGCGGAGGCCGGGCGGCGCCTCGCCGAGGCCTTGCCGGCGGCGCGTTTCTGCGTCTTCCCGTGTGCGGCCCATACCCCCTTCCTGAGTCATCCCGCGGAGTTTGTCGCAGCGGTCACCGGCTTTCTCGCGGACGACGAGGCTTGAAGGTGGCGCGGGATCCCTTCGAACTCGAGCGGCGCCGGGTGCGGGCGGCGTTCGACGCTGCAGCGCAGGATTACGATGCCGTGGCGGTGCTGCAGGCGGAGGTCCGGCACAGACTGCTGGAGCGACTCGAGCTGTTCCGGATCACGCCGCGGCGGATTCTCGATGCCGGCTGCGGCACCGGTCATGCGGCCCGCGCGCTGCTCAGGCGGTATCGCCGCGCGGAGCTGGTGGCACTGGATGTCGCCCCGGGGATGCTGCGCATGGCGCGGCGGCGGCGTCCCTGGCTGCGCCGTCTGGACGCCGTTTGCGCCGATGCTGCGGCGCTGCCTCTGGCCGACGGCTCGGTCGACCTGGTGTACTCCAACCTGATGCTGCAGTGGTGCAACGAGCCTGACCGGGTGTTCAGCGAGTTCCGCCGCGTGCTGCGGCCGGGCGGCCTGGCGATCTTCACCAGCTTTGGCCCCGACACGCTCAAGGAACTGCGGGCGGCCTGGGCTGCATCAGACGGCCACACGCACGTCAGCCGTTTCATCGACATGCACGACCTGGGCGACGCGCTGCTGCGCGCGGGCCTGGGTGAACCGGTGATGGACCTGGAGCATTTCACGCTGAGTTACCAGAGCGTCCTCGAGCTGATGCGCGACCTGAAGGCGATGGGAGCGCACAACGCGACCGCCGGACGCCCGCGCGGCCTGACCGGCCGCGGGCGTCTCGCCGCCGTCGAGGCCGCCTACGAGCCATTGCGTCACGACGGCCGCCTGCCGGCGACCTGGGAGGTCGTCTACGGTCATGCCTGGGCCGGCGCGGCCAGAGATCGCGCTGCCGGGCGTGGCGAGGTCACGGTGCCGCTGTCGCGGCTCGGGCGGCGCGGTTGATGCGTGGCGTGTTCGTCACCGGCACCGACACCGGCGTCGGCAAGACGCTGTTCGCCGCTGCGCTTCTGTTGCGGTTCGGCGCGGCCGGCGTTGCCGCCGCGGCCTGCAAGCCCGTCTCGGCCGGTTGTCGCAGGGAGTCAG
>CAZOSZ010000379.1:0-1577 GCA_964582505.1 uncultured Ectothiorhodospiraceae bacterium | reverse complement strand
ACCGCGCGCGCAAACACGTGCGCCCCGAGTCGCGCCAGCGCGCATTCGACCGGGCCGCGCACCGGCGTCAGTCGCAGGAAGCGGTTGATGTAACGCAGCTTCTCGATGGCCGCGTCGTCGTCGCCGTCGCCGCCCACGGTGAACATCCGCCAGCACCGCCGCTGCGGCGAGAGAATGGTCTGCTCCTGGCGCGGATTGACGACCACGGCGTCCACCATTTCGGCCGGCAGGCCGACGCGCGCCGGATCGGCGGGGATCACGTCCGCCACGGTCACCAGCACCCGGCCGCCGTGAAGCCTCGCCGCGCGCGCCGCTTCCGGGATCTCGGTGATCATCGCACCATCGTGGAAGTAGACGTTGCCTGCGGCGTCGGCCCACGGTGCGGAAATCACCGCCACCTCGAGCGGCGGCAGGCGAAAACGCAGCGTTTCGCCGGCCGCGTCGATGTATTGTTCGCTCGCACCGGCGGTGACCGGCGAGCCGCGGCCGCAGCGCGGGTCGAGCACCGTGGCCACGCCGGTTCGGCTCAGCACCGCATCCTCGCCACGCCCCTGGCCGTCCAGCGCGAAACACATCTCGCCCTGCGCCATGACGTGCAGCTCGAGCTGGCCGGCCTCGGCCAGCGCCAGCAGCGACCTGGTGGTCTCGACATGCCCGGAGATGAAGCGTGTCACCAGGCCCGGCAGGCCGAGTTCCTCGACCGTGCCGGGCGCGCGGCCACGACCGCCCTGGCCCCCGACCGCGATCCAGGTGAGCCCGCGCGGCCTGGCGCGCGCCTGGAAGGCCTCCCGGATCGCCCAGAAGAGCGTCGAACAACGGGCGTTCCCGGCCATTCCCGTGGACAGGCAACAGGCGCCGTCCGGGATCAGCTCGACCGCCTGGCGGGCGGTCATGAAACGGCCATCGAGCTCGCCCGGCGGCCGGTAGTCGAGGTTCCGCCGGGACCAGGTCAGGCGCCAATAGACGATGCGCGCCGCGAGCAGGATGCGTTCCACGGTGCCCATGGTAGCGACGAATAATGCCGCAACCGGGCCGGCAGGCCATACGGGTATTCCCCGGCCGGGCCTGAACCCTGCCAGCCGCTGGGCTATGCTGGCGGCCGCGCCACTTGCCGGAGGAGCCGGGCATTGACTGATCCGCAGGACACCCTGGCCAGTCTCAGGGGGGAACTCGACACACTCGACGGCGAACTGATCGACCTCGTGGCGCGGCGCCAGGCCGTGGTCGCCGAGATCGGCCGGCTCAAGCGTCACCATCACCAGCCGACGCGCGATTACACGCGCGAACGGGAGGTCCGCGAGATGGCGCGGGCGCGTGCCGTCCAACAGGGGCTCGATCCCGCGCTCGGCGAGCGGCTGGTCGGGGCGCTGATCGAGGCCTCGCTGACCACCCAGGAGCGACACCGCCTCGAGGCCTCCGGCACCGGTGCGGGACGCAACGCGCTGGTGATCGGCGGGGCCGGCCGCATGGGTCGCTGGTTCTGCGAGTTCCTCACGACCCAGGGCTGGGCCGTCAGCGTCGCCGACCCGGCCGGCGCGGTGCCTGGTCTGCCGTGGCACGCCGACTGGCGATTGCCC
>CAZOSZ010000378.1:0-1577 GCA_964582505.1 uncultured Ectothiorhodospiraceae bacterium | reverse complement strand
CATGAGCACGGCCGCGGCCAGTCTGGTGGCCGGCATGGCGCTGCTCGCCGCGGTGGTCGGCTCGGCGATCGCCGTGGTCGATGCGCGCCACCAGGCACGCCAGCGCTTCATCGAGTTGCAGGTGCTCAACCGCGTGCGCGACGAGCTGAATATCGAGTGGCGCCAGCTGCAGATCGAGCGCAGCACCTGGGCGACCCACGCGCGGGTCGAACAGCTGGCACGCGACAAGCTCGACATGCGCGTGCCATCGCCGGCCGAAGTCGAGATCGTCAAGCCATGAGGCCGGTCCACGACCAGCCGCTGTTCCAGCGTCGCTTCAAGCGCCGCATGTCGTTCGCGGCAATCGCCTTCGTGCTGATGGGCGCGGTGCTGGTGGTGCGTGCCGTCAACCTGCAGTTCGTCGATCAGGCGTTCTTCGCCAGCCAGGGCGACGCCCGCCAGATGCGGGTGGTGGAAATCGCCGCGCACCGCGGCACGATCACCGACCGGCGTGGCGAACCGCTCGCCGTCAGCAGCCCGGTGGACAGCGTCTGGGTCAATCCGAAGGAACTGCGTAACGCGCCGGCAGAGATCCCGCGCCTCGCCGCGGCGATCGGCCGCGACGCCGACTGGCTGCTGCGCGCCGTGACCTCCCAGCCGGATCGCGAGTTCCTCTACCTGCGCAGGCACCTGCCGCCCGCCGAGGCGCGCGCCGTGATGCAGCTCGGCATCCGTGGCGTGCACCTGCAGCGCGAGTACCGGCGTTTCTATCCGGCGGGCGAAGTCACCGGCCACGTGCTCGGCTTCACCAACATCGACGACCTGGGCCAGGAGGGACTGGAGCTCGCGTACGATCACTGGCTGGCCGGCGAGCACGGCGCCAAGCGAGTGCGCCGCGACCGGCTCGGCAACGTCATCGAGGACGTCGAGAGCATTCGTGAGCCGCGCGCCGGCCGCGACCTGCATGCCAGTCTCGACCTGCGGATCCAGTATCTCGCCTATCGCGAGCTTAAGCGCGCGATTCAGGCGCACCACGCCAGGTCCGGTTCGATGGTGATCCTCGACCTGAAGAGCGGTGAAGTGCTGGCAATGGTCAACCAGCCGAGCTTCAACCCGAACGACCGCGGGCAGCTTTCGGCCGAGCGCTACCGCAATCGGGCCACCAACGACATCTTCGAGCCAGGCAGCAGCATCAAGCCGCTGATCGTCGCCGCCGCGCTCGAAAGCGGTCGCTTCAACGCGGCCTCGGTGATCGACACCAGCCCGGGCTGGATGACGGTCGGCGCGAAGACCATCGAGGACCGCAGCAACCTCGGCCGGATCGACCTGGCGACGCTGCTGATCCGCTCCAGCAACGTCGGCGCCACCAAGGTGGCGCTGGCTCTGGATGCGCGACAGCTCTGGGCCGAGCTCAGGCGCTTCGGTATTGGCGAGGTCTCGGCGACCGGCTTCCCCGGCGAGTCGGCTGGCGTGCTGATGGAGCCGAGCCTGTGGCGGCCGATCGGCCAGGCGACACTCGCCTACGGCTACGGCCTGTCGGTGACGCCGCTGCAGCTCGCCCAGGCCTACGCCATCCTCGGCGGAGGCGGCCGCGCGCG
>CAZOSZ010000377.1:0-1578 GCA_964582505.1 uncultured Ectothiorhodospiraceae bacterium | reverse complement strand
CCGCCTGATCGGTCAGCTCCCGATTCGGGCGAACACCTCGGTGAAGCCGTCGACCGCGTATTGCACCGCGAGCGCCGCGAGCACGACCCCCAGCAGCCGGCTGACGACGCTGCCGGCGGTGGCGCCGATGATCCGCATCAGGGGCTCGGTCAGCAGCAGGAAGACCAGCGTCACGGCCAATGCCAGCAGGCCCACGCTGAGCACCAGCGCAAACTCGAGGTAGTTGGCGGTGTCGGCCGTGAGCAGCAGCAAGGTGGCGAGCGCTCCCGGGCCGGTGATCAGCGGGAAGGCCATGGGAAACACCGAGATGTCCTCGCGATATCGCGCGGCCTCCTGCTCGCGGACCGTGGTCGAGCGCAGCCCCGACTCGCGTGCCAGCACCATGTCCACCGCCAGCAGAAACAGCAAGGTACCGCCGGCAATCTTGAACGCCGCCACGCTGATGCCGAGCAATCGCAGCATCCAGTCGCCGACCAGCGCGAAAACAATGAAGATACCCGCGGATATGGCCACCGACTTCCAGGCCATCCTCTTCCTGTAGCCTGCTTCGCCGCCTCGCGTCAGTGCGCCAAACATGGGCACCAGGGAAACCGGCTCGATAACCACCAGGAAGATGATGAAGGTCTTGATCAGGTGTTCGATCATTACCGCATCGTTCCACTCAAAAGGCCACTTGCAGCCGCGCCCACGTCAGCTATAAGTAGGCAGAAGGAGGAGATCGGACTTGGCCCGCCTGATGACGGCGGGCAAGGATAACAGGCCCGGATAAACGGGGAAATCGCCATGCCATTGCCTACCCCTGCCGTCGGAGACTGGTACCAGACCCTGGACGGCGCGCTCTTCGAGATCATTGCCGTGGACGACGAAGACGGCACGATCGACCTCCAGCACTTCGACGGGACCGTCGAGGAGGTGGATTTTGATGCCTGGGAGGAAGGCGACTTCATCCCCGCCGACCCGCCGGAAGACTACTCCGGCTCACTGGACATCGAGCGCGAGGACTATGGCGTGGACCTGGAGCGTGGCGCAGCACAGGGCTGGGCGGACCCGCTCGATTTCCTCGACCAGGCGGAATAGCTTGCTGCGCTCGGATGCAACGCGGAGCCGGCAGCAACAGGCGCCGGCAGGGCGTCGAGCTCCCGGAGGTTGTTGATTTGGACAGTACGGCGACCAAGAGCCTGTTCGCCAGCCCCGAGGAGTGCGAGGACGCGTTCTACGAGGCATTTCGCGAGGGTGACCTGGGCGCCATGGAGCGGATCTGGGACGGCGGCGCGGGGATCATTTGCATTCATCCGGCCCGTCCGCCGCTGGCTGGCCGGCGCGCGGTCATGCAGAGCTGGGCCGACATCCTCGGGGCCACCGGCGGAGTGCACGTGCAGTTTGACTGCCACAGCCGGGTCCAGGCCGACAGCCTGGCCGTGCACATGGGCATGGAGATCATCGGCACGCGCGACAACGCGCCGGCGCTGGTCACCGTGACGAATATCTACGAGTTGACCGCCGAAGGCTGGAAACTGCACGCCCACCACGCCGCGCCCGTTCATCGCGGGGCCGGCGCCCCCGGGCCGGTGCACTAGC
>CAZOSZ010000376.1:0-1587 GCA_964582505.1 uncultured Ectothiorhodospiraceae bacterium | reverse complement strand
GGTGTCGAAAGCAGGATGAAGAGCACGAATACCACGCGACCCAGCGAGTCGCTGCGCGCGGGACTGGGGAGCGCGCACGCGAGTACCGCAAGGCAGCCGCTGCGCATCGGCCGGTCCCGCAGGCTGGCGTCCGGCTTCGCAGTGGCCGCTTCGGTTGCGCTGCTGGCGCTGATCGCGTTGCCCGGCCGCCAGCCGGAAATGCCTCCGCCGGTGCTCTCCGCCACCGAGGTCGTCTCGCCGACGCCCGATCAGCAGCTGTTGAGCTCTCCGGTCTTCACACGCACGGCCGGCGGCGGTCCGGATCGGCTGACCAGTTATTATGTCAATCACACCGGTTACGCTCCGGCCTTGAGCGGACGCGGCGCACTGACCCGGATCATCGTGATTCAGCCGGAGGCTGCGCCGGCGGCGGAGCGCGAACCCGAGGACGAAGAGTCGCCGCTGGAGTCCGGCAGCGCCAGATGAATTCCGCGCCCGTCCGGCCATCCTTGCTGCTGGCGTTGCTGTTGTGCGCGCTGCCCGCAGCGGTGCTGGCCAACGACGCCCGCGAGTGGCTGTCGCGCATGGAACAGGCCGTTGAGTCGCTGAGCTACGAGGGTACGTTCGTTCACATGGTGGGCAACAGCCTCGAGACGATGCATGTCATCCATCGCGCTGCGGACGGCCAGGTCGACGAGCGCCTGTTCTCGCGCGACCAGCCAGGCCGGGAAGTCCTGCGGCAGAACGGCAAGGTCACCTGCATCTTCCCTGACCAGCGCACGGTGCTGGTCGAATGGCGCCGCAATCGTCGCTCCGGCCCGCTGCTCGGCGCCGTGCCGCAAGACTCGACCGACGTGGAACGCTGGTACGAGTTCCGCGATGCAGGCAAGGGCCGCAAGCTGGGCAGAACGGCGCGCGTCATCGAGATCAGGCCGCGCGATGATTTCCGCTATGGCCACCGCCTGTGGCTCGACGAGTTGACCGCCATGCCGCTCAAGCTCCAGTTGCTGAATCATGACGGCGTCGCGGTCGAGCAGATCCAGTTCGTCAGCATCGTCGTGCCGGCGGAGATTCCGGATTCGCGCCTGCTGCCCGCCGTCGAGGTGGACGGATTCACGTGGTACGAGCAGGACCGGAGCGAGCCGGACACGCTGCAGGTGCAGCCGAATTCCTGGAACCTGGAGCTGCCTCCACCGGGCTTCGTGCTGACCGAAGCCCGCGTCAGGACGCTGCCTGGCTCGGAGCATGCCGTGGACCACATGGTCTACACGGATGGACTGGCTTCGGTTTCGGTGTTCGTCGAGCCGGCCGAGGCCACTGATCGGGAGCTCGGCGGATTGTCCCGGATCGGCGCCGCCCATGCTTACACGATCATCCACGCCGGGCAGCAGATCACGGCTGTCGGCGAGGTACCGCCCGCCACCGTCGAGCAGATCGCGCGCTCCCTGCGTCCGCGCGGGGAGGCGCCGCATTGATCACCGAGACCGGCCGGGTCCTCGAAGTGAAGGGTGCGTGGGCCTGGGTCGCCTGCCGCCGCCAGGTGGAGTGCCAGCGCTGTGCCGACGGGCGCGGCTGCGGCGGCGGAGTGCTCGGCCGACTGCTCGGCGA
>CAZOSZ010000375.1:0-1587 GCA_964582505.1 uncultured Ectothiorhodospiraceae bacterium | reverse complement strand
TGGCGCTCGCGGCGCATGCGCGCGACGAGTGGCGGCTGTCGCGGGGCCGGCGGCGGCGCTGCCGACAGGCCCGGACGAGGTACCCTATATGACCGGCGCGGAACTGAACATCGACGACGGCCTCCTGGCGGGCTCGGCCGCGCCGCCCGCCGCCCAGGCCCATGCAGAAGAGGAAGACCCGGCATGAACGACGAGCAGCAGGAGCGCGAGGCGATCGACCGCGAGTTCCGCCAGGTGGTGGACCGCTTCATCCAGCTCGCCAACGAGCAGGTCTCGACGGTCAAGCGCGAGCATGTCAGCCTGGCGCTGCTCTACGCCGCGGCGCGCTTCAACTCCTTTGTCGTCGCCAGCCACGCGCCAAGCGTCGAGAAGTTCCGCACCGACCGCGCCAAGGCCTTCGAGTTCTTCACCGGCGAGTACCACCGGATGCTCGAGGAGAACCTCGACGACTACCAGCGCATCTACGGCAAGGATTCGTAGGAGCGGCTGACGTTGTGGGAGCGGCTTCAGCCGCGATCCAGCACCGTCGCGGCTGAAGCCGCTCCTACGGTCACATAGCCGCGATTGCCGTTAGTCACGCGACGCGTTACTATGTGACATGATCAGGTCGTTCCGATGTTCTGATACGAAGGCTCTCGCAGAGGGCATGCGGGTCAAGAGATTCGCCACATTGCAACGGTGGCCAGGCGAAAGCTGAGACAGCTGCAGATTGCTTCGTGGCTGGATGATCTCAGGGTGCCACCGGGCAATCGCTTGGAAGCCTTGATAGGCAAGCGCGCAGGCCAGTTCAGTATCCGGATCAACGACCAGTGGCGTGTCTGCTTTCGGTGGACCGAGGCAGGCGCAGAAGAGGTCGAAATTGTCGACTATCACTGATGGCAGGTGCGTTGTGAGCAAGTTGGACCCTGTTACCCCGGGCGAGCTTCTCCAGGAGGAGTTCCTCAAGCCTATGGGATTGAGCCAGTATCGACTGGCGAAGGAAATCCATGTTCCGGCCCAGCGGATCAGCGAGATCGTCGCGGGCAAGCGTGCGATTACGGCTGACACGGACTTGCGACTGTGCCGGTTCTTTGGCCTTTCGAGCGGCTACTGGCTGCTCGCGCAGGCGGCGCACGATACAGAAATTGCCGAGCGCCAGCTACGACCGGTGTTGCGGAAGATCAAGCCGTGGGCATTGTCTGCGCCCGAGCAAAATGGAACGGCGGACGCAGCCGCCCGGCGCCGCCCAAGCGGTTCGTAGCAGCGCCTCGTGGGAGCGGCGGATCTTGTGGGAGCGGCTTGAGCCGCGATCCAGCATCGTCGCGGCTGAAGCCGCTCCCACAAGATCCACCGCTCCCACAAGATTTGCCGCTCCTACAGGCTGCTCCCGTGCGGTAGCCTGCCGCAATGGACTCTTTGATCGCCGCGGCCGCGCGCGCCCTCGCCGTCGGCGACGCGCTCGGCGCCCTCAGGCACATCGCCCTGCGCGATGACGTGGCCCTGTTCCTGGCCCAGCAGGTCCGCACCAACGTCCGCGAGCTCGAAGGGCTGCTCAATCGCGTACTGGCCTTTTCGGCCCTCTCGGGCCTGCCGCTCTCGCTCGACCTC
>CAZOSZ010000374.1:0-1607 GCA_964582505.1 uncultured Ectothiorhodospiraceae bacterium | reverse complement strand
CCGGGTCGCGGCTGAAGCCGCTCCTACCTCATTAGTCAGGCCCCTCCCCGGGGCCCGCGAGAATCGCTTCATCGGCCAGCATGATCGGGATGTCGTCGCGCACCGGGTAGATCCGCGCGCCGTCGGCGGTCAATAGCGCCGCCTCCAGCGGCGCTTCGACCTTGCGGCCGTCGGCGTAGCGCAACCGGCCGGCCACGATTTCCGCATTGAGGGCGCGCAGGCGGTCCTTCGGCGCCAGTGACACCGGCTCGCGCGTCACCGGGCATCGAAGGATCTCGACGAGCTTGGCATCGATCATGAATGTCTCCCCTGTTCAGTGCGCGCCGCGTTTCAGTAATCCGGCCAGCAGGTAGGCCAGTCCGGCGAGCACGATGATCACCGGCCCCGACGGCAGGTCGGGCGCATAGGAGAGCGCCAGCCCGCCGCTGGTGAATGCAATGCCGAGCAGCACGGCGAGCCCCATCATCCCGGCCAGCGAATAGGTGAAGCGCCCGGCGATCGCCGCCGGCAGGGTCATCAGCGCGATCACCAGGATCAGCCCGACCACGTGGATCAGCATCACCACGGTGAGCGCCACCATCACCAGCAGCAGCAGGTAGTAACGCTCGACATGCAGGCCGCGCACACGGGCGAATTCCGGGTCGAAGCACACCGCCAGGAACTGCCGGTAGAACAGCGCCGCCAGCCCGATGATCACCAAATCGAGGATGCCGATCAGCGTCAGGTCGGCGCCGGAGACCATCAGCAGGTTGCCGAACAGATAACCCATCAGATCGACGCTGTAGCCCGGCGTCCTGGCGATGAACAGGATGCCGACCGCCATGCCCAGTGCCCAGATCGCCGAGATTGCGGTGTCCTCGCGCTCCGCGAATCGCAGCTTCACCCAGCCGATGACCAGCGCCGCCACCACTGCCGCGACCAGCGCGCCGCCGATCGGCGCGGCGCCGAAATACCAGGCGATGCCCATGCCGCCGAGCACCGCGTGGGCGATCGCCCCGGCCAGCAGGCTGATCCGCTGCACCACCACGTAGCTGCCGACAATGCCGCAGCCTATGCTCGCCAGCAGCCCGGCGGCCAGCGCGCGCTGCAGGAACTGGTGCTCGGCAAGCGCCTGCAGGAACTCCATCATGCCTCTCCGGGCGCGCCGCTCGGCGCGTGGTGGCCGTGGTGGATGGCGCGCACCGGGTGACCGTACAGCGCGTTGATCACCTCGCCGGTAAGCTCCTCGGTCCGGTGGCAGACCAGCGTGCGGTTGATGCAGGCGACGCGCTGCACGAAGCCGGTGACGAAGCCGACGTCGTGCGAGACCAGCACCACCGCCATGCGGTCGGTGAGCTTGGCGAGCAGCGCAAAGAAATCCTCCTCGGCGCGCTGGTCGAGGTTCGAGGTCGGCTCGTCGAGCAGCAGGATGCGCGGTTCGGCGGCCAGCGCGCGGGCGATCAGCACGCGCTGCAGCTCGCCGCCCGACAGCGCGCTGAGCGGTCGTTCCGACAGCGCGCCGAGCTCGGTCTCCTCGGCAGCGCGCGCCGCCGCCGCGCGGTCGGCGGCGGTCCAGCGGAAGCCCAGCCCGCCACCCAGCCGGCCGAGCAGCACGGCCTGCGCCACAG
>CAZOSZ010000373.1:0-1620 GCA_964582505.1 uncultured Ectothiorhodospiraceae bacterium | reverse complement strand
CGCGCGGGCGTGCGGGCCGCGCGACGCCTGGTGGAGGCTTGCGCGCGACGCGGCATCGGTACGCTGACGCTGTTCGCGTTCTCCAGCGAGAACTGGCGGCGCCCGCGGCGCGAGGTCGGCGCGTTGATGCGCTTGTTCGTCGAGGCACTGGAGCGGGAGGTCGACGAGTTGCACACCAACCGCATCCGGCTGAGTTTCATCGGCGACCGCAACGCCCTTGCACCGGAGCTGCAGGCGCGCATGCGCACTGCGGAGCAGCGCACGCTGGGCAACGACCGCCTGGCACTGGTGGTGGCGCTGGCCTACGGCGGTCGCTGGGACATCGTGCAGGCTGCTCAGGCCCTGGCGCGCGACGTCGCTGCGGGGCGGCTGGATCCGGCGACCATCGACGAGCAGGCGTTCTGCAGCCGCCTGTCTCTGGCCGGACTGCCCGACCCTGACCTGCTGATCCGCACCGGCGGTGAGCACCGGATCAGCAATTTCCTGTTGTGGAACCTCGCTTACGCCGAGTGCTACTTCACCGAACGCCTTTGGCCGGACTTCGACGAAACCGACCTCGATGCCGCACTTGCCCGGTTCCAGCATGTCGAGCGCCGCTTCGGCAGGACCTCCGAGCAACTCGATGGTACGGGCGAGGACACGGCATGCTGAGGGAGCGCGTGATCACCGCGCTGCTGCTGGCCGCGGCACTGTTGCTCGTGCTGCTGTTCGCGTCGCGCGACGTGGGCGTGGTGCTGTTCGGCCTGCTGCTGCTGGTCGCGGCCTGGGAGTGGGCCAGCCTGGCGATGCTGCGCAGCCCGGTGCAGTACGCCGGCTACACCCTGGCGGTTGCCCTGCTGATCGCCTGGCTGGCCTGGCAGGCGCCGACGGGGCACATGCCCGACTGGCTGTTGGGGGCGCAGCTGGTTTTCTGGGGCGCGGCCGCGCTGCTCTTGCTGTGTTTCCCGATACGAATCAGTTCGCACCTGGCCGCACTGGCCGGATTGATTGTCCTGCCGCTTGCCTGGCTGACTTTCGCCCACCTGCTGAAAACCCGGCTCTACGGCCCGTCCTGGGTGTTGTATCTGTTTGTGATCGTCGCGGCAGCCGACGTGGGCGGGTACTTCGTGGGCCGCCGCCTCGGCCGGGTCAGGCTGGCGCCCACGGTGAGCCCGGGCAAGACCTGGGAGGGACTGCTCGGCGGACTGGCGCTGGTGGCGCTGGTCGGCGCCGCCGGTGCCTGGTGGTTCGGCGTGCCGACGCTGGCGTTGGTCGGGCTGGCGCTGGCGGTTGCTGGGATCTCGGTGGTCGGTGATCTCAGCCTGAGCATGCTGAAGCGCAATGCCGGGGTGAAAGACACCGGACAGCTGTTCCCGGGCCACGGCGGAGTGCTTGACCGGATCGACAGCCTGCTGGCGGCGATCCCCCTGTTCGCCCTCGGACTGCACTGGCTGGTGGGCCGATGAAGGGCCTGGTGATTCTCGGCTCCACCGGCAGCGTGGGCTTGAGCACGCTGGATGTGGTGGCGCGCAACCCGGAGCGCTTTGCAGTGCGAGCGCTGACCGGCTGCCGCAACTGGCGGCGCCTGCTCGAGCAGTGCCGGCGGTTCCGGCCGGCGCTGGCGGTGCTGGCCGACCCGGA
>CAZOSZ010000372.1:0-1634 GCA_964582505.1 uncultured Ectothiorhodospiraceae bacterium | reverse complement strand
GCCTGCAGCACCGCCAGCCCGACCCGCAACGGCGCCAGCAGCCGCGTGGCGACGCCCTTGCCGCGCAGGCCGCCGATGCTGATCCGCTCGAGCCGGATCCCGGCGGCAGGCACCACGCGCGCTTCCAGCCCGAGCCGCGTGCCCATCCATACCACCTCGAGATCGCGGGCGCGCAGCGCCTCGGCCACCGCCAGCGCCGGGAACACGTGCCCGCCTGTGCCCCCAGCCATGACCAGCACGGGCGCGCTCACCGCCGCCCCCTCGCCGGGCGGCGGCCGGCATAGCCGTCGGAACTCAGTTCGTAATGGATGCGCAGCAACAGGCCGATCGCTGCGCCGGTCACCAGCAGGCTGCTGCCGCCGAAGCTGACCAGCGGCAGGGTCAGCCCCTTGGTGGGCAGCAGCCCCATGTTGACGGCGATGTTGATGAAGGCCTGGGTGCCGATCCAGGTGCCCAGTCCGAAGGCCAGGCAGGCGGCGAACACGCGCCCGGCCGCGGCCGCCGCGGCACTGATCCAGTAGCTGCGCCACACCAGCACGCAGTACAGCGCGATCATCGCGAACACGCCGAGCAGGCCGAACTCCTCGGCGAACACCGCGAACACGAAATCGGTGTGTGCCTCGGGCAGGTAGAACAGCTTCTGCACGCTGCCGCCCAGGCCGACGCCAAACCATTCGCCGCGGCCGATGGCGATCAGCGACTGGGTGAGCTGGAAGCCGGAGTTCCACGGGTCGGCCCAGGGGTCGAGAAATGCGGTCAGCCGCCGCATGCGGTACTCCGAGGTCATCACCAGCAGGCCCAGCGCCGCCAGGCCGGCGAGTGCCATCAACAGCAGGTAACCGATCCGCATGCCGCCGACGAACAGCACGCCGATGGCGGTGGCGAACAGCACCGCGGTGGCGCCGAAGTCGGGTTGCAGCATCAGCAGCGCGCCCGCCGCGGTCACCACCACCAGCGGATACAGCAGGCCCCTGAAGCCCGCCTCCAGCGCGTCACGGCGCCGCGACACGTAACTGCACAGGTAGAGCAGCAGCAGCATCCGCGCCGGTTCGGAGGCCTGCAGGTTGAAGGCCCCGAAGCGCAGCCAGCGGGTCGAGCCGTTGACCTCGTGGCCGACGCCGGGCATGAGCACCGCGACCAGCAGCAAGGCCGCCGCGGTCAGCAGCAGCGGCGAGGCCTGCTCCCAGGCCCGCAACGGCACCAGCAGGCAGAACGCCGCGGCGGCGGCGCCGACGCCCAGGTAGGCGAGCTGCCTGAACAGGAAGTAAAACGGCTGGCCGTACACCTGGTCGGCCATGGTGATCGACGCCGAGGCGACCATCACCGCGCCGAGCAGCGCGAGCACCAGCGCGCTGCCTGCCAGCCAGGGATCGAGCGTATCGCGGCTGAAGCCGCTCCCACCAGGCAGGAGGGGCTTCAGCCCCGATGGATCGCGGCTGAAGCCGCTCCCACGTTTGAGTTGTGCGCTCCCACGTTTGACCAGAGCGCTCATGCCGGCAGACCTCGCGCCGCGGCGGCGAAGCGCCGGCCGCGTTCCGTGTAGTCGCTGTACATGTCGGTGCTGGCGCAGGCCGGCGACAGCAGCACCGTGTCGCCGGGCTCGGCCAGGCGCGCCGCCTCGGCCACCGCCTGCT
>CAZOSZ010000371.1:0-1647 GCA_964582505.1 uncultured Ectothiorhodospiraceae bacterium | reverse complement strand
ACCGAGTCGTTCATCTCGGCGGCCTCCTTCCAGGAGACCACCCGGGTGCTGACCGAGGCGGCGGTGCGCGGCCTCAGGGACGACCTGCGGGGCCTGAAGGAGAACGTCATCGTCGGGCGGCTGATTCCGGCCGGCACGGGCTTCGCCTTCCACACCTCGCGGCGCCGCAAGGTGGAGACCAGCCCGGCGGAGATGACTATGGCGGAGGCCATGGAGGCCGCCGGCGTGAATCCGGACGAGGTCGAGGTCCCCGAGCCGAGCGATACGGACTGAAGGCCCCGGGGCTGCAGGAGCGGCCGTAGGAGCGGCTTAAGCCGCGACCGGGTTGTGGGATCGCGGCTGAAGCCGCTCCTACGGCCGCTCCTACGGCAGCCTTGACACTGCAGGGGGCGGTTCCTAAAATCCTCAGGCTCAGCGCAGGCTGCCTGAATCGGCCTGCCCACATTTCCACCGGGGAATCGGGCCGCCTTACGGCGGCCCGGTTCTTCTGTGACAGTCGAAACCGGGACACCTACATGGCAACGATCAACCAGCTCGTCCGCAAGCCGCGCCGCACCAGGAAGGAAAAGACCACGGTGCCGGCCCTGCAGGCCAGCCCACAGCGTCGCGGCGTCTGCACGCGCGTCTACACCACCACCCCGAAGAAGCCGAACTCGGCGCTGCGGAAGGTGGCGCGCGTCCGGCTGACCAACGGCTTCGAGGTGACCAGCTACATAGGGGGCGAGGGCCACAACCTGCAGGAGCACTCGGTGGTGCTGATCCGCGGCGGCCGCGTCAAGGACCTGCCCGGCGTGCGCTACCACACGGTGCGCGGCACCCTCGATTGCGCAGGGGTCGGCGATCGTCGCCAGGGCCGGTCCAAGTACGGCGCCAAGCGACCCAAGTCCTGACATTCCATCCATGAACTCTTGGTCCAGGTAATCCCATGTCCAGACGAGCCCAGGCGCCGAAGCGCATCATTCTTCCCGATCCGGTGTACGGCAGCGAGACCCTGTCGAAGTTCATGAACATGGTCATGGACAGCGGCAAGAAGTCGGTGGCCGAGCGGATCGTCTATGGCGCAATCGACCAGATCTCGGAGCGTCGCAAGATGCCGGCCGACAAGGCGGTCGAGGTGCTCGAGCAGGCGCTGGAGAACGTCAAGCCGATGGTCGAGGTGAAGTCCCGCCGGGTCGGGGGCGCCACCTACCAGGTGCCGGTCGAGGTGCGCGCGGTGCGCCGTCAGACGCTGGCGATGCGCTGGGTGATCGACGCGGCACGGGCCCGTGGCGAGAAGTCCATGGCGCAGCGGCTCGCCAACGAGCTGATGGATGCCGCGGACAGCCGTGGCGCCGCGGTGAAAAAGCGCGAGGACACGCACCGGATGGCGGAGGCCAACAAGGCCTTCTCGCATTACCGCTGGTAAGGCTGCTGCCGGCCGCCGGTTCTAAGGAATTCCGAGGTACAGATCGTGGCCCGCACGACTCCAATCGAGCGCTACCGCAACATCGGCATCATGGCCCACATCGATGCCGGCAAGACGACCACGACGGAGCGCGTGCTGTTCTACACTGGCGTGTCGCACAAGCTGGGCGAAGTGCACGACGGCGCGGCCGTGATGGACTGGATGGAGCAGGAGCAGGAGCGCGGCATCACCATCACCTCGGC
>CAZOSZ010000370.1:0-1647 GCA_964582505.1 uncultured Ectothiorhodospiraceae bacterium | reverse complement strand
ACGGTGACCTGCTCGACCCCCGCGCTTCGCGCCACCCGATGCACGGGTGCGAGCTTTGGAAAGTTTGGCCGGGCTCCGACGATGTGCAGGAGGCGCATGGGGATGGTGTTCGGAGTTCGGGGGATGGCTTCCGGTTTGTGGACGTCTCGCGCGGCACCCGGCAACCGGACCTGGCGTCGGACTGCGGCTTGGGAGAATGGCTCCCAGTTGAGGACATCGGCCAGACCCCGGGCCCGATCGTGCGAGCCCCAAGGAGAAGTTAAATGTACAGCGGTCGTTCTGCCGCAGTGCGGCTGCCCGATCCAGAGCGTCCGCTGTCGTGACCCTCGGCGCGCTCACCCGTCACCATTCGTGTGGCCGTCGCGAAATCGCGGCGCGGCAAGTCCACCGAACTCAGCAGCAGGATTGATCCATGAGTCAAGCGACCCGTGTCTCCGCATCGCGCATCCGGCGCGCGTACCTTGTGGGCCTCGCGGCAGCAGCCGCAGCTCTCATAACTCCTCAGGCGGCGCTTCAAGGTCAGGCGCACGCTGCTGCGGTGGCGGTCACGAGTACGCCGGGAGGTGCGGTTCCCTCTATCGGCGCAGGGGCAGTAGGCGGCCCGCGGCGCGCTCTGGGGATCCGCTATGGGAGACTGACTGACCGGATAGTCGAAACGGAGACCGAGGAGAACGCTGCGTCCAACGAAAGCTTCGAGCGCGACGTCTACACTGCTGAGCTGTCGCTGGACATGTTCGGAGGCGGGCTGCGGCTCCAACTTGGGCGGGCACACACACGCTATCGCTTCGAGCAGGCTGACACAGTGATGGTTGCCTCGCCCACGGGCGTGATTGCGGCTCTCGGCTACGGGCGGCAGCTCTTCGATGTCGGCACGTCCGCCGTCCGCGTCGGAATCGGAACTGACCTGTCGGTCGGTTTCGCCGATCTCGTTCAAGAAAGCGCCCTGTCCGCTCACGCACTCCTCCCTCTTGCTGTCCGCGCGGGCAGCGGACCCACACAGGTGATTCTGTGGGGCGCGCCGGGCACGGGCTGGGGATCGCTTCGCGGGCAGAACGCCATTGTCAACACCGCGGCAGCCGGACTCCGCCTGGAGCTGCCTGGCGGGACTGCTGTGGACATCACCGGTGCGCAGCTCCTCGGCGAGTTCGATGCCATCTGGGGTGGGAGCCGGGCGCGTTTGAGCGCGGGACTCTCACACTCGTTTGGCAGATCGCAGCGTGACCATGTGCCGCAATTCACTCCCGCTCCGCGACCGCGCTACTCCGCAGTGGCGAACGATAGTACCAGGGCCGCTGAAGCCGCCGAGCATGCCCGCCGGCCGCGTCCCCGCATCATGCCGCAAGACAGCGCGGTAGCGGTGGTTGCAGCCGCCCCCGCACCTGAAGCGGCGCCGGCCGCGAACGTGGCGCCGTCCAGCCCGCCTCCGGCCGCCCAAACGGCATCGCCCGCCAATGCGGCGCCTGCCAGGCAGCCTTCCGCGACCAAGGCTGCGCCTGCCCCAACTGCGGCGCCCACCAGGCAGCCTTCCTCCACACAAACGGCGCCGGGCGGCCGGGAGCGCAGCATCTTCTACTCGCCCCACGAGGCCGCACCCGCCCCCGCTGCCGCCGCGACCGAGGCGGCTGCGCCACCCCCGGCCGCCACCGC
>CAZOSZ010000369.1:0-1674 GCA_964582505.1 uncultured Ectothiorhodospiraceae bacterium | reverse complement strand
GCGTCGAGGAGGTCGCCGACGTCATCGTCTTCCTGGCGTCGGCGCGGGCCAGCTGGGTGCGCGCCCGGGCGTCGTCCTGCACCGCGAGCAGCGCGCCGGCGGCCACGGGCTGCCCCTCCCGGACATGGACCTCGAGGATCACTTCGCGGGCCTCTGCGGTCACTTCGATCCGGTCCCTCTCGAGCGTGCCAACCGCCGGGAGGCCGCCGTCATTCGGATTGCAGCCGGCCAGGCCGATGGCCAGCGCAGCGATCATGGCGCTGCGTTTCATGGGCGGGCTCCCCTGGAGAAGAGCTGATGGGCATGCGCGGTCCAGCGCGCCGCGAAGGCGGTATCCACGGGCCGCTCCAGCAGACCTTCGACCATCGGTCGCACGAGGAACGGGAACACCGCGGCGGACAACAGCGAAAGCACCAGCAGATCCGTGTCCAGCTCGAGGGCGATCTCGCCGCGCTCGCGGGCGCATTCCACCGCGCCGCGCAGCAGGTCGCGAAGCTGTGCCGGAAATCGGCGCACGAACTCCGCGCTGGGACCGCCGCCGAGCACCACCTCGCGAAACAGCAGCGGCGCCACCCATGGCTGGCTGGCCAGCAACTCGGCGTGGCGCGCCAGGTAGATGGCCAGTCCGCCCGGGCCTTCGATGCGCTCGCGCATTTCGAGCATGCGGCCGAGGGCTTCCTCGAGGTAATCCTCGAGCACCGCCATCCACAGGCCCTGCTTGCCGCCGAAGTAATAGCTCACCATCGCCGGCGTGACGCCGGCGGCCTCGGCGACCTGGCGCAATGAAACGGCCTGGAATCCGTACCGGGCGAACAGTTCGCGCGCGGCCGCGCCGAGCCGCGCCCTGACCTGCTGCCGCGCCGGCTCAGCCGGACGACCGGCGCGGCGCGATCTCAGTAATGTCTTGCTGCCCATGCCTGGGTCTCCGGAGCCGGTGCCATAAATTAATTAACTATTTAATTTATTGCAAGCGGGACGGAACGCTATGCTGCCGCGGGCTGCCTGGAGGTCCGCCGTGAACAGATTCATTTTCGCCCTGCTCTGCACTGTGCTCGCCGGGATGCCGGCGATTTGCGTGGCCGCGTCGGCGCCTGTGCTGCTGATCCACGGCGGTGCCGGCACCTTGCGTGCCACGGATATGAGTGAGGAGTTGCGCGGCGCCTACGAGGCGGCGCTGCACGAGGCCCTCGAGGCCGGCTGGAGGGTGCTCGCCGAGGGCGGCAACGCACTGGACGCCGTCACCGCCGCGCTGCTGCCGCTGGAGGACTCACCGCTGTTCAACGCCGGTCGCGGCGCGGTGTTCAGCGCCGACGGCCGCAATGAGCTGGATGCCTCGATCATGGACGGCGCCACGCAGGCCGCCGGGGCCGTCGGCGCGGTTCGCTCGGTGCGCCACCCGGTGCTGCTGGCGCGGCGCGTGATGGAAGTGTCGCCCCACGTGCTGCTTTCCGGCCCCGGCGCGCTGGAATTCGCGATCGACCAGGGCCTGGAGCTCAAGCCCGCGTCCTGGTTCTGGACCGAGCGGCGCTGGAAGCAGCTGCAGGACGCGACCTTGCGCGGCGGCAGCGTCGCACCGCCGGGCGAGGCTCGGTTCGGCACGGTCGGCGCCGTGGCGCTGGATGCCCAGGGCAGGCTGGCGGCCGCCACCTCGACCGGCGGCACGACCGCAAAGCG
>CAZOSZ010000368.1:0-1674 GCA_964582505.1 uncultured Ectothiorhodospiraceae bacterium | reverse complement strand
AGCGCGCGCGGCTCGGCGGGCGGGTCGGCGGGCGAGACGACTTGCCCACGGAGTTTCGCGGCGTGATCCTCGCCAACGAGGTCGCCGACGCCCTGCCGGTGGAGCGCTTCACCATCCGCGACGGCCGGCCGCGACGACTCGGCGTGCAATGCCTGCAGGACGGTTTCGGCTGGACGCTGCTCGAGCCGGACGACGAATTGCGCGAAGCGATTGCCGCGCTCGAGGCCGGCCGTGGCGAGCCGTTCCCGGAGGGCTACAGCTCGGAGTACAGCCCGCTGCTGCGGCCGTGGGTGCAAAGCCTGGCCGCCTGCCTGGAGAGTGGCCTGCTGCTGCTGGTGGATTACGGCCTGCCGCGTCGCGAGCTGTATTCGGCCCAGCGCCGCGACGGCACCTTGCGCTGCCATTACCGCCACCACGCGCACGACGATCCTTTCCTGTGGCCCGGCCTGCAGGACTTGAGCGCCTGGGTGGATTTCACTGCGGTCGTGGAGGCGGGCACCGCGGCCGGGCTGACGCTCGAGGGCTTTACCACCCAGGCGGCTTTCCTGGCCGCGCTCGGCATCGACACGCTGCTGGGCCATGCCGGCACTGCAGTGGAATCGGTCCGGCTGGCACAACAGGCGAAGCAGCTGCTGCTGCCCGGCGAGATGGGCGAGCGCTTCCGGGTGATCGGCCTGAGCCGCGGACTGGAGCCGCCGTTGACCGGCTTTGGCCTGCTCGACCTCGCCGGCCGACTCTGAGAGATTCAAGCTCATGGAGCTGACGCACGCACTGGTGCTGGCGATCGTGCAGGGGATCACGGAGTTCCTGCCGATCTCCAGTTCCGGCCACCTGGTGCTGGTGCCGGTGTTGCTCGGCTGGCCCGACCAGGGGCTGGCCTTCGACGTCGCCGTGCATCTGGGCACGCTGTGCGCGGTGCTGTGGTACTTCCGCCGCGAGCTGTGGCCGATGGCCCGCGACGCGTTCGGCACGCTGCGCGGCGGGCCGCGCTCTCGCGAATCGGACCTGGCCTGGTGGGTCGTGATCGGCACGCTGCCGGCGGTGCTGGCCGGCGCGCTGTTCGGCGGCCAGGTCGACACGCTGTTGCGCTCGCCGCTTTTGATCGCCACCACCACTGCGGGCTTCGGCCTGCTGCTGTGGATCGCCGACTGGCGCGGCGACCGCGACCGCGAGGAGCATCAGCTCGGCTGGCGCGATGCGCTGCTGATCGGCCTGGCGCAGGCCATCGCGCTGATCCCCGGCACCTCCCGCTCGGGCATCACCATCACCGCGGCGCTGTTTCTTGGCCTGAAGCGCCAGGCGGCGGCGCGTTTCTCCTTTCTGTTGTCCATCCCGGTGATCCTCGCGGCGAGCTGCTACGAGTTGCTCAAGCTGCTGCGCGATCCGCAGCCGGCCGACTGGGGGGCGCTGGCGCTCGGCGCGCTCGCCGCAGGCGTGGTGGCCTATCTGACCATCCGCGGCTTCATCGCGCTGCTCGGGCACATCGGCATGGCGCCGTTCGCGATCTACCGGCTGTTGCTCGCGGCCGTGCTGTTCTGGATCTATGCCTGAGCGGGACCGTCCGCGTCGCGCTCGCAGGCCGCGGCAATCGCCGCAATCCTGAGCGCCCGCAGCCGTTCGCCGAGTGCCTCGCCGGCCAGCCCGGAGGCGACCAGCGGCGCCGGGTCCACGGCG
>CAZOSZ010000367.1:0-1685 GCA_964582505.1 uncultured Ectothiorhodospiraceae bacterium | reverse complement strand
GGCGCGCGCCGCCCAGCAGCAGGCGGCGACCGTGCGCCGCGACGAGTGGCTGCGGCTTGCCTACGAGGCCGACCCGACGGCCGCGCCGGCGGTGCTGCTCACCCAGGCCGAACTGCAGCTCGACAGCGGGCAGCTTGAGGAATCGCTGGCGACGCTGCGTCGCCTTGAGAGTCTCTCGGCCGGGCATCCGCGTGGATTGGCATTGCAGGCCCAGGTGATGGAGCGCCTGGCAGACTGGCCCGCACTCGAGGCGCTGCTGCCGCAGCTGCGCAGCCGCAAGGCGCTGGAGGGCGAGGCACTGCGGGAACTCGAGATGCGGGTGGAAAAGGCCGTGCTGGACAGCGCGGAGGATGCCGCCGCGCTCGACATTGCCTGGAAGCAGCTGCGCCGCGAACTGCGCGCTCATCCGCTGCTGCTGGAGAGTTACGCGCGCGCGGCGCTGCGGCTCGGCGCCTCGGCCGCCGCGGGCCAGGTACTGCGCAAGGCCCTGAAGTCCTCCTGGCACCCGGACCTGGTGTCGATCTTCGGACAGCTCGAGAGCGGCGACCCCGCCGCCCACCTGGCGACCGCCGAGGGCTGGCTGCAGGATCGTCCGGAGGACCCCGAACTGTTGCTGGCCTGCGGCCGGCTGTGCCTGAAGAACCAGCTGTGGGGCAAGGCCAGGAGCTACCTGGAAACCAGCCTGGCGATCCGGCCCAGCCCCGAGACCTGGAAGATCTACGGCGAACTGCTGGTGCAGCTCGGCGAATCCGGCGCCGCCTCGGACGCCTTCCGCCAGGGACTCGCCGCCGCCGCATTGAGCTCACCTGCGCTGCCGGCGCCCGAGTCGCACGCCGGCTGAAGGCTTGCCGGCCCTGAGGGTCAGCCCCGCCGCGTGGCGTACTCGAAGGAGTCGAAGTACAAGCGGCCCGGAGGCAGGCGCTGGGCCGGGAACAGTTCCTGGATGACGGCAATCATCGGCGGTGGTCCGGCGGCATAGACCTCCACCGCCGACAAGTCCGGGAAGTCCTCGAGCACGGCCTCGTGCACCCAGCCTCTCCGGCCCTGCCAACGGTCCTCCGGGCTTGCCTCGGACATCACCGGCGTGAAGTCGAGCCAGTCGAATTGTGCCGCCCAGCGGCTCAGCGCCTCGCCTTCATAAAGATCGCGCGGCCGGCGCACGCCCCAATAGAGGTGCGCCGGACGACGCGCCGGCTGCTGCGCCAGGTGACGCAGCATCGACTTGATGGGCGCGAACCCGGTACCGCCAGCGACCATCACGAGCGGTCTCGCGGAGTCCTCGCGCAGCCAGAAACCACCCAGCGGACCTTCGAGGCGCAGCAGTTCCCGTTCGGCGAGTGCGTCGAATACTCTTGCCGTGAACTCGCCGCCGGCGACGCGTCGCACGTGGAACTCCAGCCGCTCGGACTCGCTCGGCGGGTTGGCCATCGAGAAACTGCGCCGGCGCCCGTCCTCGAGCAGGAAATCGACGTACTGGCCGGCAAGGAAAATGAAGGGCTCCAGCGAGGGCAGCTTGACGATCAGCTTGATGACGTCGTGGGACAGCTGCTCGCGCAACTCCACCCGGCAGGGCAGTCGGCGGATCCGAACCTCCTCGGGCACGGCCAGCGCCCGTGCTTCCAGCAGCAGGTCGCTGCGGGCACGCGCCTGGCACAGCAGCGCCTGGCCGCCGGCGGACGCCGCCG
>CAZOSZ010000366.1:0-1687 GCA_964582505.1 uncultured Ectothiorhodospiraceae bacterium | reverse complement strand
TTTCAGCACCGGCCAAACGAAGTCGGTGCGGTGATAGAGGAACAGACAAGATGGCGATCGGTCTCGTTGGCCGCAAGTGCGGCATGACCCGCGTGTTCACGGAGGACGGCGCTTCGATCCCGGTCACCGTGATCGAGGCGCTGCCCAACCGGGTCGCGCAGGTCAAGACACAGGAGACGGACGGCTACCGCGCCGTGCAGGTCACGATGGGCGCGCGCAAGCCGTCCCGCGTGCCCAGGGCGCAGGCCGGTCACTATGCCCGCGCCGGGACCGAGCCGGGCGAAGGCCTGTGGGAATTCCGCCTGGCCGGTGACGAGGGCGCCGAGCTCGCGCCGGGCGCCGAGCTCAAGGTGGACGCTTTCACGGATGGCCAGGTGGTCGACGTCTCGGGCGTGACCATCGGCAAGGGCTTCGCCGGCACCGTCAAGCGGCACAACTTCAGCATGCAGGACGCGACCCACGGCAACTCGGTGTCGCACCGCGTGCCGGGCTCGATCGGCCAGAACCAGTCCCCCGGCCGGGTCTTCAAGGGCAAGAAGATGTCCGGCCAGATGGGCAACGTGAACGCCACGGGCCAGAACCTCACCGTGGTCCGCGTCGACGCGGAACGCAATCTCCTGCTGGTCAAGGGCGCGGTGCCCGGTGCGCGCGGCGGCCGAGTGGTCGTCCGGCCGGCCGCGAAGGCGCGGGGTTAAGGATATGGCGATGAAATTGCAGCTGCACGGCGCGGCGGGCAAGGACCTGCAGGTCTCCGAGCTGGCTTTCGGCAAGGAATTCAACGAGCCCCTGGTCCACCAGGTGGTCACCGCCTTCATGGCGGCCGGCCGGGCGGGGACCAAGGCACAGAAGACCCGCGCGGAAGTTTCCGGCGGCGGCATCAAGCCATGGCGCCAGAAGGGCACCGGGCGGGCGCGCGCAGGCAGCATCCGCAGCCCCATCTGGGTTGGCGGGGGCCGGGCCTTCGCGGCCAAGCCGCGGAACTTCGAGCAGAAGGTCAACCGCAAGATGTACCGGGGCGCGATGCAGTCGCTGCTCTCCGAGCTGATCCGCCAGGAGCGGCTGCTGGTGGTCGAGTCGCTCGAGCTGGCCGAGGCCAAGACGAAGCAGTTCGTGGCGCTGATGAAGTCGCTCGATATCGACGGCGGGCTGTTCGTCATCGAGGCCTTCGAAGAGAAAATCTGGCTGGCCGCGCGCAACCTGCACAACGTGGAGGTGCTCGAGGCGTCTGCGCTCGACCCGTTCAGCCTCCTGCGGCATGAGCACGTCGTCATGACCGTGGCCGCGCTGCGCCGCATCGAGGAGAAACTGGGATGAACCAGGAGCGCCTGATGACCGTGCTGCTCGAGCCGCACGTTTCCGAAAAAGCCACGCTGGCGTCCGAGCAGGGCAACCAGGTGGTGTTCAAGGTGCGGCGTGACGCCACCAAGGCGGAAATCGGCAAGGCCGTCGAGCTGATGTTCGAAGTCAAGGTCGAGGCCGTGCAGGTCGCCTTGAACAAGGGCAAGAGAAAGCGTTTCGGCCAGATGCTGGGGCGCCGCCCGGACTGGAAAAAGGCCTATGTCCGCCTGGCGGCGGGCCAGAGCATCGATTTCCTGGGCGGCGACTAAGCCCGCCGTGCAAGGACAGGACTGAGACCCATGGCAGTACAAAAAGCAAATCCGACCTCGGCAGGGCGCCGTTTCGTCGT
>CAZOSZ010000365.1:0-1693 GCA_964582505.1 uncultured Ectothiorhodospiraceae bacterium | reverse complement strand
ACTCGGCCTTGTTCACGCAGCGCCGCGAGCCCCGGGTTGCGACGCGCCCACCAGTGGCGACGCCAGCCACGCTGCAGCGCACGCTCGAAGTCGCGTCCGGCCGCGTCGGCTTCGCCCCGCAGCGAGCCCACCACGGCGCGCTGGTAATCCAGTTCCGGGTTGGTCATGCCCTCGGCCTGCAGTTGCCGGAAGAGCGCCTCGGCCGCCTCGAGCAGGGCCAGGCCGCGCAGATGCTCGCCGCTTCGCAGCAGGGCGTCGGCGCAGTGCAGCGCATGGGCGAAGCGCCAGCTCCACACCAGCGCGTCCCGCAGCCAGCGCTGCAGGTCCGGGCCGGCACGCTGGTAATACTCCAGCGCGCGCTCCGGCCGGCCGGCTATCAGCTGCGCCAGGCCGGCGTTGGCCAGCGCCTCCACACCCGGGTCCTCGCCGGCGGCCGCTTGCTCGGCATAGCTGAGCAATTCGGCGTCTCGCCCGGTGGCGATCAGCACCGCAATCCGTGCACGCACCACCACCGGGTGGAGCGGTGACAGCGCCTCGGCCTGCTCCAGCCAGGCCATGGCGGCCTGCGGGTCGTCCTGTTCCAGCTTGAGCATCGCCAGCGAAGCCGGGTAGTTGGCACGCTCCGGCGCGGCCCCGGCGGCCCGTTCCCAGTGCTGTTGCGCCTCCGCAGGCCGGCCGAGCTCACGCTCCAGGTAGGCCATGCCGGCATGGGCGACCGGAAAATCCGGGGCGATATCCAGCACCCGCTGGAAGCACTCCCGCGCCGGCTCGTAGTCGCCGAACTGCATGTGCGAGAAGCCGAGGTTGGTACCGACGATCGGCGACAGCGGGTCCGAGAGATAGGCCTGCTGGAAGGCTTCGCGCGCCTCGCGCAGCCTGCCAAGATCCGACAGCGTCAGGCCGAGCCAGACATGCGCCAGCGGGTATTCCGGGTTGAGTTCCAGCGCGCGGCGCAGGGCCCGCTCGGAGGCGGCGAAGTCCAGCCGGAGGCGGTCGATGAAGCCGCGCGAGGCATGTGCCTCGGCCAGCAGCGGATCGAGTTGCAGGGCGCGTTCCACCATCGGCTCGGCGCGGGCGATCGCTTCGTCGATCGGCTTGCGGCCGTAGCCCTCGCCGGTGTTGCTCAGCAGCGCCCAGGCGTCGGCCAGCCCGGTGTAGGGCAGCGCGAACTGCGGGTCGCGCTCGGTGGCCTGGCGGAAGAACTCCACCGCCTTGCCGAGCGAGGCCTCGGTGCGTTTGTGGAACTGGTGGCGACCCATCAGGTAGAGGTTGTAGGCCTCGATGTCGCGCGTGCCCGGCCTCACCCGCGGGCGCCGCGCGCCGTAGACCTCGACCTCCAGCGCGTCGAACACCGCGCTCGAGATCTCGTCCTGCAGCTCGAAGATATCGCCCACCTGGCGGTCGAAGGACTGCGCCCAGCGCTGGTAGCCGTCCGCTGTGTCCACCAGGCGCATCGTGATGCGCAGCTGGTGGCCGATCTTGCGGACGCTGCCCTCCAGCACGCTGGCGACGTTCAGCCGCTCGCCGATCTCGCGCGCGTCGCCGTCGCGAAAGGCGAACGAGGAGCTGCGCGCCGCCACCCGCAGGCCCTGGACGCGCGCCAGCAGGATCAGGAGGTCCTCGGCGAGGCCGTCGACGAAATACTCGTTGTCGCGATCGCCGCCGATGTTGCGAAACGGCAGCACCGCGAGCG
>CAZOSZ010000364.1:0-1693 GCA_964582505.1 uncultured Ectothiorhodospiraceae bacterium | reverse complement strand
TATGATGCTGCTTTAACAAAGCGTATTGATACTAAAGCCGATTTATCAACATTACTCCTGGGCGACCGCGTAACCGGCTGCGGCTGCGGACAGCGCCGCGGAGAGCGCCGCTGAGGCGAAGCCCCAGGTCAGCACCGAGGGATCCAGCGCGGCCGCGCTGCCGGCGACCTGCTGCGCCCCGGCGATGCCGGAGCTGAAGAACAGGTAGGTCGCGGTCAGCACCACGCCTGCAGTGATGGCCGTCATGGCCGTGACAAAGATCATCCCGAGTCTCATGTGGGTCTCCTTCCGGTCGGGCGGATGGCGGTGCCGGGACCGGTCAGCGGTCGAAGCTGGCGACCCTCGGCAGTGAGGAAGCGAATGAAGAACTCGAACAGCAACAGGCGGGTGGTCTGGATGCCGACGATCAGGCCCTCGAGTGCGATCACCAGCGCGTTGCCGAGCAGCATCACCAGCACCCAGCCGATGCCGCCGCCGGTGGCCGCGGCCATGCCGATCACCGCGGCAGACAGCCCGGAATGCGCCAGCGCAAAGGCGCCGACGCGCACGAACGACACGGTGTTGACAGCCATCTGCAGGGTGACTTCCAACAGTTCGCCGAGCGCCCTGGGGATTTCCATCAGCTTGTGACGTGAAATCAGGATCGAGCCGGCCACGAACCAGGCGAAGCCGCCGACCATCAGGTACAAGAGCCGCGCGTCAAGGAACGCGCCCACCAGCCCCAGGTAACCGGCCAGCAATCCGCCGCGGGTGGCGAACCAGAGAATGGCCTTGCGGCGCCAGAAGGCGCCGACGGCGTCGAGCACCAGGCCCAGGGTGATGACAAACACGCCGAACGCCAGGCTGATCGCCAGCACCTTGCCCGGGTAATGGATCGGGTGCATCCACAGCGCCGGGATCAGCTCCTCGTTCGCGAACACACTGCCGAACAGCAGGCCGAACAGCATCGCCATGCCGCCGTACGGCACCAGCAGGCCGAGCACCGGCATGCGCTTGCGAAACCACAGCCCGATCGCCAGCAGCACCGCGCCGTGGCCGACGTCGCCGAACATGTAGCCGAACATCAGCGGCGCGATCAGCGCCACCAGGCGGCTTGGATCGGCCTCGTTCGAGCCCGGCGTGCCGAGCAGCTTCGGGAAGATCTCGAAGGGCTTCACCCAGCGCGGGTTGTGCAGCACCACGGGGCACTCCAGCCCGGGCGGCGGTTCCTTGTAGCGCAGCAGGTGGCGCACGTTGCCGTGTTCCAGCGCGGCGTTGATCTCGCGACCGTCCACGTCGCTGGTCCAGCCGGTCACCCAGGCGAAATGCTCGGTGACCGGCAGCGAGGGCGCGTGGCCGGCGAACCACTCCATCAGCGCCATGGTGCCGAGGGCACGCTTCAGGCCGTGGCGCTCTGCCAGCGCCTCGAGCCGTTCCTTGACCGCGCGGCGCTTGTGCCCCAGGGTCTCGCGCCGCTGGTGGATTTCGTAGCGCGCCGTTTCGGCATCGTCCGGCAGCCAGTCCGGCAACACCAGCCGGCGCGCCTTGAGCGCCGCCATCTGCCGGTCGAGTCCTTCCAGCTGCGGCAGGGCGCCGACCGCCAGCATGTGCACCGTGCCCTCGCGGCTGGTCAGCCACTGGATCAGCACCGTCGGCGGCAACGCGCGCGGCGCAGCTTTCGGCGGCAGGCGGTACAGTCGCACGCCGAGCACCG
>CAZOSZ010000363.1:0-1718 GCA_964582505.1 uncultured Ectothiorhodospiraceae bacterium | reverse complement strand
GCGCAAATAGCTCAAGTCGAAGACCTGGTGGCCCAGTCCGAGGCCGCGGCGCTCGAACTTCGTCGGCGACCGGGACTCCGGCCGCGGGGCATAGCCGCCGCCGGGGGTGGCACTGTCGAACCAGGGTGAGGCGTCGCAGACCTCGAGCATCTGCGCGGCATAGGGCGCCCAGTCGGTCGCGAGATGCAGCCTTGCGCCGGTGGCCATGACCCGGGCCAGCCCTTCCAGGAATGCCGGCTGCACCAGCCGCCGCTTGTGGTGGCGCTTCTTTGGCCAGGGATCGGGGAAGAACACCAGCACCTCGTCGATCGACGCCGCAGGCAGCCAGCCGGCGATCACTTCGACGGCGTCGTGACGCGCGATGCGGACATTGGCGAGTTCTTCCCGCTCGATTCGCAGCAACAGGTGTCCGATTCCGGGCTCGTGCACTTCGATGCCCAGGTAATCCCGCTCGGGGTGGCGGGCCGCGAGCCGGGCGAGGTTGTCGCCGTTGCCGAAGCCGATTTCCAGGCTGCGTGGCGCCCGTCTGCCGAACAACGCATCGAGATCCAGGACCCGGGAAGGCGGCTCTACGCCATGGCGCGGCCAGAGCGTCTCCAGCGCACGGGCCTGCGAGGCAGTGAGCCGGCCGCCCCGGCGAACGAAGCTCCTGACCGTGCGGTGGTGCACCGCGCCGGGTTCGCGCTCGCCGCCCATGGGAATCAGAAGAAGGTGCCGTCGATCGGCGAGGAAGCCGAAGCGAAGCGCTTGCGCGGAATGCGCCCGGCGCGGAATGCCTCTCGGCCCGCCTCGACCGCCTTGCGCATGGCCGAGGCCATCAGTACCGGGTCGCGCGCCCCGGCGATTGCGGTGTTCATCAACACGCCGTCGCAGCCGAGCTCCATGGCGATGGCGGCGTCCGAAGCCGTGCCGACGCCGGCATCGACCAGGATCGGCACCGAGGCGTTCTCGACGATCGTCAGGATGTTGTAGGGATTGCGGACGCCGAGCCCCGAGCCGATCGGCGCCGCCAGCGGCATCACGCAGACGCAGCCGAGTTGCTCGAGGCGCTTCGCCATCACCGGGTCGTCGTTGGTGTAGACCATCACCTGGAAGCCCTCCCGGACCAGCAGTTCGGCGGCCTCCAGGGTTGCCGTGACGTCCGGGAAAAGCGTCTCGGCGTCGGCCAGCACCTCGAGCTTGACCAGCGGGTGGCCGTCGAGCAGTTCGCGCGCAAGTCGACAGGTGCGGATTGCGTCCTGCGCGGTGAAGCAGCCGGCGGTGTTCGGCAGGATGGTGTAGCGATCCGGCGGCAGGAAGTCGAGCAGGTTCGGCTGCTCGCGGTCCTGGCCGATGTTGGTGCGGCGAATCGCCACCGTGACGATCTCCGCTCCGCTGGCCTCGATCGCCGCACGGGTCTGGTCGAAATCGCGGTACTTGCCGGTACCGACCAGCAATCGCGACCGATAGCTGCGGCCGGCGAGTTCGAGATGATCCTCGCCCGCGACTTCCCTGCCCTGTTGCGCTGCTGCTTGCACTTCATCCGCCTCCGACGGCCTGCACGATCTCGATACGGTCCCCCGGTGCCAGCGTGCGCCCCGCATGTGTGCCCCTTGGTGCGAGCTCGCCGTTGATTTCCATGGCGTAACGCCGTCCTGCCAGGCCGAGCAACTCGACCAGTCCCGCGGCGCTCAGGCCGTCCGGCACCTCGCGCGGCTCGCCGTTGACGATGATCTGCA
>CAZOSZ010000362.1:0-1731 GCA_964582505.1 uncultured Ectothiorhodospiraceae bacterium | reverse complement strand
ACCCGGAGCAGGCCGGTCATGCCGCCGGCCTGGTGCTCCAGGACGTGGCAGTGGACCATCCAGTCGCCGGGATTGTCGGCCACGAAGGCGATCTCCACGGTCTCGCGCGGCGCGGTCAATACCGTGTCCTGCCATTCGCGATGGCGCGTGGGCTGGCCATCGCGGCTGATCACGCGGAAGGAGTGGCCGTGCAGATGGATCGGATGGTGAAAGGCCGTGTCGTTGACCAGGGCGAGCACGCAGGAGCGGTCGCGCGCGAGCGTGAGCAGCGGCTCGTGGTCGTCGCCGGTGGCGGCCACGCCGTTGACCGTCCAGGCCATGCCGCGCCGCATCATGCGGCCCATGCCCATCATGCCGCCCATCATCCCGCCCATCATGCCGCCTTCGAAGCGCATCTCATGGCGCTCGGCGGATGCGAGATCGGGCTCGGGCAGCGGGTTGGCGGGGAGGCCGATTGGCCCATCCATGGGATGCTCGCGCAGCGGTGGCTCCCGGCTGTAGAAGAGATCGACCAGCCGGTACGCCTGGCCGCGATAGAAGCCGTCGATGACGCTGAAGCGCGCGCCGGGACGGCCGGTCAGATCGAGGATCAGATCCGCGCGCATGCCCGGGCCGAGCACGACCCGATCATCGACCGGCGCGTGCGGCTCGACCGGCTGGCCATCGATGGCGATGACCTGGGGCGCGTGGCCCTGGAACTCGAGGCCGAAAATCCGGGCGTTGGCGACGTTGATCAGGCGCAGGCGCCACCGCTCGCCGGCGCGCACCGGGAAGACATCCGGCAGGCGGCCGTTGATCGTGACAGTATTCCCGAGGCGACCGGCATGGCTGACATCATGGAAATTGCCGAAGTCTTCAGTGGACTGCGCGTCGCGGCGCAGCCGCCAGTCGCCAAGTACCCAGACCAGATCGCGATCAGCCGCGACTGGCTCCTGCTCCTCCACGATCAGCGCGCCCGCGAGGCCGCGCCCGACCTGCTCGAAGCTGCGCGCGTGCGGGTGGTACCAGAAGGTCCCGGCATCGGGCAGGTCGAACTCGTAGACGAAGCGCTCGCCCGGCGCGACCGGCGGCTGCGTAAGATGTGGCACGCCGTCCATCGCGTTCGGCACCCGCACGCCGTGCCAATGCACCGTCGTGTCCTCCTCGAGCCGGTTCTCGAGGACGACCCGCAGGCGTCCACCCTGCGGCACCCGGATCTCCGGGCCGGGCACCGTGCCGTTGTACGACCAGACCGCCGTGTCCGGGTATGGGGCGCCGACCAGATGCGCGCGGCTTGGACCAGCGATGAGCTCATATTCGGGTGCCGGGGCTGCCTGAGCGCGCCAAGGCGGCAGGACAGCAGCAGCGGCGGTCGCGCCACTCGCCACCAGGAACCGGCGGCGGGAGAGCGATAGATGACGGAGTTCTGTCACAGCAGGCACTCACACCCCAGGAGTCAGCAAGCGCCGTCTCGCGTCAGCTCGACGGGGCCGAATCCATGCGCCTGAAAGGTCGGAGGCCGGCCGCTCTCGCCGGCTACCCGACCAGGTCAGGCGTCAGCCGAGGATGGAAGCTTTCGGGGGACCCGGATCGAGGCCGATGATCAGCCCACACGGGAGCAGCGCGTCTCGTGGCAGGCGGTCCTCTGTCGTAGAGGGCGGCGCGGCCGCATCGGCGATCGGCAAGGTGGCGGGCCCGCATACCGTGTGACACAGGCCGGGGTGAACGCCGGCGTGCCCATCGGCATCGCAG
>CAZOSZ010000361.1:0-1744 GCA_964582505.1 uncultured Ectothiorhodospiraceae bacterium | reverse complement strand
AACGGCGGCTACCTGGTGGCGGCCGGCGGGGCGGTGCTGGTGCCGGAAAAACAGCTCGGCGCCGAGCGGCTGGCGCGGCTGCTGGCCGGCCTGCTGGCCGATCGCGGCCGGCTGCTCGACATGGCCCGGCGCGCGCGGAGCGTCGCCCGCCCGGAAGCGCTCGCGGCGATCGAGCAGGCGCTGCTCGAGGCCGGCGGCCTGGGGACGGAGGGACGCGCATGACCGACCGCATGCGGCGCGTCAACCGGATCCACTTCGTCGGCATCGGCGGTTCCGGCATGGGCGGCATCGCCGAGGTGCTCTTGAATCTCGGCTACCAGGTGCAGGGCTCGGACCTGAAGTCCGGGCCGGTGGTGCAGCGGCTGGAGTCGCTCGGCGCCCGCGTGATGCTCGGCCACAGCGCGGCGCACCTGGAGGGCGCCGACGTGCTGGTGGTCTCGAGCGCGGTGCCGGCCGACAACCCGGAAGTCATCGAGGCACAGCGCCGCCGCATCCCGGTGGTGAAGCGCGCCGAGATGCTGGCCGAACTGATGCGTTTCCGCTACGGCATCGCCGTGGCCGGCACGCACGGCAAGACCACCACCACCAGCCTGGTGGCGAGCGTGCTCGCCGAGGCCGGCCTCGATCCGACCTTCGTGATCGGCGGGCGGCTGAACAGCGCCAACACCCACGCGCGGCTCGGCACCGGGCGATTCCTGGTGGCCGAGGCGGATGAAAGTGACGCCTCCTTCGTGCACCTGCAGCCGATGCTGGCGGTGGTCACCAACGTCGAGCCCGACCACATGGGCACCTACGGTGGTGACCTCGAGCGGCTCAAACAGACCTTCGTGGATTTTCTTCACAACCTGCCGTTCTACGGCCTTGCGATCGTCTGCCTCGACGATCCCGGCGCCGCCTCGCTGCTCGAGCGCGTGCCGCGCGCGGTGCTGACCTACGGTTTCGACGAGCGCGCCGACCTGCGCGCCACGGATTTCCGCCAGCAGGGCACGGTGTCGCGCTTCGGCGTGACCCGCCCGGGGCATTCCGGGCCGCTCGAGGTCGAGCTGAAGCTCGCCGGCCGCCACAATGCGCTCAACGCGCTGGCGACGATCGCGGTGGCGCAGGAGCTGGAGGTGGCCGACGAGGCGCTGCTGCGCGCGCTCGCCACCTTCGGCGGCATCGACCGGCGCATGCAGCAGCTCGGCGAGATCGCCGCCGGTGACGGCACTGCGCTGCTGGTGGACGACTACGGTCACCATCCCACCGAGCTGCAATGCACCCTCGCGGCGATCCGCGGCGCCTGGCCGGAGCGGCGCGTGGTGGTGGCCTTCCAGCCGCACCGCTACAGCCGCACCCGCGACCTGATGGACGACTTCGCCCGGGTGCTGTCGGCCGCCGACGCACTGTTGCTGTGCGAGGTCTACCCGGCCGGCGAGACGGCCGTGCCCGGCGCCGACGGCCGCGCGCTGGCCCGTGCGGTGCGCTCGCGCGGCCAGGTCGAGCCGGTGTTCGTCGAGCGGGTCGAGGCGCTGCCCGAAGCGCTGCAGGGAGTGCTGCGCGCCGGCGATCTGCTGGTCACCTTCGGCGCCGGCAGCATCGGCGCGGTCGCCGCCCGGCTGCCGCAGGCCCTGCCGGCAGGAGGCCGGCCGTGAGCGGCGGCGTCGGGTAGAAGTTGTGCGAGCGGGCCACCCCGGCGAACGAGGGGTAGAAGCGAGTGTCATGCCGTGAGCCCACGATCTTCTGTATGAGCACGGCCATCTTCTCT
>CAZOSZ010000360.1:0-1750 GCA_964582505.1 uncultured Ectothiorhodospiraceae bacterium | reverse complement strand
TGGCCAAGATCGGCGGCAAGCAGTGGCTGCGGCAGAAAAAGGCGGCCGAGGCGGAGGTGCGGGCGTGAGCCGCTCGAGGCTGGTGGCACGGCGTTGCCTGACCGGCATCGACCGGTTGTACCGCCGCTTGCATCGGCTGCAGCCGGTGGGGCCCTTGATGCTCATCGGCTTGACGCGCTACCGCGGGCCGGCGCGCCGTTTCGACGACGGCGCCACGCTCGAGCCCGGCGACCTCGTGGGCACCCTGCACTTCGACAATGCGCGGCTTGCCGCGCTCGAGACCGGCACCACTTCGGCCACCGGATTCCAGTTTGCACGCGGGCTGTTTCGCTCGATGCGCAGTCTGCGCGAGCTGGTGGTGCGCGACGAGGCGTTTCGCGAGGTGGCGGTCTTCCAGGGCATCGGCTGGATCCGCCACGGCGCCGAGCTCGGCTTCATCCACGAGCCGCTGCCACCCGGCCCGCGCCATCGTTTCGTGGCCTGGTACCTGCGGCTGCTGGTGTGGGCGTTCGCCGCCGATGAGCACACCGCCGAGCAGACCCGGCCCGAGCCGACGGTGACCTGGCTGACGCGGGACGTGCTGCTTGACCGCTTTGCGCGGGAGGGCCGCCATGGCTGAACACAGACAAGCGGAACCGATCTATCTGACCTTCGACGACGGGCCCGATCCCTACTGGACGCCGCGGGTGCTCGAACTGCTGGCCGCCTACGGCGCTGCCGCGACCTTCTTCCTGGTCGGCCGGCGCGCCGTCGCGCATCCCGGGCTGGTGCGTGCCATCCTCGCCGCCGGGCACGGCATCGGCAACCACACCTTCAACCACTTCCATCCCTGGCGGATGCGCGAGGCACACGCGCGGCGCGACGTGCGTGACGGCGCGGCGGCGCTGGAGGACATCTGCGGCCGGCAGGTGCGGCTGTTCCGGCCGCCCTACGGCCGGCTGCGTCCCTGCATGAGCGACGAGGCGGCGAAGTGCGGCCAGGCGCTGGTGCTGTGGCATCGCAGCGCCATCGACTGGGGACTGCTCGGGCGCAGCGCCGGGATCGCCCGCCGCCTGAGCCGGGTACGGCCCGGCGAGATCGTGCTGATGCACGATTGCGCGGCCCGCGGCAATCACCCGGAGGAGCTGCTGCGCGTGTTGCCGGAGCTGCTGCGCCGGGTCGGCGGCCGCAGCCTGCGGGCGCTCAGCGAAACGGCGGCCCGTCGACCCACGCGACCAATGAGAATCGCTCTCCACGAGTGACCGGTGTGACGCGATGCTCGTGGAACGACGGGAACGCGATCAGCGTGCCCTGTTGGCGCATGCGCGCGGCATCGAGGCCGCTGAGGTGGAACTGCAGCTCGCCGCCGTCGTAGTCATCGGCCGGCGAGAGCTGCACCGACAGGCTCAGCTTGCGCCGCGAGAATCGCTGCGTTCCGAGGTCGATGTGCCAGTCATAGTGCCCTTGGACGTCGGCCGTGTAACGGGCGATCTGGCAGCCGGTGCCGAAGTCGGTGAGCTCGAGGCAGAAACCCTGGTTGACCTTCTGAACGGCCTCGCGCAGCGGCGCGAAGATGAAGTCCGTCTCGGCCGAGGGATTGAAGAACCAGATCTGTGAACGACGGATGTCGGCCCGCTGGACATCGCTCGTGCCGACGCGGCCTTCGGCCGCCGGGAAACGCTGCGCCAGCGCAATGGCGCGGGCGCAACTCTCGGCGTCGAGCAGGCCGGGCAGGATCGCGACCTTGGTGAGGATGTCGTTGTATTGCACG
>CAZOSZ010000359.1:0-1755 GCA_964582505.1 uncultured Ectothiorhodospiraceae bacterium | reverse complement strand
TCCGACAAGTTCGAGAACATGGGCGCGCAGATGGTCAAGGAAGTCGCCTCGCAGACCTCCGACGAGGCCGGCGACGGCACCACCACCGCGACCGTGCTGGCGCAGGCGATCCTGCGCGAGGGCCTGAAGTCGGTGGCCGCGGGCATGAACCCAATGGACCTGAAGCGCGGCATCGACAAGACCTCGATTGCCATCGTCGAGGAGCTGAAAAAGCTGTCGAAGCCCTGCGAGGATCGTAAGGCGATCGCGCAGGTCGGCACCATCTCGGCGAACGGCGACACCGAAATCGGCGATCGCATCGCCGAGGCGATGGACAAGGTCGGCAAGGAAGGCGTGATCACTGTCGAGGACGGTTCCGGACTCGAGAGCGAGCTCGAGGTGGTCGAGGGCATGCAGTTCGACCGCGGTTACCTGTCGCCGTATTTCATCAACGACCAGCAGACCCAGTCGGCGATCCTCGAGAACCCGTACATCCTGCTGCACGACAAGAAGATCTCCAACATCCGCGAGATGCTGCCGCTGCTCGAGAGCGTCGCCAAGTCGGGCCGGCCGTTGCTGATCGTCGCCGAGGACGTCGAGGGCGAGGCGCTGGCCACGCTGGTGGTCAACACCATCCGCGGCATCGTCAAGGTCGCGGCCGTCAAGGCCCCGGGCTTCGGCGACCGCCGCAAGGCCATGCTGCAGGACATCGCCGTCCTGACCGGCGGAACGGTGATCTCCGAGGAAGTCGGCCTGCAGCTCGAGAAGGCCTCGCTGGCCGATCTCGGTGAAGCGAAGAAGGTGCAGGTCTCCAAGGAGAACACCACCATCATCGACGGCCACGGCAAGCCCGAGGATATCAAGGGTCGCATCGAGCAGGTCCGCCTGCAGATCGAGGAGGCCACCTCCGACTACGACAAGGAGAAGCTGCAGGAGCGGGTCGCCAAGCTCGCCGGCGGCGTTGCCGTGATCAAGGTCGGCGCGGCCACCGAGGTCGAAATGAAGGAGAAGAAGGCCCGCGTCGAGGATGCGCTGCACGCCACACGTGCCGCGGTCGAGGAGGGTGTGGTGCCCGGCGGCGGTGTCGCGCTGGTGAGAGCCGTGGCGGCGCTCAGCAAGTTCAAGGGCGACAACCACGACCAGGACATGGGTGTCCAGATCCTGCTGCGCTCCGCCGAGGAGCCGCTGCGCCAGATCGTCGCCAACGCCGGCGAGGACGGTTCGGTGGTGCTCAACAAGGTCCGCGAGGGCAAGGGCAACTTCGGCTACAACGCCCAGACCGGCGAGTACGGCGACCTGATCGAGATGGGCATCCTCGATCCCACCAAGGTCACGCGCCTGGCGCTGCAGAACGCGACTTCTGTCGCTGGCCTGCTGCTGACCACCGAAGTGATGGTGGCCGAGCTGCCGAGGAAGGAAGACAAGGCGCCGTCCATGCCCGACATGGACATGATGTAACGGCGGCCGTAGGAGCGGCTGTAGGAGCGGCTTCAGCCGCGACCGCGAGACAGTCCAGGGCGAAAGCCCAAGCGAAGCCCCGCCCCGTGCGGGGCTTCGCCTTTTTCGGGCCGGCCGCAGGGGGCTGATATGCTTCCGTCGCCATGAGCGACCGTAATCCGCCCGATCCGATCGCCACGGCCCTGGCGGCTCTGCCGGACGCGCTGCGTCGCGACCTTCCGGCGCGCTGGCAGCGCCTCGTCGCGGCTGCGCCGGGTGATGCGGCCGCGCTGTGCGATGCGCCGGATCACCATGCCGCTGCTTTCGATGTCGCGGGGG
>CAZOSZ010000358.1:0-1765 GCA_964582505.1 uncultured Ectothiorhodospiraceae bacterium | reverse complement strand
TAGGCTTCCGGCTGGTAGTAGTCGTAGTAGGAGACGAAGTACTCGACGGCGTTGGTGGGGAAGAACTCCCGAAACTCGCCGTAGAGCTGCGCGGCCAGGGTCTTGTTATGCGCCAGCACCAGGGTTGGCCGTTGCAGGGCCTGGATCACGTTGGCAACGGTGTAGGTCTTGCCCGAGCCGGTGACCCCCAGCAGCGTCTGGGAAGCCAGGCCGGCCTCGAGGCCCGCGAGGAGCTGGTGGATCGCCTCTGGCTGGTCGCCGGCCGGCTGATAGTCAGCCATCAGCTCGAAGCTCGGCGCATCGTGAGTCGCAGGTACTGCCTGGCTGCTCATGTCGTGACAAGTGCTACTGGACGGAGGCAAGCTTTCATTTCACCATGTCGGCTGCGCGCCGCTTCGCCGCGGGGACATGCGACGGACCCGGCGCCAAGCCTGACATTATGCACCAGGGGGAATTCCGTGGACCTTCGCCTCTCCGAGCGGGTTGCCCGCGTCAAGCCGTCTCCGACCCTGGCCGTCACCGCAAAGGCCGCGGAACTCAAGCGCGCCGGCAAGGACGTGATCGGGCTGGGCGCCGGGGAGCCAGACTTCGACACCCCGGAGCACATCAAGGCGGCTGCGGTTGAGGCGATCCGCGCCGGGCGCACCAAGTACACCGACGTGGAGGGCATCGCCGAGCTGCGTGCCGCGATCTGTGACAAGTTCCTGCGGGACAACCAGATCACGTACCAGCCCGATCAAGTGCTCGTTTCCAACGGCGCAAAGCAGTGTATTTACAACCTCGCCGCGGCGCTGCTCGGCCCGGGCGATGAAGCCATTATCCCTGCCCCCTATTGGGTCTCGTATCCTGACATCGTGCTGCTGGCCGACGCCACGCCGGTAATCGTCTCTGCCGGCGCCGCGCAACGCTACAAGCTGACGCCGGCGCAACTCGAGGCCGCGATCACCCCGCGAACCCGGCTACTGATCATCAACAGCCCCAGCAATCCGACCGGAGTCGCTTATACCCGCGCCGAATTCGAAGGGCTCGCCGAGGTGCTACGTGCTCATCCCCGGATGGTCACCTGCACGGATGACATGTACGAACACATCTACTGGGGCAGGGAGCCCTTCTGCAGCCTGCTGACCGCCGCGCCCGACCTGCACGACCGGGTGGTGACCGTCAATGGCGCGTCCAAGGTCTATGCCATGACCGGCTGGCGGATCGGCTATGCGGCCGGCCCGCGCAAGCTGATCGGCGCGATGAAGAAGATCCAGGGCCAGAGCACGTCCAATGCCTGCTCGATCTCGCAGTACGCCTCGCTGGCTGCGCTGACCGGCGACCAGTCCTGCGTGGGGGTGATGGCGGCGGCGTTCCGCGAACGCCACGACTGGCTGCTAGGCGCCCTGAACCGGCTGCCAGGCGTGACGTGCCTGCCCGCCGACGGCGCCTTCTATGCCTTCCCGGACGTCAGCGGGGCGATCGCCGCACTCGACAGCGTGGACGACGACACCGGCTTCGCGGAACTTCTGCTGGACAAGGTCGGCGTCGCCGTGGTGCCGGGCACCGCCTTCGGCGCGCCGGGCCATGTCCGGCTGTCGTATGCCTGCAGTCTCGAGACGCTGCAGGAGGCCGTGGCGCGCGTTCGCCGGGCGCTCAGCTGACCGATTTCTTGACAGTCCGCCGGCAGGTACTTGAAAATTACACGCTTGCGCAGGGTTTGCCCGACACCGATTTTCCCCGGTAGCTCAGTTGGTAGAGCGACGGACTGTTAATCCGTTGGTCG
>CAZOSZ010000357.1:0-1790 GCA_964582505.1 uncultured Ectothiorhodospiraceae bacterium | reverse complement strand
AGCCGCTCCTACGGGCCGACCCTACGAAAGTCCGAGTCCCTCGCGGCGCAGCCGCTCGATCTCGTCGCGCAGCTCGGCGGCCCGCTCGAACTCCAGCTCGCGGGCATGGCGGTACATCTCGACCTCGAGCTTGCTGATGCGCTTCAGCGTCTCCTCGGGCGTGAGTCGCTCCCAGGCAGGCCGCGGCTCGGCAACCTTGCGGCCACGCGGGTCCGGCCGGCCGCGACCACCCTCCGCGCGCGCGCCTTCCATGATGTCGGCGACCCGCTTGACGATGCTCTGCGGGGTGATGCCGTGGGCTTCGTTGAAGGCGATCTGCTTGGCGCGCCTGCGATTGGTCTCGTCGATCGCCCGGCGCATCGAGCCGGTTTCGCTCTCGGCGTACAGGATCGCCTTGCCGTGCACATGGCGGGCCGCCCGACCGATGGTCTGGATGAGCGAGCCTTCGGAGCGCAGGAAGCCTTCTTTGTCGGCGTCGAGGATCGCCACCAGCGAGACCTCCGGCATGTCCAGCCCCTCGCGCAGCAGGTTGATCCCGACCAGCACGTCGAACTCGCCGCGCCTGAGATCTCGAATGATCTCGGTGCGTTCGACGGTGTCGATGTCGGAGTGCAGGTAGCGGACCCGCACGCCGTGCTCGGCCAGGTAGTCCGTCAGGTCCTCGGCCATGCGCTTGGTCAGGGTGGTGATCAGCACGCGCTGGTCACTGGCGACTCGCAGGGAAATCTCCGACAGCACGTCGTCCACCTGGTGGCGCGCCGGCCGCACTTCGACCTCCGGGTCCACCAGCCCGGTCGGTCGCACCAGCTGCTCGACCACCCGCCCGGAGCGTTTCAGTTCGTACTCGCGCGGCGTTGCCGAGACGTACACGGTCTGCGGAGAGAGCGCCTCGAACTCGTCGAAGCGCAGCGGCCTGTTGTCCAGCGCCGAGGGCAGCCGGAAGCCGTATTCGACCAGCGTCTCCTTGCGGCTGCGATCACCGCGGTACATGCCGCCGAGCTGCGGGATGGTGACGTGCGACTCGTCCACCACCAGCAGCGCGTCGCGCGGCAGGTAATCGAACAGGCAGGGCGGCGGCTCGCCAGGCGCACGCCCGGAAAGATAGCGCGAGTAGTTCTCGATGCCCTGGCAATAGCCCAGTTCCTGGATCATCTCCAGGTCGAACAGGGTGCGCTGCTCGAGCCGCTGGGCCTCGACCAGCTTGTTGGCCCCGCGGAGCACCTCGAGTCGCTCGCGCAGTTCCTGCTTGATCTCGTCCATCGCGGCAAGCAGCCGCTCACGCGGCGTCACGTAGTGCGTCTTGGGGAAAATGGTCGCCCGCGGCACCTGCCGCAGGATCGAGCCGGTGAGCGGATCGAACCATGCCAGCGACTCGATCTCGTCGTCGAACAGCTGGATGCGGATGGCGTCGCGCTCAGCTTCGGCCGGGAACACGTCGATCACGTCACCGCGCACCCGGTAGGTGCCTTGCCGCAATTCCACCTCGTTGCGCGTGTACTGCATGTCGGCCAGCCGCCTCAGCAGGCTGCGCTGGCCCAGCCGGTCGCCACGGTCGAGGTGCAGCACCATCGCCAGGTAGGCGGCCGGGTCCCCCAGCCCGTAGATCGCCGAGACCGTGGCGACGATGACGGTGTCGTGCCTCGAGAGCAGTGCCTTGGTGGCCGACAGGCGCATCTGCTCGATATGCTCGTTGATCGAGGAGTCCTTCTCGATGTAGGTATCGGTGGAAGGCACATAGGCTTCCGGCTGGTAGTAGTCGTAGTAGGAGACGAAGTACTCGACGGCGTTGG
>CAZOSZ010000356.1:0-1800 GCA_964582505.1 uncultured Ectothiorhodospiraceae bacterium | reverse complement strand
CGCAGCGCGCCCAGGCGCGCCAGCCCGGGAGGTTCGGCGCGGCTGTCGAGCACCCGCACCGGCTGGCCGAGCCTGGCGAAGTAGCGGGCGCAGGACACCCCGGTCAGGCCCAGCCCGACCAGCAGCACCGGCTTGCCGCCGGCGCTGCCCGAGAGTCCGTCGAGTGTGGCCTGTGCGTTCATCTGACCTTGAGCGTCGCCAGGCCGAACAGCACCAGGATCACGGTGATGATCCAGAAGCGCACGATCACCTTGGGTTCGGCCCAGCCCTTGAGTTCGAAGTGGTGGTGGATCGGCGCCATGCGGAAGATGCGCCGGCCGGTGAGCTTGAAGGAGGCGACCTGCAGGATCACCGAGACGGTTTCCAGCACGAACACCCCTGCCATGACGAAAAACACGATTTCCTGGCGCACCGCGACCGCCACCGCGCCGAGCGCCGCGCCGAGCGCCAGCGCGCCGATGTCGCCCATGAAGACCTGCGCCGGGTAGGTGTTGAACCACAGGAAGCCGAGCCCGGCACCGACCAGCGCGGTGCAGAACACCAGGATCTCGCCGACCCCGGCGACATAGGGAATGCCCAGGTAGCTGGAGAAATTGACGTTGCCGGTCACCCAGGCGAACAGCCCGAGCGCGCCGCCGATCAGCACCGTCGGCATGATCGCCAGCCCGTCGAGCCCGTCGGTGAGGTTGACCGCGTTGCTCGAGCCGACGATCACGAAATAGACGAGCACCACGTAGCTCACCACGCCGAGCGGCACGATGATGTTCTTGAAAAACGGCACGATCAGCGCCTGCTCCACCGCCGGGTCGGCGGCAGTGAGCACGAACACGGCGGCCGCGGCCAGCGCGCCGACGGACTGCCAGAAATACTTCCAGCCCGCCGACAAGCCGCGACTGTCGCCCAGCACCAGCTTCTTGTAATCGTCGACCAGGCCGATCAGCCCGAAGCTGACCATCACCGCCAGCACGATCCAGACGAAGCGGTTGGCGAGGTCGGCCCACAGCAGCGTGGAGATCGCGATCGACACCAGGATGAGCGCGCCGCCCATGGTCGGCGTGCCGGCCTTCGGCAGGTGGGACTCCGGGCCTTGGGAGCGCACCTGCTGGCCGATCTGGTGAAAGGTCAGGCGGCGGATCATCCACGGCCCGAGCAGCATCGAGATCGCCAGCGCGGTCAGCGCGCCGAGGATCGCGCGGAAGGTCTGGTACTGGAAGACGTTGAAGCCGGACTCGAAACGCGCCAGGTACTCGGCGAAATACATCAACACCCTAGCGGCCCTCCCCGGCCAGCAGCCGTTCCACTACGGTCTCGAGTTGCATCGAGCGCGAGCCCTTCACCAGCAGGTTGACGCCGCCGCGCAGCTGTGCCGCCAGTTCGGCAGCGAGTGCATCGGCATCGCTGAAGTGGCGCCCCGCGCCGAATGCCTCGGCGGCGGCGGCGGACTGGGGCCCGTAGGCGTACAGCCGGGTCACGCCGCGTTCGCGTGCGGCCCGCCCGGCGGCGGCGTGCAGCGCGGCCGAATCCGCGCCGAGCTCGAGCATGTCGCCGAGCACCAGCCAGGTTTCGCCCGGCAGCGCGGTGGCGTACTCCAGTGCCGCCTCCAGCACCACCGGGTTGGCGTTATAGCTGTCGTCGATGAGCAGCGCGCCGCCACGGCCCTTGCGGAGCTGCATCCTGCCCTTGATGCCGCGCACCCGGGCCAGTCCGGCGGCGATCTCCTCGAGCGACCAGCCGGCGGCCCAGCTCGCGGCGGCGGCGGCCAGCGCGTTCAGAGCGTTGTGCCGGCCGGGGAGCGCGAGG
>CAZOSZ010000355.1:0-1812 GCA_964582505.1 uncultured Ectothiorhodospiraceae bacterium | reverse complement strand
GACAGCACCATCAGGTTGGTCTGGTAACCGATCGGCGTCAGGTAGCTCATGTTGGCACCGAACAGCACCGCCAGCACGAACGGCTCCGGCGGCACGCCGAGGCGCTGCGCGATGAACATCGCCACCGGCGTGCCGAGCACCGCGGCGGCGTTGTTGGTGACCACCTCGGTCAACAGCGCGATCACCAGCATCAGCCCGCCGAGCGCGACGATGATCGGCACCGGCTGGGCCAGCATCACATACAGGTCGGCGATGTACTGGGTGCCGCCGGTGACCGTCAGTGACTGGCCGAGTGCCAGGCTGGTGACGATCACGATGATCAGCCGCCGGTCCAGGGCGCCGAGGGCCGAGCGCCAGTTGATGCAGTCGGTGGTCACCATCGCCAGCACGCCGCACAGCGCCGCCAGGGTGATCGGCAGCAGGCCGAACGCCGCGCTCAGCACCACCGCGACCATGATGCCAGCCGCCAGCGGCGCCTTCTTGGTGTGCGGCAGGTCGAGCGAGCCGTCCACCACCAGCACGTTGCCGAGCCGCTTGACGGCGTCCAGCGAGGCCGCCGAGCCCTGCACCAGCACGATGTCGCCGGCGCGCAGGAACACCTCGCCGATGTCACCGACCTCGGCACCGGGCGAGCGCGGCCGCTGCACCGCCACCGGCAGCAGGCCGTAGTGGGCGAAGAACGGTACGTACTTCAGCGTCCTGCGTTGCAGCGGCGAGCCGCGCGTCACGACGATCTCGGCGAGGCGCTGGTCACCGACCTTCGGGCGCTCGTCAGCGCCGAGCGCCTGCCCGGGTTCGCGCGCGTCATACAACGTTGCGCCAAGCTGGGCCTCGAATCGCTTGAGCCGGTCCGGCGTGTCGCGCACGTGCAGCCGGTCGCCCGGGCGGATGCGCAGCGACGGCAGCCGGGCGACGAACAGGCCCGGCCCGCGCTCGATCCCACCAAGCCGCATCTTGCCCTCGGTGCGCGCGATCAGCTCGGCGACCGACATGCCGACCGCCGCACTGCCCTCGCCGACGTGCAGCATGGCCTCGAACACGCGCGGCGAAGTGTCGGGCATCGGCGGCGTGCGCGACGGAACCAGCCGCGGGGCCAACAGCCACAGGTAAACGATGCCGAGCGCGGCGGCGGCCACGGCGATGCCGGTGAAATGGAACATGCCCATCGGCGCCATGCCCATCCGTGAGGACACCTCGACCACCAGCAGGTTGGTGGAAGTGCCGATGGTGGTGCACATGCCACCGATGATGGTGGCGTAGCCGACCGGCATCAGCACCGAGGAAGCCGGCTGGCCCGTGCGCAGCGAGACGCTGATCAGGATCGGCAGCAGCATCGCCACGACCGGCGTGTTGTTCAGGAACATGCTCAGGCCCGCCGCCAACAGCAGCGCCGCGAGCAGCGCCAGCAGCGGGCTCTTGAGCCAGATCTTCGCCAGGCGGTCGGCGACCGGCTGAAGCGCGCCGGTCACTTCCAGCGCGCGCGTGCAGATCAACAGCGCCATGATGGTGATCAGCGCGATATTGCCGAAGCCGGCCAGAAATCCCGCAGTGGTCAGCGTCTCGCCGGTCTCGGACTCGTAGGGAAACAGCTCGAAGCCGAGGATCATTACGCCGAGGATCACCAGCGCCGAGGTCTCCATCGGGATCCGGTCGCGGCTGAACAGGAACAGCGCGACGACCGCGAGCACCATCACGGCGATGCCATGGGGATCCGGCGGCGGCGGCATCGGGTCTCGGCAATCGGCGGGCGGCTCGCCCGGGGCCGGTCACTTCTAGCACGCCGGGCCGGGACCGGCAATCTTGTAGGAGCGG
>CAZOSZ010000354.1:0-1822 GCA_964582505.1 uncultured Ectothiorhodospiraceae bacterium | reverse complement strand
CATCGGCGCGCCGGACCGGCGCGGCCGCCACCAGCCGCGCGATCAATTCGAACTCGCCGCGGCTCACGGCTTGCCCCGGTACCACCGCGGAGCGATCTCGCGAACGATCGGCCCGTCGGTCGCCAGCGCGTGACAGCCGTCCAGGTGCGGCGGCTTGCGCGTCGCGCCTTCGGTCACGGCCTCGTCGTGGCGGCGCAGCGGCATGATGGTCTGCAGTGCGACCACAGCGAGCTCCTGGGCGAGTCGCGTCAGGTGGGTGCAGCCGGCGACGCCACCGAGCCGCTCCATCACCAGCCGGGTCCAGCCGGGTGCGAGCCGCGTGCCAACCAGCGTGCGGTAGGCGGGCTCGATTTCGGCGCAATTGGGGAACGGATGATGGTCAGAGGACACCTCGATCGCGCGGACCTCCAGGTGTTCATCGATGGTCAGCCGCATCCACATGTCATGCACCGCGGCACCCGGCTCGAGGCGGCCGCGATAGCGGCTGTCAAAGGGGTAATCCTTGGTGTCAGTCATCCGCCCTTCGATGTCCCACATCCCGTCGGCCCGCCTGAAGCCGCGACAGCGCACCTCTCTCAGGTGGATCGGCTCGCGCTCGACGGGCGGCGGCAACGGCATCGGCGGCCCCTACGCCGTGCCCTGGCCTGGCCCTGCCTCGGCAGGGCGATGGCGCCGGGCGGCACGGTCGAGCAAGGCGTTGACGAACCGATGCGCCTCGCTGCCGCCGTAGCGCCGGCACAGCTCCACAGCCTCGTTGATGACCACCCGCCAGGGAATTTCCGGGCGGTGCACCAGCTCATAGAGCCCGATCATCAGGATCGCGTGCTCTACCGGGTCGAGTTGCGCCACCGGGCGGTCGGAAAATTCGGCCAGCCAGGCATCGAGCTCCGTGCTGCGCGTGGTGGCCTGCAGCACCAGTTCCCTGAAGAACTCCGTGTCAGCCCCGGGCGTAATGCGCTCGGCGAGGAACTCGAGCAGCACGTCCTGGCCGCTCTGGCCGCCCAGCTGCCACTGGTAGAGCGCCTGCAGCGCGAGTTCCCGCGAGGCGCTTCGGCCCCGGCGCGGACGCGCGGTGGCAGCCTCGGCCATGCCTCAGGACTCGAGGCGCGGCAACAGGCGCGCCATCTCGATCGCCGCGAGCGCCGCATCGGCGCCCTTGTTGCCGGCCTTGGTGCCGGCTCGCTCGAGCGCCTGCTCCAAAGTGTCCGTGGTCAGCACGCCGAAGGCCACCGGCGTGTCACCCGCCAGGCCGGCCTGGGCAATTCCCTTGACGCATTCGCCGGCCACGTAGTCGAAATGCGGGGTCGCGCCGCGGATCACCGCGCCGAGCGCGATGACCGCGTCGTAGCGGCGGCTCTGGACCATCTTCTTCACCGCCCAAGGCATTTCCCATGCACCCGGCACCTGGACCAGCGTCAGGTCCTTCTCGCTGGCGCCGTGCCGCAGCAATGCGTCCACCGCGCCGCGCACCAGGCTGTCGACGACGAAGCCATTGAAGCGCGCCGCGACGATCCCGAACCGCAGGTCGCGCGCCGACAGTTCGCCCTCGATTTTCTTCAGCTTGTCCATGAGGCCTGCCTTCTGCGGCGGTGAATCACTGCTCGACATAGTCGACGACCTCAAGGCCGAAGCCCGACAGGCCGTACATCTGTTTCGGCGCGGACAGCACGCGCATCCTGCGCACGCCCAGGCTGCGCAGGATCTGCGCACCGATGCCGTAGGTGCGCAGCACGCGCGACTCCTGGCCGTCGCGCCGGTCGGCGAGGGCCGCCGGGCGGCCGGAGAGCGGCGAAACCGAGTCGAGCAGCTCGCGCGGCAACTC
>CAZOSZ010000353.1:0-1837 GCA_964582505.1 uncultured Ectothiorhodospiraceae bacterium | reverse complement strand
CGCGGTCGCCGGACGCGCGTCGGAAGATCGCCGAGATGGCGCGCCATCGGCCAGGCGAGCCACCACCAACCAGGTATTCCCCAGCCGATTTCCGGACTGCGGCTTTTGCGCAGCGCGGCCCGCACCGCCGCGCGCCGGAGCTTGCCCGCCGACGCGCCGGTCCGCAGACTGTGGGCCATGGATGATGCGCCCTCTTCCAGGCGGCGCACGGCACCGCTTACGGCGGAGGAGCTTCGGTACCTCTGGTACGCGGTGCCGCCCCTGGCCGTGTTGCTGGTCGCCAACCTGCTCTTCGAGCTGACCGGTGGCGGCTACGCCCGTGTCGCGGCGCAACTCCTGGCGGAGAAGGCGGCAAGGGGCGAGATCGAGCGCGACGCGGTGCTCGCTGCCGCCGCCATCAGCTGGGCGACGCTGGCGCTCGTCTATGTGTGCGTGAGCGCCGGTGCGACCGTCGGCGCCTGGCGGATTCTCAACGAGCGCGTCCAAGGGCGGGCGCGACGGCCGTTCACGCTGTTCATCGCCGGCGTCACGCTCGTCGGTCTCTTGCACCTCGGTGCCGCCGACGTCGCCCAGGCCTCCCTGCGCGCCATCTTCGCCGTCACCTACGAGGCGCTCCTGACCTCGCCCGCGATCGAATCCGCACGGGCGGCCGCCGTCGGCACCGTCGTGGCGCTGATCAACGTGATGAGCGTGTTCGTCCCGGCGCTGCTTCTCACCGTGGCCGCGGCCTCGGCATTGCCGCCGGTGACCGGCTGGGACGAGACGACGCTCGCGCGCCGTGCCTCGCAGGTCCGCCGCGTCGTGGCGATGGCTGCGGCCTTCATGGTCGCCGGCGTCCTCCACATGGGCGCTTGGACGCATCTCGCCGGTGCCACGCTCTCGGCGGCCGGCAACGCGGCGCTCGACGAGGTGGCCATGGCGGTGACCCTGTTCTGGGGCACGACCTTCACCCTGATGATCGCGAGCTTCTATCTGCCGGCCGCGGTGCGGCTGCGCGAGCTGGCCGAGACGATCATGGACGACGCCGGGATCGCCATCGCCGACCGCCCGAAATGGCTGGTCGAGCGCGGCCTGTCCTTCCGCGTGAGCGAGCAGCTGCCGCAGATCGCGGCGATCGCAGCGCCGGTGATCGCGGGCCCGCTCAGCGCCGCGATCGGCCACTTGGCCCACACGGTCGGTCAGTGAAAAATCGGCGCCCCCGGTCATGAGACTCGATTTTCGCGCACCGCGAGCGGCGCCTGGCACCACGCGGCGGCAGGTGAAAGGGCCCGGCTCTCAGGGCCGCGGCGGTGCCTTCGGCCCGACCCGCTTCAGGAACTCCCAGACCGGGACCGCGGTGAGGCCGCCGACCAGGCCGGCGAGATAGCTGGGAAACGGGAAGTTGAACAGCGCTTCCCAGATCAGACCCAGGATCACGCTCGCCGCCACCATGGCGACGATCGTGGCGATCACCCGCTGCCACAGCGGCATGACCACCGACCTCACGCCTTCTCGCGCCGGCAGCCAGGAGGCGGCCGGCCTGCCACGACCATCGATCGAATCGACAAGGGCGCTCCTCCTCGACGGACCCGATGCGCCCGACCCGGGCGGGCGGCCCATGCTAGCGGGTGAGCGCGCAGGACGCCAGCGGGGGATCACCGGGGTACGAGTGGGGCGCCGGAGTCACACCATGGAGCAGACGCCGCCATGGAATAAGTCGCCCGTTTCTGGCATCTCTGAACGGATTCGGGGGCAGACGGTGCCCGAGACCTGAGGGAGTCGGCGCGATGGCGCCTTTTGCCGCCCAACGAGGCGAGGGCCGGAGCTGAGCCCGCCCGCCGCGCAGCTCGCCCGGCGC
>CAZOSZ010000352.1:0-1839 GCA_964582505.1 uncultured Ectothiorhodospiraceae bacterium | reverse complement strand
CGGCGCGTGTCGGAGGCCAGCTCCGCCAGGCCCAGGCTGTCGTAGGACCTGGCCATGATGCGCAATGCCGGCAGCACCGCCTCGGTTTCCTGGAAATTCTCCAGCACATAGCGCGAGCGGTTGATCGCCGCCACGTAGGCATGCCGCCGGTAGTAGAAGTCGGCCACCATCACCTCGTGCGTCGCCAGCCGGTTGCGCAGGTGGATCATCCGCTGGCGCGCGTCCCCGACGTATTCGCTGTCGGGATAGCGCTGCAGCAGCTCCGCGAAAGTGTTGAACGAGGCCAGCATCTCCCCGGGCGGACGCTCGTCCAGGTTCACCCGGAACAGCCGCTCCATCGGGCCCGGGTCGCGCGGGAAGCGCGCCAGTCCCTTGATATAGAGCGCGTAATCGGCCCTCGGGTGGGTCGGGTTCTCCAGCAGGAAGCGATCCGCCGCGGCAATCGCCGAATCCGGCTCCTCGTTGCGCAGATAGGCGTACATCAGGTTGAGCTGTGCCTGGCGCGACTCCTCGGCGAACGGGTAGATCGAGGTGAGCGCCTCGTAGCCGGAGATCGCGTTGGCATAATTGCCGGAACCCATCGCGCGCTCCGCCCGCTCGTAGACCCGCCGCGCCGTCTCGTCCGGGTCGCGCTCGTCCTTCTTGCGGTTGCCGGCGCAGCCGGCGGTGGCGGCCAGGGTGACGGCAAGCAGCAGGCAGACGAGGCGTCGGGTCATCCGGGGTTCCATCAGGCAGGGCCGGCGGCCGGGCCGGGCTGGGGATTATACCGATACACTGTGACCCGTGAAGGCGGACAGGGTTTCATCCATGCAGGGCGTCGAGCACCGCGCCGTGGTGCCGGCAGAGCTGGCCGGCCGGCGGCTGGACCAGGCGCTGGCGGCGATGTTCCCGGACTATTCACGCAGCCGGCTGCAGGACTGGATCCGCGCCGGCCGGGTGCGCGTCGACGGGCGCGAGCTCAAGCCGCGCGACCGGGTCGAGGCCGGCGAGGCGGTGGTGCTGATGGCCGAGTTCGGAGACGAAACCCGGGCCGAGGCCGAGCCGATCGCGCTGCGGGTGCTGTACGAGGATGCCGAGATCCTGGTGCTCGACAAGCCGGCCGGGCTGGTGGTCCACCCCGGCGCCGGCAACCCGGCCGGCACGCTGCTCAATGCGCTGCTGCACCACCGGCCCGAGCTGCGCGTGTTGCCGCGCGCCGGCCTGGTGCACCGGCTCGACAAGGACACCTCCGGCGTGATGGTGGTGGCCTGCACGCCCGGCGCGCACGCCGCACTGGTGCGCCAGCTCGAGGCCCGCAGCGTACGGCGCGAGTACCAGGCGGTGTGTGTCGGCGTGATGACCGGCGGTGGTACGGTGGATGCGCCGATCGGCCGCCACCCGGTGGATCGCACCCGTATGGCGATCCGCGATGCCGGCCGCGCAGCAGTGACGCACTACCGCGTGATGGAGCGTTTCCGCGGCCACACCCACGTGCTGTGCCGGCTCGAGACCGGCCGGACCCACCAGATCCGCGTGCATCTTGCCTCGATCCGCTATCCGATCGTCGGCGACCCGGTCTACGGCGGCCGGCTGGCGGTGCCGAAGGGCGCCGGGCCGGTGCTGATCGAGGCCTTGCGCGGATTCCGGCGCCAGGCGCTGCATGCCGCCCGGCTGGAGCTGGTCCATCCGGGCAGCGGCGAGCAGCTCCGATTAGAGGCACCGCCGCCGGCGGACTTCGAGGGGCTGCTGGCAGCCCTGCGCGAGGACGCTGCCGGATGAGGCCGGCGTGGATCGTACCCGACTGGCCGGCGCCGGCCGGGGTGCGGGCGGCCAGCACACTGCGCTGTGGCGGCGTCAGCC
>CAZOSZ010000351.1:0-1859 GCA_964582505.1 uncultured Ectothiorhodospiraceae bacterium | reverse complement strand
GACCGCCGGACAGTCGCGCAGGGCCTCCGGCAGCAGGCCATTGTCCGGCGCCAGAAGCAACCGGCCCTCCGCTTCCGCCAGCACGCAGCCGCGCGCGGTGCCGACTCCGGGGTCCACCACCGCCAGGTGCAGCGTGCCGGGCGGGAAATCACGCCACGCCAGCGCCAGCCAGAATCCCGCCAGGTCGGGCCTGCCGGCCGGCATGCCGTGGCTCAGGTCGACGATGCGCGCCGAGGGCATCCGACCCAGGATCCGGCCCCTGACGATGCCGGCGTAGGGGTCGCTCAGCCCGAAGTCGGTGGTCAGCGTGATCAGGCCGGCTGACTCGAATGCACCCGCTGTCACGGCGTCGGGTCTCCCGTCTCAGCAGATCCGCGGCAGCGGATCGTCCTCGAGTTCCTCGAGCATCCGCCGGCCGCCGAGCTCGGTCTCGATAATCACCGGGCGACCTCCTGTGTCCACCTGTCCGATGATGGCTGCCTGTTCGCCACCGGGCAGCGACTGCCAGGCAACAAGTGCGCGCTCCGCCTCGTCCGGCGCAAGCACCGCCACCACGCGGCCCTCGCAGGCCAGGTAGAGCGGATCGTAGCCCAGCATCTCGCAGACGCTGCGTACTGCGTCGCGCACCGGAATGGCCGCCTCGGAGAGCCGCACGGAACAGCTGCTGGCCCGGGCGATCTCGTGGGCGACGGTGGCGAGTCCGCCACGGGTCGGATCGCGCATGAAACGCAGCCCCGGCAAGTCGAGCAAGGCCCGGGTCAGCGGCAGCACGCTGGCGGCGTCCGAGGCGAGATCCCCGCGCAGACCGAACTGTTCGCGCGCCAGCATCACCGCAATGCCGTGATCGCCGACGCTGCCGCTCACCAGCAGCCGGTCGCCTGGCCGGATCTCCGTCATGCTCAGCTTGAGGCCGTGACGCCGCACGCCAATGCCGGTGGTGGCGAGGTACAGGCCGCCGCCCTCGCCGCGTGGCAGGACCTTGGTGTCGCCGGCCGCCACCTGCACGCCGGCGTCCCGCGCGGCGCGCGCCAGGCTGGCGATCACCCGGTCGAGCAATGCCACTTCGAGGCCTTCCTCGATGAACACGTTCAGCGACAGGTAAAGCGGCGTGGCGCCGGCCACCGCGAGGTCGTTGGTGGTGCCGTGAACCGCCAGCGAGCCGATGTCGCCACCGGGAAACTCGAGCGGCTGGACAATGAAACCGTCGGTGGTGAACACCACTTCTCCGGCCGGCAGGGCGGGCAGCGGGCAGGCATCGAGGTCGGTGTCGAGCACGCCGCCGCCGAGATGGCGGGCGAACACGTCCCGGATGAGCTCCCGCATGTAGCGGCCGCCGTTGCCGTGGGCCAGGGCGATGCGTGCCTCGTCGAGCGCCATGCGCGAGTCTCCTTGCCGGACGGATGCGGGGCGGGACGGTGCCGGGCATTCTAACCGGCCGGCGGATCGCCGGCCTTCGCAAACAGCGCAGCCACCTCAACCACCTGGCCAAAGGCGATGCACGCGTCGTTGGCCGGCAGCCGCACCGGCAGCGCCAGGTCGACGCCGTGGTCCGCGAACAGCGCCTGCATCCGGTCGGCGAGGCGGCGATTCTGCAACACGCCGCCGGTGGCACCGACCGCGGCTATCGGCTGGCTGTCGCGCAATGTGCCGTAGACCTGCAGCGCCGTCAGCGCGAGGGTCTCGTGCAGCAGCGCCGCGCGGACCGCGGCAGGTCGACCCGCCTCGGCCAGCGCGGCGACCAGCGGCGACCAGTCGGCGCGTAACAGGCCGTCTGACGCGGCATGCAGCGGCAGTGGAACCGCGTCGCCGGGCGGCGGGCCTGAGGCCATCGCTTCCAGCCGCATCGGCCCCTCGCCCTC
>CAZOSZ010000350.1:0-1870 GCA_964582505.1 uncultured Ectothiorhodospiraceae bacterium | reverse complement strand
CGGCTGGCGGTCGAGGCCGGCGTGCCGGACGGCTGGTGGGCGTTGGTCGGCGAATCCGGCGCGGTGCATGGCATCAGCCGCTTCGGCGAGTCGGCGCCGGCGGGCAGGCTCTTCGAGCATTTCGGCTTCACGCCGGAGGCTGTAGCGGCACACCTCCGGGAACTGCTTTAGCAATGATTCCTGAAACGATATGAGGTAGGAGCGGCTTCAGCCGTGAACCGGTCGCGGCTGAAGCCGCTCCTAGACAAGCAAGGAAGACAGGCAAGGAGAAAGCGAATGGCGATCAAGGTTGGCATCAACGGCTACGGCCGCATCGGCCGGAACATCCTCAGGGCACTCTACGAATCCGGCCGCAGCGGCGAGCTTTCCATCGTTGCGATCAATGACCTGGGCGATGCGAACACCAACGCTCACCTGACGCGCTATGACAGCACGCATGGCAAGTTCGCCGGCACGATCGAGGTGGACGGCGAATTCCTCGTCGTCAACGGCGACCGCATCCGCGTGCTGGCCGAGCGCAATCCCGCCAACCTGCCGTGGAAGGAACTTGGCGTCGAGGTCGTGCTGGAGTGCACCGGGCTGTTCACCAGCAAGGAAAAGGCCTCCGCACACCTGCAGGCCGGGGCGAACAAGGTGGTGATCTCGGCGCCGGGCGGCAAGGACGTCGATGCCACCATCGTCTACGGAGTCAACCACGACAAGCTGAAAGCCGGCCACGAGGTGATCTCCAATGCCTCGTGCACCACCAACTGCCTTGCCCCGCTGGTTCAGCCCCTGCACCAGGCGATCGGCGTGGTGAGCGGCCTGATGACCACGATCCACGCCTACACCAACGACCAGGTGCTGACCGACGTCTACCACACCGACCTGCGGCGCGCGCGTGCCGCGGCGATGTCCATGATCCCCACCAAGACCGGCGCGGCGGCGGCGGTCGGCCTGGTGTTGCCGGAACTGGCCGGCAAGCTGGACGGCTTTGCCATCCGCGTGCCGACCCTCAACGTCTCGATGGTCGACCTGACCTTCCAGGCCGCGCGCGACACCAGCAGGGAAGACATCGAGCAGGTGCTGGAGGAGGCGGCGGGTGGCAGACTCAAGGGCATCCTCGGGATCAACCGCGAGCCGCTGGTGTCGATCGACTTCAACCACGATGCCCGTTCCTCGGTCTACGAGTCCTCGCTGACCCGCGTGGTCGACGGCCGGCTGGTCAAGGTCTGCGCCTGGTACGACAACGAGTGGGGCTTCTCCAACCGGATGCTGGACACCACCGTCGCGCTGGTGAATGCAAACTGAGACGCCCGTGGCCATGATCCGCATGCAGGACCTCGAGCTGGCCGGCCGGCGGGTGCTGATCCGCGAGGACCTCAACGTGCCGATCGAGGCCGGCCGGGTGAGCAGTGACGCTCGCATCCGGGCGGCGCTGCCGACCATCCGCCTGGCGCTTGAAAAGGGTGCCGCGGTGCTGCTGGCTTCGCACCTCGGGCGTCCCAGGGAAGGCGAGTACGACCCGCAGTACTCGCTGGCCCCGGTGGCGGAGCGCCTGTCGGAGCTGCTCGGCACGGTCGTGCGGCTGGAACGCGACTGGCTGGACGGGGTGTCGGTCGCACCCGGCGAGGTGGTGCTGTGCGAGAACGTGCGCTTCAACCCGGGCGAGAAGAACGACGACGAGCCACTCGCGAGGCGCATGGCGGCGCTTTGTGATGTTTTCGTGATGGACGCCTTCGGCACCGCGCATCGTGCCCAGGCCAGCACCCACGGCGTGGCGCGCTTCGCGCCGGTGGCTTGCGCCGGACCGTTGCTGTCGGCGGAGCTCGAGGCGCTCGGCCAGGCACTGCACCAGCCGGCCCGGCCGCTGGTGGCCATCGTCGGCGGC
>CAZOSZ010000349.1:0-1876 GCA_964582505.1 uncultured Ectothiorhodospiraceae bacterium | reverse complement strand
CTGCGTTGGAGTCGCGGCTGAAGCCGCTCCTACAGCCGCTCCTACAGCCGCTCCTGCAATCGCTCGATCCAGGCGGTCGCGGTGCGGATGCCGCGCACCCAGTGGCGCAGCAGCGCCTCGGCCGCCTCGTCGGCCTGGCCGGCGCCGATCAGCCGCGCGATCTCGGCGTGTTCCCCACGCGAGAGCTCCATCTCGGCCGGGCTGCGGTCCCAGGCACCGGCATACGGGCGCAGCCTCGCGCGGACCCGCTCGATGAGCGCAGCCAGTTCGCTGTTCGGGCTTCGGCTGACCAGGGTCTCGTGCCAGCGGCGGTCCAGCTCGGAACGCTGGCGCGGACTCAGGTGGGGCAGGGCGAGCCGCTCGTTGAGGCTCTCGAGGGTGGCCGCAAGTTCACGCAGGCGCGGCCCGGACAGCCGCAAGGCAAGCCCCTCCAGGCTGCCGATCACCGGGTGGAGGTCGCGGACCCGCTCCGCAGTCAGTTTCGGCACCCGGAAGCCACGGTGCGGCACGGATTCGACCAGGCCGTCGCGCGCCAGGCTCGAGAGTGCCTCGCGCAGGGGCGTGCGGCTGACACCCAGCGCGCGACTCAGGCGTTCCTCCTCAAGCCGCTGGCCGGGCACGAGACGACCGTCGGACAGCCAGTTGACGAGCTCCTCGCGAACCTGGTCACGCAGGCTGAAACGCTGGATGGCCATTGATTTACCCGGGAAACTAAGAGTGCTGCGTATTGTATACAGCATTCATCCGTCAGCAGCCAGAGTCCTCGGCCAGGCTGGCCGCGACACCGGCGTCGAGGTCCTCGTAGCACGGCCGAAACGCCAGGACCTGACGCATCCGCCCGGTGTCCACGCGTCGGTGTTGGGTCAGGTAAGCCCGCATCGCCGGCGTCACGCGCTCGAGCAACTCGTTCAGCGGCAGTTCCGGCGGATCCGGCAGCCCGGCCGCGCGCGCCACCGCCCGGAAATACGCGCTCATGCTCGCGTGGCTGCCATCGCCGACATTGAAGATCCGCTCCGGCCCTCTGTAATCGGCGGCGGCAAGGCTGACGGCGGCCAGGTCGTCCACGTGGATGCGATTGCCCGGCCCGGCATCCTCGGCGCGGACCACCGGTGCGCCCTGGCGGATCCGCTCGAGCGGCAACCGGCCGGGGCCGTAAATCCCCGGCACGCGCAGCACCCTCACCGGCACGCCATTGAACTCGCCCCAGGCGAGCGCGCTGCGCTCTGCGTCCAGCCGGCGCCGTCCGCGGTCTGCCTGGGGCGCCGGCGGACTTCGCTCGTCCACCGGCGCCCCCCCGGTATCGCCGTAGACCGCCGTGGTGCTGAGGTAGACTAGCGCCGCCGGCGGCGCGGCAATGCGGTCCAGAAAACTGCGCATCCGGGTGTCGAATTCGCCCGAATCGGGCGGCGGCGCCATGTAGACGACCGCGCGGCCCTCGGTCCATTTGTGCGGCAACTGCCCGCCGGGTGCGTCGAGATCGAGAATCGCGGCGGCCGCGCCCGCGTCTCGCAGCCCGGCAAGGGAGTCCTCAGAGCGCACCAGGCCGAGAAAGTCCCGGCCGGAGGCCCGGCAGATTTCGAGCAAGCGGCGGCCAGTGTAGCCGCAGCCGACCACGGTAATGCCGGTCTCCCCGGCGACAGGGCGTACTGCATGGCTCATGGCGTCAGCTTACATCCCGGCGGAGAACGCTTCGAGGCGCTCGACGACGAGTCGGTACTGGCTGCCGGACTGCGCGCCGGACTGCATCTGCCCCACAGCTGCCGTGGCGGCAGCTGTGGGGCCTGCGAGGCGAGGGTGTTGTCCGGCGAACTGTACTATCCGCACGGCCTGCCGCCCGGCCTGAGCCCGGCGGCGGCCGCCGGCGGCCAGGCGCTGC
>CAZOSZ010000348.1:0-1912 GCA_964582505.1 uncultured Ectothiorhodospiraceae bacterium | reverse complement strand
CGGCGCCGCAACCGGCTGCGCCAAGGCCCGCGGCGCCGCAGCCGGCGTCCGACACGCAGGCAGGCGAGGAGGAATTCCAGTACCCGTTCGAGGACACCATCGCGGGCGAAACCGGGATCAACCTGGACCAGTCGGACCCGCTGGCGGAAGCGGACTTTCACATGGCCTACGGGCTGTACGACCAGGCCGCCGAAATCGTCAAGAAAGCCATCGAGCGCGAGCCGGACCGCTATGACCTGAGACGCAAGCTGATCGACATCTGTTTCGTGTGGGGCAACGCCGAGGAATTTCTGGCCCAGGCGAAAGCCATCAAGTCCATGAACGGCGAGTCGGAGGAGGGCGATTGGGGCAAGGTCGCGATCATGGGCAAGCAGATCTGTCCGGGAGAGGAGCTGTTCGCGGCCGCGGAGGCGGCACAGGTCGACTACGAGCTTGGCGAAGTAACCCAGGCCCCGCCGCAGCTCGGCGAAGCCGAGCGACCGCGCGAGCAGGGGCTCGATTTCGACGTCGGCGAGTCGGACGAGGCCTTGCAGGCGCTCGGCGATACGCGCGAGCAGCGGGCAGTGGATCTCGATTTGCCACCGCAGGCCGAGCGGACCGCGGAACTCGATCTCGAGGAGCTGGGCATCGATCTCGACCTCGGCGAAACCGGCGAACACGCCCTGAAGGACCTTGCGGAACGTGCGCCGGAACTTACGGACGAGACCGGCCAGTTCGAGGCGGGTGTTGAGCTTCCGGAGCTGCCCGGGGACGAGGAGGAGAGTGGCACGCTGATGATGGACACCTCGGCAATGCAGCGCGCCAGCGCGTCGCCGACGCATCGCGGCGAAGGCTGGCAGGAGAACGACGATGAACCGACCGTCACGGGAATGACGGGCTACGACGAACAGGACGACGAATCCGACCACACCGCCATCAAGAAGGCGCTGCCCCCCCAGGAAGCGCCCACCGCCGAGGTCGGCGGTTTCGAGGAGGACTTCGACACTCATCTCGACCTGGACGACCTCACCCAGTCGCTGAAGGAAGGCCGGCAAGAATCCGACGCCCAACCGGAGGACGATGCGGTCACCCAGCTGGCGCCAGGCATCAGGCCACCGGAAGGCTATGACGACGACACGCGCGAGATTCAGTCGAGAGAACCGAACGAGGTCGCCACCAAGCTCGACCTGGCCCGCGCCTATATCGACATGGGCGATCCGGACGGCGCCCGCAGCATCCTCGAGGAGGTCCTCGAGGAAGGCGATGACTCGCAGCAGGCGGAGGCGCGGCAGCTCCTCGACAGCCTCGGCTGAAGCATGGCCGCCGGCCCCGGCGAAAGCGCTCCGGACGGGCGGCCGACCGGACTGCACCCGGCCTTCCGCATCCTGCTGCTGCTGGTGCTTGCCGGGATGCTGTTCCGCTATTCACTTGCCGCGCTGGTGCTGGTGCTGGCGCTGCTGCTGGCAGCCGCCGCGGCGGGCGGCGGCGGAGCGCTCGGCGGCATTGTCAGGGCGCTCAGGCGGATTCGCTGGCTGCTGCTGTCGATCGTGGTGATCTTCCTCTGGATCGCGCCCGAGCCCGCGCTTGCCGACCAGCCATGGTACCTGCCGGCCTGGAGTGACCTCGAGCTCGCGCTGCGCAGAGCCGGCGTGCTGGTCGTGCTGGTGGCCGCGGTCGAGTTGTTGCGCCGGCATACACCGGCGTCCCACCTTGCGGCGGCGCTGGTGCAACTGCTCCGGCCGCTGTCCTGGCTGGGCGTGGAAACCGGCGTGTTCGCGCGGCGGCTGGCATTGACCCTTGACGCGGTGCCGCTGACGGCGGAACGGGTCGCGCAGGCAGCCGGCGAACGACGCATCCGTCGCGGCCTGGGCGGCTGGGGGGAAGCCGCGGCGGGCCTGGTGCGCGAGATCGAGAGTGGCGCAGTCGCGGCGCC
>CAZOSZ010000347.1:0-1922 GCA_964582505.1 uncultured Ectothiorhodospiraceae bacterium | reverse complement strand
TCGCCCGCGGCCAGCAGGATCTCACGCACGGCTTCCCGGTAGGCCGGCTCGGGATCGTCGGCGATCCGTGGCGGCGCACCGAGGCGGGACGACAGCGGCAGCTGGCGCGCCAGCCACGCATTCAGCGCATCGATGGTCTCGATGCGCAGGCGGCGGGGATTGTCGAGCAGCGCCCAGCCGAGCGCGTGATCGCGCTCGAGCACGCCACGGGCCAGCGTCCGGGCACGTTGCCGGTGGAGTTCCTCGGGCGACTCGGCCTCGCTGCCAAGCTGCAAGGCATCGAGGATGCGATGGCGCATTTCGCCGGCGGCCTTGCGAGTGAAAGTAATGGCGACGATTTCCTCGGGCCGTTCGACCGTCGCGAGCAGGCGAAGGAATCGATGCGTCAGCAGTTCGGTCTTGCCCGAACCTGCCGGTGCCTGGACGATGAAGCTCCGTTCCGGCGCCAGCGCAAGCGCGCGCACGCACTGGTCGGCCGGCACCCGCTCAGTCATCGGCCAGCGCTCCCGTCCGCAGCAGTTCATCGCGTCGACACAGCACGTGCAGATGGCAGTGGCCGCAAGGCGAGTTGCCGCCCGCGACGCGCAGCGGGTCCACCCGCGCGTCGCCGCGGCCGAAGGCCTGCGCCAGGGCTTCCAGCACGACCCGCCAGCCGTCGAGTTGCGCCTGCCACGCTTCCGGCGTGGGCGTCTTGCGCACATGCAACGCCTCGCCGAAGGATTCCGGCGCGCGGGCGCGGCCCGACAGGCTGACGCCGCCGGGCTTGAGCGAGGCGTAAACCAGTGCCTCGAGTTTCTCGGCGTGGGCCAGCGCGTACAGCGGCATCTGCGGCTCGCGGGGCCGCGCGCCGTCCCAGTCAGCGCCCGAGGCCTGGCCGCTCTTGTAATCGATGATGGCAAGCCCGCCCGGCACGCGGTCGATCCGGTCGATCCGACCGCTGAGTTGCAGCGCTCCGACATCCAGCCGGACCGGCGCCTCCAGCGCCGCGACCGTGAAGGCCGGCCGCAGCAATTCGAGTTTCAGCAACTCGCCGATCCGTCGCGCAGCTTCCTCGATTTCGATGTCGACCAGGCCGGGCGGCACGCCGGCAAACACCTGCCGTGCAGCCTGCTCGAGCACCGCGCGCAGCCGGCCGTCCCGGCCTGGCTGGTCGAGGGCCGCCAGACCGTGACGATCGAGGAGGTCCGCCCAGAGCTCGCGCAGCGCCAGGTGAAGGAACTGGCCGCGCGCGCGCCCGTCGACGCCAGCCGCCGGGGTCTCAAGTGGGCGCGCCGCGAGCCTGTGGACGGCAAAGGCCTGGAACGGGCAGGCTGACTGGGCGGCCAGCAGCCTGGTGCCGCCGGAAACTTCACCGGAGACGGGCGGGCCCGACGGGTCTTCCAGCGCCTCGAGGCGGCGCGACTCGAAGACCTGCACCGCCACGCCCGGCAGGCTGACAAATGACGAGCCGGGCGGCGGGAAGTGGGCGATCAACGGGCTGGGTCGCAGCGGTTCATCCTCGCGCCGTTGCGGATAGCTGAAGCGCACTTCCGGTGCGGCCACAGCCAGCCGTCCGACCATTTGCCGGGCCAAAGCCAGTTCCGTGTCCGGGCAGGACCGCGGCAGCCCGTGTTCGCGTTGCAGGCCGGCCGGCAGCAGTGCGCAGGGGCGCAGCGGTGCCGGCAACACGCCGTCATGCATGCCGGCGATCCACAGCCCGTCGAACTGCAAGCCGGCGGTCTCCAGCAGGCCCAGCACTTGCACGGGCAGGTCGGGGGTTTCCGGCTGAAAGCTTCGTTCCGCGGCAAGCCGGCGCAGCCGGGCCAGCGCCTCGGCGACGGCCAGCGTGCCCGTGACCGCGTCGAGTCGGGCGAAGGACTCGAGCAGTTCCGCCCACGCCTGGACCGTCTGCCAGGTCGTGCTGTCGAGGGGCACATCGCCGG
>CAZOSZ010000346.1:0-1946 GCA_964582505.1 uncultured Ectothiorhodospiraceae bacterium | reverse complement strand
GCCGGCCGGCGCCCCAGGCAAGCCGCGCCAGCGCGGTCTGCGCGGCGACATTGCCGGGCTGCTTCTTCAGCACGGCGTTGAAACGCGCCTCGGCCTCCTCGAGGCGGCCGTCGGCGGCGGCCATCCTGCCCAGATTGAACTCTGCAAGCTCGTTGCCTGGCTCGGCCTTCAGGGCATCCCCGAACCATTCTGCGGCCTCCGCATGCCGGTCGGCCGCGAGAAACAGCGCACCCAGCATATTGCGGACCTGTGCATCGCCGGGGCGCTGCGCCGCCGCGTCGTTCGCGGCCGCGCGCGCCACGGCGTGCTCCCCGGCCTGCAGGCGCACCGCGATGCCAAGCAGCTCGGCACGCAGCTGGCCTTCAGTGTCGAGGTCCTTGAGCTGGTCGAGCTCGGCCAGTGCCTCGTCGTGGTGGCCGGCGGACATCAGGCCGACCACCAGCTGCATGCGCAGCAGTTCGTTGTCCGGGTCTTCTTCCAGCTGGCTGCGGAACAGTTCGACCGCCGCGGCGGGATCGCCGGCCTGGATGCTCGCCAAGCCCGCCAGCCTGGCCGCTTCGGCGTCCGTGCCGGCCATCGGCCGCAGCATCGCCAGGGCGTCCTGCGGCGCCCCGAGCCCGAGCCTCACCTGCGCCAGCAGCTTGCGCGCGGTGAAGTTGGTCGGGTCCATGTCGACGGCGCGCGTCAGGTAACTCTCCGCCTGCGCGGGCTGGTTCATCGCCAGGGTCGCCGCGCCGGCCAGGGTATTGCCGACCGGCGAGCCGGGCTGGATGGACAGCAGCGCCTGCGCGTAGGCGAGCGACTGCTGGTAATTGCCGGCCTGGTACTCGAGGCGCGACATCAGGTAATTCGACAGCGGGTGCTGGCGGGCGTCGCGATACAGCCGCTCGGCCACCTTGCGCGCTTCCTCGAGCTCGCCGGCCGCCAGCAGCGCCTCGGCGAGGCTGCCGCGCAGCACGAAGCGGCGGCCGCCGAAGGTTTCCTTGGCGGTGTCGACCGCGCTGCGAAACGACTGCGCGGCCTCGGCGGGCTTTCCTTCGCTCAGCTGCGAAACCGCGAGGATCTCCCAGTACTCGGAACTTTCTGCCCCTTTCTCGCCCAGCCCGTCGAGGATCTCGCGCGAGCGCGCGACGTTGCCACGACCCAGTTCGAGGCGTGCCCGGGCGATGTCGACGTCGAACGCCAATGCCGGGTCGGCCCGCGCCTCGTCCAACGCCTGCTCGGCCTGTTCGAACTGACCGAGCCGGGTCAGCGCCAGGCCGCGGATCCAGTGGATCCTGCCGCGCTGCTCGGCCGGCGCGCCGACCGGATCAGCGAGTTCCAGCGCCCGCTCGGCGTGGCCGAGCCGCACCAGCGCCTCGGCGAAGGCGATCCGGATCGGGTCGAGTTCGGCGCCCAGGTCGACGGCGCGCTGATACTCCTTGGCGGCGGTGTCGGCATCGCCGGCGCGGAACGAGGCCTCCGCGAGCAGCAGCCGCGCCTCAAGGTTCACCGGATCGTCCTGCAGGGCATTCTTCAGCTCGATGATCGCCGCCTGGACGTTGTCGCCGGCGAGATAGCTGCGCGCCTTGTCGACGCGCTGCTCGGCACTCATGCCGAGACCGCAGCCGGCCAGCATGAGGGCGATCGTCGCGATGGTCCTGAACCTGTTCATCCTCGTCCCCCGGTTATCTCAAGATGGCGGCCCGCAGCTCATCGCCCAGTGCCGCGTCGAACGCTTCGAGCAGTGCCTGCTCCGACTCGCAGTCACTGCCACAAAACGCGGAATAGGCAATCAATGCGGCCTCGGGCCGGCCGGAAAGCGTAGCGACAATCTGGTAGATCTTGGCGACCAACGGCCGGGTGGTCTCGCGACCGCCGACCAGGTAGCGATAGTGAATCAGCCGCTCACCGCCGGGCCCGCTCAGCAGCGCCTCGCCGTCGCGCACCGTGAGCCGGCCGTCGCG
>CAZOSZ010000345.1:0-1963 GCA_964582505.1 uncultured Ectothiorhodospiraceae bacterium | reverse complement strand
CGCGGAATACGCCGGCGGTTATCGCAACGTGACGCTGTCGGTCCCGCCCGGCGCTTCCTCCGTCGAGGTGCGGCTTTTCTACCAGGGCGTCAGTCGCGAATACGTCGAGTTCCTAAGGGACGAGATCGACGGGCGGGCGAGCTCGCTCGACGCGTTCGGCCCGGGGAACTACGTTGCCGGCAGCGACCCGTTCTTCAACGGGTTGCGCGCCTGGGGTCCGACCGTGTGGCGGTTGTGGAAGCACAATCGCAGCGTGCCGGGCGCCTCGCCGGTGCTGATGACGTCGGCCAGCGCGGGCGGCCAGGCAGGCTGTGCCGCGCCCGTGCCGACGCTACTGAGCGCCGAGCCCGGCCACCAGCAGGTGGCGCTCGCGTGGAGCAACGAGCATGCCGGCAATGCCGCCGTGTCCGGTTATCGCGTCTACAGCGACCAGGCCGGCAAGGGCCAGCTCCTCGCGGACACGGGCCTGGCGACGGGGTACCTGCAAACCGGGCTCACCAACGGCCAGCAGTACTGCTTCAAAGTGACGTCCTATACGTCGCAATGCCAGTCGAGCTACAGCAACGTGCTGTGCGCCACGCCGAAATCCAACGTCCAGCTCACCGTCAAGGCGGTGGAACTGGTGACAGGCAAGCTGGTGGAATCGGGCAAGGGCAGTAACAAGACCACGACCTTCACCGCGGGGAGCCTGTTCTCGCCGGGTGACCTGGTGGGCTTCCGGGCCCGCCTGTTCGATTCGGCCGACCAGCCGCTGGCAGGGGCGAGCTTCACCCTCGAGATTACCGGCCCGACCGGCACGAGCCTGAACAGCGCCTCTGCGGATAGCGGCGGCTATGCCATCGCCGCCTGGAGCACCTCGGCGCCGAACAAGCAGGGCAAGGGCGGCACGCCGGCGGGAACGTACACGGGACGCATCACCGGCGCCTCGGCCGGCGGTCACGCCTGGGACGGCGTCAGCCTGGAGGTGAGCTTCGAGCTGAGGTGAGCCTGGCGCTGCCGCGCAGTTCTTCCAGTCGCCGGGTCACGTGGCCCGGCGACTTGGTATTGCGCGCGATGACTGAATAGGCCGCCGGCACCACGAACAATGTCAGGAAGGTGGTCAGCGCCATGCCGTAGACCACCACGATGCCAACGGCCTGGCGGCTCTCGGAACCCGCACCGCTCGCGAGCAGCAGCGGCAAGGCGCCGATGGCGGTGCAGGTACTGGTCATCAGCACGGGCCTGAGCCGGATCACCGCCGCCTCGATGACCGCCTCGTTGAATTCCATGCCGCGGTCGCGCAGCTGGTTGGCGAACTCGACGATCAGCACGCCGTTCTTGGCCGCCAGGCCGACCAGCATGATCAGGCCGATCTGGCTGTAGACGTTGATCGAGCCGCCGTAGGCCCACAGGCCGAGCAGCGCGCCGGTGATCGCCAGCGGCACGGTGAACATGATCACCAGCGGGTGCCGGAAGCTCTCGAACTGGGCCGCGAGCACCAGGAACACCACGATCAGCGCCATCACGAAAGTGATGTACAGCGACGCGCCGGATTCCTTGAATTCGCGCGCCTCGCCGTCCCAGCTGATGCGGATGTCCGGCGGCAGGATGGAGCGGGCGATTTCCTCGAACTGGTCGAGCGCCTCGCCGAGCGAAGCGCCGGACTCGAGCCCCGCGTTGATGGTGATGGAGCGCAGCCGGTCGAAGCGGCGCAGTTCCGCCGGCCCGGCGCGCTCGTCGATGCTGACGAGGTTGCTGAGCGGCACCAGCAGGCCGCTGGTCTCGGAGCGCACGTAGATGTTCGACAGGTCCGTGGGTGTGGCGCGGCCCTCGGCAAGCCCCTGCAGGATGACGCGATACTCGCGCCCACGGTCGATGAAGGTGGTGACCGCACGCGAGCCGAGCATGGTCTCCAGGGTGCGGCCGATGTTTTCCAGCGACACGCCGAGTTCCGCCGCGCGGTTGCGATCCACCACCACGCGCA
>CAZOSZ010000344.1:0-1972 GCA_964582505.1 uncultured Ectothiorhodospiraceae bacterium | reverse complement strand
CCCGGGCGGTCGTGATCGGGGGGGTGCCGCCTGGCGCCGAGCTGTGCGGCGGCACGTACGATCCGCAGATCGCATCCTGGGTCGTGCGGCCGGACCAGTTGGAGGGCCTGCGCCTGATCGGTCCGGTCCCGGGCGCTACGAACCTCTCGCTGCGGGTCACCACCGTCGTGAAGGACCGTGCCACCGGCAGACCCGGCGCCAGGAGCCGGACCGTGGAGGTCGACGTGGCGCCGGATCACGCCGGGAGTCGGCGAGCGCGCCGGGTCGGCGGCGTCGGGTTCTGGCGGCCACTCGCCGAGCGCCGCGCGGAGCGCCGAAGTGCCGGCGATCCCTGATCCGGCACGCCACGTGGCGGCCAGCGCGGACGGCCCTGGACCGGGGCGGGGTTCCCGGCCATAGTGCAGCCGGCGCGGCCACGGCAGGGGAATCGGTGTTCGAGGATCTCAAGAGGAACAGCCTGGTCACCATGGTTTCGACCTGGCTCAAGGGCGAGCTGGTCGGCGTGGACGAATACGGCAACCGCTACTATCGCGAGCGGCGCGTGCCGGACTGGCGCAGGCAGAAGCGTTGGGTGGTGTACGCTCGCGAAGCGGAGCCGACCCGCGTGCCGCCCGGCTGGGTCGGCTGGCTGCACAAGCGCATCAAGGATGCACCGAGCGAGCAGCCGCTGCCGACGCCGCGTTGGGAGAAGGAGCCGCTGCCCAACCTGACCGGGACCGAGTACGCCTACCTGCCGCCCGGCGCCGTGGAGCGAGGCGGCCAGCGCGCGCCCGCTACCGGCGACTACGAGGCCTGGCGACCGGAGTAGCCGCCCCCGGCCGTCATGACCTGCCGCTCAGAATCGAAGCGCCGGCCCGGCCGCGACCGCGACATCGAGCAGGCCCGCCAGGACCTCCGGCGGCTGGGCGCCGCTCAGGGCGTGCTGGCGTTGCGCGATAAAGACCGGCACGCCCCGCACCCCGAGCCGCCCGGCCTCGGCATGCCGGTCCACGACCTCTTGCGCGTGAGCCTGACCGGCGAGCAGTCCCAGGGCTTCGGCCCGGTCGAGCCCGCATGCCGCCGCGAGCTCGGCGAGCTCGTCCAGGTCGCCGATATCGCGCCCCTCCTCGAACAGCGCCCGGAACAGCGCGCGAATCACCTGATCGGCCACGTCCCGTTCCTGGGCGAGAAGCACCAGCCGATGCGCCGTCAGCGTGTTGGGCGTGCGCTTCATCTTCTCGAAGGCAAAGCGGATCCCGTCACTCTCGCCCGCCTCGGTGATCCGCTCGTAGACGCGCCGGGCGGCGAGATCGCTGCCGAACTTGGCCCGCATGTAGGCGGCGCGATCCATGCCCTCGGGCGGCAGCTGCGGGTTGAGCAGAAACGGCCACCAGCGCAGCCGCACCTGCTGTGCCGGGCGCATGGCCCGCGCCTGATCGAGGCGCCTGAGGCCCACGTAGCACCATGGGCAGGCGATGTCGGCGATCATCGCCAGCTCGATCGGTGCCGGCGCAGGCTCGGAGTCACCCATGGCAGCGCCCTCGAGAATGCCTGTCATCGCGGAAAAGCTAGCCCGCCGGGCGGCGCGCGCCAGAGGGGTTCAGCCGCCGGGCACGTCGGGCAGACCCCAGATTTTTGGCGTCGCCAGCTCCAGGCTGTTGCCGGCCGGATCCCGGAAATAGACGGACCGGCCGCCGCGCGGCCATTCCACCTCCTGCTCGATCGTTACGCCGGCCGCAGTGAGACGCTCTCGCCAATCGGCGAGCGCCGCCTCGGCCACCGCGAAGCATGCGTGACCCGGCCCCCTCGCGCCGTGCGGCGGCACCTGCCGGCCGCGCGCGGCGGCCTCGGGCTCGAACAGCAGCAGCATGCCGTCCCCGCACTTGAAGAACACGAACAGGCCGTGTTTCCTGCTGTCCAGCTCCAGGCCCAGAAGGTCGCCGTAGAAGCGCTCGGCCGCGGCGAGATCATCGACGTAGAGGATCGTTTCCAG
>CAZOSZ010000343.1:0-1983 GCA_964582505.1 uncultured Ectothiorhodospiraceae bacterium | reverse complement strand
CTGCTGACGGCCGTGAAATGCGGCGGCCACAGCTACTCCGGCCAGTCCACCTGCGACCGCGGCCTGCAGATCGACCTCTCGAGCTTCCGGCACGTGCGCATCGACCCGGGCGCCCGCACCGTGTGGGCGTCCGGCGGCACCCTGCTCGGCGCGGTCGATCACGAGACCGCCGCCCACGACCTCGCCACGCCGCTCGGCACGGTCTCGCATACCGGCGTGGGCGGACTGGTGACCGGCGGCGGCTTCGGCCGGCTGGCGCGGCGCTTCGGCCTGGCCGTGGACAACGTGAAAAGCGTCCAGGTGGTGACCGCCGACGGCCGGCTCCGCCGCGCGGATGCGGAAGAGCATTCCGACCTGTACTGGGGCGTGCGCGGCGGCGGCGGCAACTTCGGCATCGTCACCTCCTTCGAGTTCGCGCTCCACCCGATGAACCGCCAGGTGCTGGGCGGCAAGCTGATCTTCCCGATCGCGAAGATGCGCGAGGCGCTGACGCTGTTCGGCGAGTACCTGCCCGAGGCGCCGGACGAGCTCAGTCTCGACCTCGTCATCGCGCAACCGCCCGGCGACCAGCCCGGTGTCGTGCTGTTCGACGTGTGCTATGCGGGCACACAGAGCGGCCTGGAAAAGGCGCTCGCGCCGCTGGCGAGCCTCGGGCCGCCGCTGGCCAACCAGGTCGGCCCGGTGGCCTATACCGAGCTGCAGCGGTCCGGCGACATCAGCGACCCGCGCGCCGAGGGGATGTATCTCAAGGGCGGGTTCATCATGCAGCTCGGGCCGGAGCTGGTGTCCGCCATTGTCGACGGTTTCCGGCCGGATCCCCGACGCTCCACGGTGATCCTGTTCCAGCCGGGCGGCGGCGCCATCGCGCGCGTCCCGCCCGAGGCCACCGCCTTCGCGCAGCGGGACATCTTCGCCAACATGCTGGTGCTCAACGGCTGGCACTTCGGCGAGGACGCCACCGACCACATGCAGGCGGCCCGCGACCACTGGAAGGAACTCGAGCGCTTCACCTACGGCTTCTACGTGAACGACCTGATGCCCGATGCCACTACTGCGGCGATCCAGGAGAACTACCGCCAGAACCACGCGCGGCTGGTGCAGGTGAAAAACCAGTACGACCCGACGAACCTGCTCCGGATGAACGCGAATATCCGGCCTCGGGTCGGACCAACGTAACAATAAGATTTAAAAGAGAAAAACGCTGGAATTCGGGTCCTGGAGGCCCTTAGAAGCCAGATTCGGGGGCCAGAATCGCTGTTCTAAGAGCGGGTGCAGCGCACGCGCCGCGCCGTTACGGCGAAGGACGTTGGCGAAAGCGCAAGGGATATGCTGAAGTGAGGCTCGGCAACGGTCAGATCGTGCGCGCGGAGCTTCACTGGTACGAGGCAACGGGCATAGGTCGGCGAGAGTTCAAGATCAAGCGGTTTCTTCAGGATCAGTCGGCCATGGCAACGAAATCGAAACGGCTGTTCATTTGCCTGGATAACTCCGGATACGAGGCCTCGCTTGAGCGCCTGAAGATTTACGTCGCATTGCCGGACCCCGAGGCGGAGCGCCGGGGCCAACTGCGCATCATTGACGAATCCGGCGAGGACTACCTGTACTCTGCCGATCGTTTCGTGGTCGCAGACCTGCCCCAATCGACGCGCCGCGCCGTCCTCGAATCAGCCTGAGTGCGAACCGCCATGCGCCTGCCCGTGATCTCGCTGCTCATTCTTGCCGCCGCCGCTGCATGGTCGCCCGGATCCCGGGCGCAGGACGTCGTCGCGCCCCTGTCCTACGACGGCAAGACGGCCCTGGTCACCGGTTCGACCGACGGCCTGGGCCGCGAGCTGGCCCTGGCCCTCGCCGCCGACGGCGCCCACGTCATCGTGCACGGCCGCAACGCCGAACGAGGCCAGGCGGTCGTGGACGAGATCACCGCCGCTGGCAAGGGCTCGGCGCGCTTCTATGCCGCCGACTTCGCGTCGATGCAGGCTGTGC
>CAZOSZ010000342.1:0-1989 GCA_964582505.1 uncultured Ectothiorhodospiraceae bacterium | reverse complement strand
GGCGACCGCCGCGGCGCGGCGACGGGCCTGCTCAACGCGCTGGCCGCCTGCGCGGTGCCGCGCGGGCTGATCGTGGTGGACGACGCGCACCGGATTCCGGATCCGGCGGTATTCGAGCTGTTGACGCTGGTGGTCGAGCGCCTGCCCGCGCACTGGGGCCTGGTCATCTGCAGCCGCGTCGAGCCGCCCCTGCCGCTCGCCCGATTACGCGCCCAGGATGAGCTGGCCGAGCTGCGCCAGGCCGAGTTGTGTTTCAGCCGCGAGGAGGTCGCGAGCCTGGCCGACGAGAATGGCAGTACCGCGGATGCCGGGCAACTGCTGGCCCGCACCGGCGGCTGGGCCGCGGGGTTGCGCCTGACGCTCAATGCGCAGCGCCCAGGTCCATCGCCGCATGGGATGCGCGCGATGGACCGCCATGTTTTCGATTTTCTCGCTGCCGAGGTGCTCGACGACATGCCGGCGGAGCTGCGCGAATTCCTGCTGCGCTGCTCGGTGTTGCCGCAGCTGACCGCCGGGCCCTGCGCGGCGGTGTCCGGCACACCACGCGCCGCAGAGCTGCTTGCAGAGATCGAGCGGCGCGGCCTGTTCGTGTCGGTGCTCGACGGCCCGGAGCTGGTGCTGACCCTGCACGAGCTGTTCCGCGAATTTCTCGACGAGCGGCTGCGCCGCGAGCAGCCGGAATTGTTGCCGGAGCTGTTGCGCCGGGCCGCCGATGCAGAGCCCGACGCCATCCGGCGCCTGTCATACTTGCTGCGCGCCGGAGCCTGGGAGGCAGCCGAGCTGGCACTGGAGGTGGCCGCCGAGCCATTGCTGGCCGACGGCGCCGTTGAGCCGGTGTTGCGCCTGATCGAGCAGTTTCCGGCCGAGTGGCGGGCGTCCTCGCCAATGCTCGCCCTGATCCGCGGCCAGACCGCCTGGGAGCGCTGGGACTGGCGCAGCATGGCACAGGAGATGCGCAGCGCAGCGCGGGGCTTCGCGCTCCATGGCGACGACGTCCGTGGGCGCCGCGCACAGGTCTTCGAGGCGATCGCACTGTTCGGCGACGGCGCGCTGGCTGAATCGAAGTCGCAGCGTGCCGCGCTGGATTTGCGGGGCGCCGACGTGGAAACGCATGCCCTGGCACTGGCGCTGAACACCTGGAGTGCCTTCGACGACCAGCAGTTCCATCGCGTCCCCGCCGGGTACAACGCCGCCCTCGAGCTGCTCGAGCAGACCGATCGCCTGCGCATCTGGTGCCATTGCTTTCAGCGCACGCTTTATGTCTGGGTGCCGGGCATGGCTGCGCCTCTGGCGCGCCTGGTGGCTGGAGTCCTGCGGCGCACCGGCGATACGCCGACACAGATGCGCGCCATCGCCCACGTGATGTCCGCCTGGATGGCGCTGTGGCGCGGCGATCTGCAGCAGGCCGTGCACTGGGTTGACCAGGCGGACAGCGACGCCCGCTGGCTGGGCATGCCGGTCCGACTTCACATGTTCCTCAGTAACGTACGCGCCGCCGTACATGCGGCGCGCGGCGAGCGCGAGGCGGCCTTGCGCGCGATCTCCGAGTCGCTGGGCTACTTCGAAACGGCGCCCGTATCCGGGCCGCTTGAGCAGCCGACCTCGATGCTCGGGCATTATTTGTTCTTCGCAGTGCGCCTGGCCGATGCGCTGGGCGACGGCCAGGCATTGCGCGAGTATGCTGCCCGCCTGCCGCCGCAGCGGCGGATCAAGAACTACCGCATGTTGCGCATGCCGCTGGCGACGCTGTCGGCCCGGCTGGCAACGCTGGAGGGGCGTCACGCCGAGGCAGCCGGCATCTGGGCCAAGGTCCTGGAGAATGAGTCGGCGCTGGAGGTCATGGGCCTTGCCGAGGATGCGCGGCTGCGGCACGCCGACGCGCTGCTGCGGGTGGGCCGCAGGGCCGAGGCGGCTGCTACCTTGCAGCCATTGTTGCGGCGCGTCGCCGACAGCGGCGAGCTCGGCGGCGTGCTGCTGGCGGGCAGCGCC
>CAZOSZ010000341.1:0-1994 GCA_964582505.1 uncultured Ectothiorhodospiraceae bacterium | reverse complement strand
GAGGGACCGGGTACGCGCCTCGCCACCCAGCGCGCGAAACGCCGCACCCGGTGACGCCGGCCGAGCAGCACGCCGCCGAGCCCGAGGCTGCCGTCGGGAAAGGTCGCGAGGATCGGTTCCAGCCGCAGCAGCCGCGCCAGCAGACGCTTCGACGGCGCCACCCGGCCGCCGCGGACTGCGTGATCGAGGCTGCCGAGCAGCGCCCAGGTGCGCGTACCGGCGATCACCGGCTCGAGTGCCAGGGCGATTTCCTCCACGCCCAGGCCGGCGGCGGCCAGTTCCGCCGCCCGCAGCACCACGAGACCCTGGCCGATCGAGGCATTGCGGGAATCGACGGCGAGCACCGGCACGCGCGTGCCGGCGCGGCCGGCGGCCGACTCGGCGGCCTGGAAGGTGCCGCTGGCCCAGGCGCTGATGTGAATCGAGACGATCCCGGGACAATGGCTGCCGAGAATCTGATAGAGGCGGCGGAAATCGCCCGGCGGTGGTTGCGAGGTGGTCGGATGTACCGGGCTGTCCGCCATCATCCGGTAGAACTCGGCCGGCTCGAGGCTGACCTTGTCCAGGTAGCTGTGCTCGCCAAAGTGAATCCTGACCGGCACCACGTGGATGTCCATCGACATGAACAGCTCTTCGGGAAGGTCGGCGGCACTGTCGGTGACGATCGCCACGCTCCGCGCGCCGGCCTGCGCCGACTGCTGCTGGGCCTGCATGTCGTCGGCCTTGCGGCCCGCCACGGCGCCGAAGCCCGCGGCGATGCGAAACACCGCCTCCGGGTCATCCACGTGAATGTGAACCCGGGCGCGGTGGCGGCCGCCTGCCACCACCAGGCTGCTGCCAAGCCCGGCGAGCGCCTCACGCAAGCGCTTGCGGTCGATCTGTTCGCCGCTGACCAGGCACTCGGTGCACCAGCGGTGATCGGGCCGGCCGGCGTCGGGCTCAAAGGCTGTCTCGGGCATGGCCAGCGCCCCGGGCAGCGCAGCCTGAGTCTCCATCGGATCACGCAGCGAGCCGTGGCGCATGAAGTCGGTGACGCCCTGTAGCAGGTCGACGAAACCCTGTGCGCCGGCGTCGACGACTCCGGCCCTGCGCAACGCCTCGAGCTGGGCGGTGGTGGCCGCCAGCGAGTCGCGGGCGCGCTGCAGCCCGCGCTCCAGCAGTGCCACGAAGTCCAGCCTTCCCTGCGAAATCTGAGCCGCAAGCTCTGTGCCAAAGTCGCGGATCACCGTCAGGATGGTGCCTTCGCGCGGGTCGGACAGCGCTTCCTGCGCATACTGTGCGCCGCGCTCCACGGCCTGCACGAAACTCGCCGTGGTCAGCAGGCGGTGGTCCTGGCCCGCGTCGCACAGGCCGTGGAAGAACTGCGCGACGATCGCCCCGGAATTGCCGCGCGCGCCATCCAGCGCGGCGTCGGCGACCCGTTCCAGCAACCGGCCGGCATGCCGCTCGTGCTGTCTGAGGAGAGCGGCGCGCACCGCGCCCATGGTCACGGCCAGGTTGGTGCCGGTATCGCCGTCCGGCACCGGAAACACATTGATGCGGTTGAGATGATCGGTGTCGGCGATCAGCCGCGAAATGCCGGCGAGCAGGCCGCGCGACAGCCGCCGGCCGTCGAGGTAGGCGATGCCTGCAGGCGCCGAGGCAGCCAAGCCGTTCAGTCCCTCGACAGGAAGAACCGCTGCCCCTGGTGGTCCATCACCACGCCATCGCTGGTGATGCGCTCGATGCGCGGGCCCTCGTGGGTGGCCTCACCCTCGAGGTACTTGCGCATGTTGATGAACACGAAGCGCTCGGCGGGGTTGCCGCTGTACACGTGGATGTCCAGGTGCATGTTCGGCACGTTCAGCTCGCCGCGGATCACCAGGTCGGTGAAGCGTGGCAGCCGGGCGTCGGCCGTGGTCTGCTCGACGGCCGGCGCGGGTTGCGGTGCCGCCTGCCGGGGAGCGCCGCCGGCGGGCTGCGCCGTTGCGGCGGGCGCGGCCACTTCTGTGGTC
>CAZOSZ010000340.1:0-1994 GCA_964582505.1 uncultured Ectothiorhodospiraceae bacterium | reverse complement strand
GGTCGCGGCTGAAGCTGGTCGCGGCTGAAGCCGCTCCTACGTACGCGGGCTCGCGGGTCAGGCGGTGGTCTGGAGGTTGGTCTGCAGCCGCTGGATCAGCGAGCGCAGGAAGGTCCGGTTGAAGCGCAACTGGCAGGAGGCGGAGAGCGTCTCCATCAGCGTGGAGCTGACCTGCAACAGCGTCACCGGCGTGATCGCCCGGATGGTGGCCTGGCGGCGTGCGTTCGGCATCACGCTGCTCTCGCCGAAACAGTCGCCCGTGCCGAGTTGGCCGAAACGCTTGCCATCGACTTCGACGGCAACGTCGCCGGCGACGATCACGTAGAAGCGGTCGTCCATGTCGCCCTGGCGGACGATGTCCTGCCCGGGGGCGTATTCGCGCCACTCGGCGGCCTTGATCAGTTCGCGGATCTCGGTGTGCGAGAAATCGTGGAAGAACCTCAGCCCGCGCAGGATCGCCAGTCGCTCGCGTTCATCGAGTTCGTCGTGCGCGGTGCGCAACTGCTGATGGATGGTGGTCAGCGCGGCGGCAAACTCCAGGCCGCTGGCATAGCGGTCCTCGGGCTTCTTGCGCATCGCCTTCCAGACCACTTCCTCGAGCTCTTCCGGGACCTCCGGGCGCTGGGCGTGGATCGGCGGCGGCGAGGCGAACACGATCTGGTGCAGCAGCTTGGCGAGATTCGAGGACTTGAACGGCCGCCGCCCGGTGAGCAGTTCGTACATCACCGCGCCGATCGAGTAGATGTCGGTATGCGGACCGATCTCCTCGGACTTGACCTGTTCCGGGGACATGTAACTCGGTGAGCCGGCCACGCCGCGGATGATCGAGACCTCGCCCTCTGGCCACATGGCGATGCCGAAGTCGATCAGCTGGACCTCGTTTTCCATGGTCAGCATCAGGTTGCTCGGCTTGATGTCGCGGTGGACCACGCCGCGGGTGTGCGCATAGTGCATCGCGCGGACAGAGCCGAAGATGACCCTGACGACTTCCTCGATCGGCAACAGGTTGTCGGGCCGGCAGTAGGCTGCCAGCGTGCGGGCGCCGTGCACGTGCTCCATCACCACGTAGTAGCGGCCGTCCTCCTCGCCTGCGTCGAAGATCGGCAGGATGTTCGGGTGCTGCAGGCGGCCCACCATCTGGGCCTCGTTGAAGAACATCTTGCGCGTGACGGCGGCTTCGCCCTCGTCGTCGCCGCCCGGTTCCCTGTAGAGCTTGATGGCGACGTCGCGGCCGTAGAAGGGATCGTGCGACAGGTACACGGAGCCGGAGCTGCCTCGCCCGACCTCGCGGATGATGCTGTACTTGCCAATCTTCTGCGGCATTTCGGGTCGCGTCACCCGTGTGCTCGCCAGGCTCTTGTCGTCGTCTCTCATCGGATCTCCATCGCCACGCCCAGGCCGAGGAACACCAGCGCTCCCCAGGCCGCCGCCATGACGTCATCCAGCATAATTCCCAGCCCGCCGCCCACACCGTGATCCAGTTGGCGTATTGGCCAAGGCTTGACGATATCGAAGAACCGGAACAGCACGAATCCGCAGACCGCCCAGATCCAGCCGGCCGGCAGGCACAACATCAGCGCCAGGTAGCCGACGATCTCGTCCCACACAATGGCGGGGTGATCGTGGGCGCCGAGCCGTCGCGCGCTCTCGCCGCACAGCCACACGCCGGCGAGAAACATCAGCGCCACGACCAGCATCCGGCCGCCGAGACCCAGCGGCCGCAGCACAGGGTCGAGCAGCACGCCGATCAGCGTGCCGGCCGTGCCGGGCGCTTTCGGCACCAGCCCAGTGCCAAAGCCGAGTGCGAACAGGTGCACGGGGTCGCGCAGCAGCCGCGGCGAAAGCCGCTCCATCACGCCGTGTCCCGGAAAGCGTCCCAGCCGTGCCCGGGGACTTCAGCCGGCTGGCCGTGGTGCCGCAGCTCCACGCCGGTGCCTTCGCGGATCCGGCCGATGCGCACCGGCGGCTCGCTCCAGCCGGCGGCGCGGGACTTG
>CAZOSZ010000339.1:0-1998 GCA_964582505.1 uncultured Ectothiorhodospiraceae bacterium | reverse complement strand
AGCGCGCCTGTACCGGGGCAATGTCCTCCGACTGGATCAGGCGCAGGATCCAGGGTGTCAGCCGCGGCACTTCCGGATCGGCCAGCAACGAGGCGATCCCGTCCGCCGTCTCGTTCCAGCGGGTGACCAGGGTCGGCGAAATGAACGTGCCCGTCGCGCGCATCTGCGCCCACAGGGCGGCACAGCGCTGCGGGTCAAAGGTGTCCAGCGCCAGCGCCATCCATTCATGGCGCGGACCGCGGGCCACCCGCATCTCCATGACGCGGTCCTCGTCGGCGGAGCAGCCGATGGGCAACACGCGGGCATGGGCGATGGCCTGGTGGCCTGCCGCCACCGCTTCGGCCACCCGCACGCCGGCCGGCACGTGCCCGTTGCTGCGGATGCCGTGGGCGAGGCCCTCCGCGACGAGCGCAAAATAGCTCTCGCGCGGGATGAGGTCATAGGTTTTCAGGTGGTCGGGCCGGTGAGGGTCGGCCGCGAGCAGCCGCACCATGGCCCTCGCGCGCTCGGGCGTGGCGGCGTCGAACACCTCGGGCTGGCCTTTCACGCGCCACTTCGGACCGTTGATGGGGAAGCTGCCTGATTCCATGATGAGGGGCCCGTGCAGTTCCCCGTCCGCCACGGCGGCGTTCCACGCCCGCTTTTCCCCCTGGCAGGGATACAGGTCCAGCGTCCCGTCCACCGCGCAGTTCAGGATGTTGCGGATACGGGTCACGCCGTGCGCGAGGTGCAGCGGATGATCGAGGGCCGGCGCATAGCGGATGAGGAGGGCATGCATGTCCCACAACCCCGGCGCCACATGGGCCCCGTTCATGCCGAGCATGCCCGCCCGTTGTGCCGGGAGCAGGGAATCGGCCGGCACCATCGCCGTGATCCGCCCACCCTCGATATGCAGCGCCTGCGCGCGGATCACCGAGCCGGTTACCACGTCCACCACCTGCACCGGCCCGAGCCACTCGGGTCGGATGGTGGCTGCCGAAGGGTGGGGCAGCGGCGTCAGGCCCAGCCAGGCGACAAGCAGCAGCAGGATCAGCAGGCCACCACCGGCGAGGCGTAGCGAGATCCTTAATGCTGCCAAGGCACACGACTCCAGCTGCGAGGGAATGGGCACTATAGCTGAGGTGCCCGAGCGCTCCCCGCGCCGTCATAGAAACGCATCGGCAGCGACACCGAACCGCTGGGCCAGCACGCGGACCTGGCGCAGATTGAGCTCGCGCTTGCCGCTCAGGATCTCGGAGACGACGCCCTGGCTGCCGATCTCGGGCAGCTCGGATTGTGTCAGGCCATGCTGGCGCATCAGAAATCTCAGCATCGCCCGGCCGGATACTTCGGGGAGAGGGAAATGGCGTGCGTCATAGTCTCCGATCAACTCACCCAGGGTGGCCGCCAGGCCGGCGAGCGGGTGCGACTCGTCCGCGGCCCCGGCATCCAGCAGCGCGTTCATGGCGGATACCGCGCGAGCGTAGTCTTTCCGGTTGCGGATCGGACGCAGGGGGACCTTCGCGTCCAGTGCGCGATAGTGTGCGGTGATCTCGCGGATGTTCAGGGTCTCCATGTCAGGGCTTCCAGCGGTCGTATTGTCGGTGCGTGAATACGTGGCGTACGAACAGCATCTGGCGGTTGAAATGTATTGCGGCGATGACCCGGTACTTGTTGCCTCCGATGTCGAACACGTAGTATCGGCCAACGCGATCCACGGAATTGAAACAGGCCTTCAGATCGGCAAAGCCGCCAAAGCTGCCGCCTTCGACAGCCTTGCGCCATGCCTGCAGTGGTTCCTCGGCGTCCTTGTGGTCGGCGGAAAATCTCAATAAAGCCTGGTTTGAGATGACCCGCATGGCCGGAGTATATCTCAAGTTGCGATAGACGTCGCGGCCTACCCGCGAAGAGCCGCGTAGAGCCACGAATACTCGCGAGACCGGGCTCACCTCTCGAGCCACCCATCGCAGTCCATCCGCACGCTCATCGTCAACAGGTCCTGGCGGTTGTGCTTGACGA
>CAZOSZ010000338.1:0-2002 GCA_964582505.1 uncultured Ectothiorhodospiraceae bacterium | reverse complement strand
CTCGTACTCGAGCTGCACCTGGCTGCCGGTGTAGTGCAGGCGCTTCTGCACGCCGCGTTTCTCGATGCACAGCTTCATTACGGCGCCGACGTGCTCATGCGGCGTCAGGATATTGGCGGTGATGATCGGCTCGCGGATCTCGGCCACCAGGCCCGGCGGCGGCAGTTGCGAGGGATTGTCCACCGCGATCACCTGGCCGTCAGTCTGCAGCACCTGGTAGATCACCGTGGGCGCGGTGGTTATCAGCTGCAGCTGGTACTCCCGTTCCAGTCGTTCCTGGACGATCTCCATGTGCAACATGCCGAGGAAGCCGCAGCGGAAACCGAAGCCGAGCGCGGTCGAGGTCTCAGGCTCGAAGTGCAGCGCGGCGTCGTTCAGCCGCAACTTGTGCAATGCATCGCGAAAGTCCTCGTAATCTTCTGAATTGATTGGGAACAATCCGGAAAATACACGCGGCTGGACTTGCTTGAAGCCCGGCAGCGGAGCGTTGCAGGGCCGTGCGTCAAGTGTCAACGTATCGCCCACCGGCGCCCCATCGATCTGTTTGATGCCGGCGATCAGGAATCCGACCTGGCCGGTCTGCAGCCGCTCGCGGTCGGTCATTTTCGGGGTGAAGCAGCCGATGCGGTCGGCCGTGTGGCTGCGGCCGGTGGACATCACGCGGATCTTTGCGCCCGCCTCCAGCACGCCGTTGACGACCCTGACCAGCGACACCACGCCAACGTAGTTGTCGAACCAGGAGTCGATGATCAACGCCTGCAACGGCGCCTGCGGATTACCTTGCGGCGCAGGGATCCGCGCGATCACGGCCTCGAGAACGTCCTCGACGCCTTCACCGGTCTTGGCGCTGACCAGCACCGCACTGCGCGCCTCGATGCCGATGATCTCCTCGATCTCGGCCTTGACCCGGTCGGGCTCGGCGGCAGCCAGGTCGATCTTGTTGATCACCGGCACGACCTCGAGGCCGGCCTCGATCGCGGTGTAGCAATTGGCCACGCTCTGCGCCTCGACGCCCTGGGCCGCGTCCACCACCAGCAGCGCACCTTCGCAGGCCGCAAGCGAACGCGATACTTCGTAGGAGAAGTCGACGTGCCCCGGAGTGTCGATCAGGTTGAGTTCCCAGCTCCGGCCGTCGCGATCCCGGTAGCGCAGGGATACGGCCTGCGCCTTGATGGTGATGCCGCGTTCCCGTTCGAGGTCCATCGAATCGAGCACCTGTGCGGACATCTCCCGCTCTTCCAGGCCGCCGCAGATCTGGATGAACCGGTCGGCAAGCGTCGACTTGCCGTGGTCGATGTGCGCGATGATCGAGAAATTGCGGATCTGGTCCATGAATTGCACGCGGCAGGTCGGCTCCAGGCCGGCGCGGCATTATACCGGGGCCGGGCGGGCGTCGTGGGGGCGGCTTCAGCCGCGATCGGGATCGTGGCTGAAGCCGCCCCCACGACCCAGCGCAGCGGCCAGCCGTCCGGTGTCCAGGAAATGCTTGCAGACGAACTCGCCGTCGAGGTACAGCACCGGGATGCCGGCGCCGTAGCGCGCAATCAGTTGGGGATCGTCGTCGATCTCGACCACAGTAAGCGTCATTCCCGGTCCGGCAAGCCCGCGGACACCCGCCTCCATCTGCTCGCAGAGCGAGCAGTCGCGGCGGCTGTAAATGACCAGCCGGCCGCGCGGTGCAGGCTCATTCATCCTGTGCTGCGCATCGGCCGTCTTCGGTGCGTTTGAGGATGACCGGCTGGAACAGGGCATCGGCCTCGTGGCGGCGGCTGTAGACGCGCGCCCAGCGCACTCCCAGCATCAGCCCGGCCACCGCACCGGCGATCGCCACCAGGTCGCCGCCACCGGCAAGTGACACGGCCAGCGCACCGCCAGCCAACGCCGCCAGCAGCGGCACGAGGTAGACCACCGCCGCGGCGCGCATCACCGCGTCTTCCTCAAGTCCGATCAGCACCTGGTCGCCGGGCGCGACTTCCACGCTCCCGGTGGCAGCGCGCACCCG
>CAZOSZ010000337.1:0-2005 GCA_964582505.1 uncultured Ectothiorhodospiraceae bacterium | reverse complement strand
AGCCCTCGGGCAGTTCAGCCTCGATGGCGCGGGCCGCCTTGCGCGTGAAGCTCTCCGTCCGGAGCGAGCCGACAAGAACGGCGATCTTGCGTTGACGGGTCATGCAATGCTCCCTCTTCCTGGCCGAAGTCACTTCGCCTTGCGCTTCATGAGCAATACCACGACTGCGACAGCTACGGCGCCAAGCAGCACCGCCCCCCAGAACCCGCCGTAGCCACCCATCCAACCCATGCCCTGGCCGCCGCCATCCATCATGTTTGCCGTCTGCGCCAATGCGACGCCGGTGGCCAGCAGAGACAACGCAGCCACAGCCATAGAAATCAACGTGTTCATAGATTCACCCGCCTGTTTACTCGGCACGGCCGTGTCTGGCACGGCACACGACTGCCGCGCAGTCCGAGCCCTTTTATCAAGTTAGGCTGGGGTCCTATCGACGTCTGTTCGGCGGCACACGCAGCTGCGGTTCAATGTCCGGCAACGACGCGCGTATGCTGGCAGACAGACGCAGCCCTCCGGGGGGTGCAGATTGAGCGCATGGACCTCTTGTCACCACGCGCGCGCCACTCTGGAGTCGAACAGCGGCCCCGCGGAACCCGCTTCGACTCCCTGGCCCTGGTCCGCACTGGCGGGATGGCCCTGCTGGCGATGCTGCTGGCGGGCACCTTTGCCGTCCTGGTGTGTGGCTGACGCGTACACTCAGAGATCGATGTAGCACGCCGCGCCGACGATCAGGCAGCGACCAGCAGCTTCTCCCGCAGGAACTCCGGCGCGAAATCGGCACCGTTCGGCCAGGCCAGCGTATGGAATTCCGGATGGAGCTCGACCTGGGCGAAGAACGCCTCGTCGCGCAGCGGCTCGAAAACCTCTCCGGAAAGGTCCTGTGACAGGTTGACGGTGCCCTCGAGTCCATCGTTGAAACGTAGCCAGACCGAATGACCCTGGAGATACCTGGCTGCGGTAATTTTCGTCAGCATGTCGCTACTCCAGCGGTGCGATCCGCGGCAGACGCACACCGACAGGCCTGGCAAATCGGAAGGACAACTGAAAACGCAGCTATTCAGCATCCGCGCGCGTTTCCGCGGAAACGCCGATCACGCCAGTTCTCGTGTCCCCTTGCACGCCGGGTAACGAGCACAACCCCAGAATTCCTTGCCGGCCCGGGCGCCGCGGTGCGCGGTTCTCCTCACCATGTCTGATTGGCACACCGGACAGCCCGGCCTGCCGGACAGCACTTCAACCACTGGCTCCGGCCTGGCATCGCCCTGCCCGCCCCTCGCCTCGGCCCGCAGCATCGCACCATCAATCAACTCGATGCTCACCTGTCGGGCGAACTTCACGGCCTCGGCAGTGAAACGCCCGCCCGTCACGACCGCGCCCCCGGATGCCTTGCGCGCCGTGACGACGCCGTACAGCTCCCGGACCACCGCCACACCCACATCCCGCGACCGCCAATGCTTGCACTGCACGAGCACCTTCTCGCCGTCGCGTCGTGCGACCAGGTCGATGCCTCCATCCGCGCCGGCTGGCGTCTCCATGACCGCGTAGCCCCGCCGCCGAAACAGTTCCCCGACGAGCAGCTCGAAATGCTGCCAGCTGATTCCCGCCAGCGGATCCGACTCGCCGCCACCACCTAGACGGTCGAGCAACCCGCCCGCGCGATATCGCTTGTGGAGGTTGGCCACCATGCCGGCGAACAACACTGGCGGCAGGATGAACTGGCCCACCTGGGCAAAACCGCGCCATATCGCTTGGGGCAACTCGGCAAGGGGAGCCGACGGATCGGGCACGATTTCCCGCCCGGCATATGCGGTCAGGAAGATCCAGGACGCGATGGCGAGGCCGAGTGACACCCACCACGGCAGCAGCGCAGCGATGTCGTACAGATCCTTAAGCGAAGACTTGCGACGTCTCATTCCACCACCGGGTAAACCGGATCGCCCCACAACTGGCGCGGGTTCTCCATCATCAGGTGAATGATGATCGGCACGATGTCGCCGAGGATCCG
>CAZOSZ010000336.1:0-2023 GCA_964582505.1 uncultured Ectothiorhodospiraceae bacterium | reverse complement strand
CCAACCGGCTCGGCATGAAGACCTTCGACCAGGCGCTGTTCGACCTGTTCGAGGAAGGCAAGATCTCCTACGAGGATGCGGTGCGCAACGCCGATTCGCGCAACGAACTCAGGCTGAGGATCAAGCTGGAGAGCAAGCGCGATTTCAAGGCGCGCGACGAGGGTGCCGACAGTCTCCGACTGGCCGACGAAGCCAAGGCACAGAAGTATGGAAAGGATGCTTGACAACGACGAACCGACGCTGGGCTCGGTGACGGCGCCGCCCAGGCCGGCGCTGTTCAACCTGCGGCCGTATCTGAAGCTGATGGCCGACAAGTCGGCCTCCGACCTGTTCTTCACGCCGATGGCGCCGATCAAGATCAAGATCGAGGGCCAGATCCTGCCGGTCGGCAAGGAGCTCCTGACGGTCGAGCTGGTCAACCAGGTCGTGGCCTCGGTGATGGACGAGGAGCAGCAACGGATGCTCGAGCGCGAGCTGGAGCTCGACTTCGCGATCTCCGAGCCGGGCCTCGGCCGCTTCCGCGCCAATGTCTTCAAGCAGCGCGACAATCTGGCGATGGTGCTGCGCTACATCACCCTCGACATGCCGCGGCTCGACGACCTCGGGCTTCCCAAGGTGCTGAAGGAACTGTCGCTCAGAAAGCGCGGCCTGATCCTGATGGTCGGCGCGACCGGCTCCGGCAAGTCCACCACCATCGCCGCGATGGTCAACCAGCGCAACGAACTGACCTCGGACCACATCATCACCATCGAGGACCCGATCGAGTTCCTGCATCCCAACAAGAAATCGATCGTCAATCAGCGCGAGCTGGGGCTGGACACGCACTCCTACGCGCGCGCGCTGAAGAGCGCGATGCGCGCCGCGCCGGACGTGGTGGTGATCGGCGAGATCCGCGACCAGGAGACCATGGAGGCGGCCATCACGCTGGCCGGCACCGGCCACCTGGCGATCGCCACGCTGCATGCCAACAACGCCTCGGAGACCCTCGACCGGATCATCAACCTGTTCCCGCAGGGCCAGCACCGCCAGGTGCTGATGGACATGTCGCAGTACATGACGGCGGTGATCGCGCAGCGCCTGGTGATCGGCAAGGACAGCAAGCGCCTGCCGGCCGTCGAAGTGCTGCTGAACACCCCGCACATCGCCGAGCTGATCATGAAAGGCGACATCGGCGGCATCAAGCAGGCGATCCGCGAGACCTCGCAGGGCGACATCCAGAGCTTCGACATCTCGCTCTACAAGCTCTACAAGGAAGGCCGCATCGACCTGGAGCACGCGCTCGCCTACGCCGACTCGAGTGTCGACCTCGAGGCCCGCATCAACTTCGGCTGACCACCCCGTAGGAGCGGCTTCAGCCGCGACCGCTGTAGAAGCGGCTTCAGCCGCGACTGCTGTAGAAGCGGCTTCAGCCGCGCTCCCTCACGACCAATCGATCGTAGAAGCGTCGAACACCGGTCCGTCGACGCAAACGCGCTTCATCGCCAGGCCGGTCGGCGTCATGACCTGCACCGTGCAGCCGGCGCAGCCACCGACCGCGCAGGCCATGAACTCCTCCAGCGACACCTGGCAGGGCAGGCCGAACTCGCGCGCCAGCCGCGCAGCGGCCTTGAGCATCGGCGTCGGCCCGCAGGCGAACACCTCCACCTGGCGCAGGGCCTGCTCGTCCTGCGCGCGCAGCCACTCCCGTGCCAGCTCGGTGACGAAGCCCGTGTAGCAGCCGGCGAAGCCGGCGCCGCTCGCCAGCCGGCTCGGCACGCCGAGCGTCTCCATCAGCGGCATCGCCGCTGTCACGCCCTCCGGGACGCCCTCCAGCGGCAGGCGCGACTCTGCCAGGCGGAAGGGGAAGGGGATCTCAGAGCCCATCAGCACCAGCGGCTTGAAGCCGCCTTGAGTGCCCTCGGCCATCGCCTCGGCAAGGAACACCATCGGCGGGATGCCGACCCCGCCGCCGATCAACAGCGGCCGGCGTCGTCCCGGCGAGGGCGCGAACGGCCGGCCGATCGGGCCGAGCACGCTGATGCGC
>CAZOSZ010000335.1:0-2041 GCA_964582505.1 uncultured Ectothiorhodospiraceae bacterium | reverse complement strand
GTCGCGGCTGAAGCCGCTCCTACCTGGGCAGCTCCACCCGCCGGCGCTGCGGATTGGGGCGCCACAGCAGCGCCATGTGGCCGATGCGCTGCACCAGTTCCGCGTGGCTTGCCTGGCACAGCGCACGGATCATCTCGTCGCGGTCCTCGCGGTCACCGGCACGCACCCTGACTTTCACCAGTTCGTGCTGCTCCAGGGCCGCGCCGAGTTCGGCCAGCAGCCCGGCGGACAGCCCCGCGTTGCCGGTGAGGATCACCGGCTGCAGCCCGTGACCGAGCCTCCGTAGGTGCTTTTTATGTTTCTCTGTCAGTGACATATTGGAGAAACTGTATGTAATTTATAGGATTTGCAATGCACCGTAGATACGCGCCCACGACAGGCAGCGGTTAGTCTAGCAGGGCGCGGGGGCGCATCAGGATTCCACCGAGCCATGAGCGGACGAACTCGTCGGGGCAAGCGCTGGATGGAGGAGCACGTGGAGGACGAGTTCGTCCGCCGCGCCAGGCTCGAGGGCTGGCGTTCCCGGGCGGTCTACAAGCTCATGGAAATCCAGCAAAAAGACAAGATATTCAAGCCTGGGATGACAGTCGTGGACCTGGGCGCCGCGCCGGGCGCCTGGAGCCAGTATGCGGTCAGCCAGGTGGGCAGCCGCGGGAGGGTGATCGCCCTGGACCTGCTGCCGATGGATCCGCTGCCCGGCGTGGACTTGATCCGGGCTGATTTCAGGGAAGAACCGGCGCTCCAGGCGCTCGAGGCCGCACTCGAAAATCGGCGCCTGGACCTTGTGCTCAGCGATATGGCCCCCAATATCAGCGGGATGGCGGCGGTTGACCAGCCGCGTGCCATGCACCTGGCCGAGCTGGCACTGGAGTTCGCCCGCTCGCGACTGGCCCCGGGCGGGGCGCTGGTCGCCAAGGTGTTCCAGGGCGAGGGCACCGATGCGCTGGTCGCTGAGGCTCGCCGGCATTTCGCCACGGTCCGGCTGCGCAAGCCCAAGGCGTCGCGGAATCGCAGCAGGGAGCTTTACCTGGTGGCGGGAAACTACCGGGTCATGTAGTGTCTAAGCTGAGCGGGCGTGCGTCCCGCGGCAAAGCTGAGGAACCAGCTCTTGAATGATCTAGCCAAGAACATCGTCCTGTGGATCGTGATTGCAGTCGTGCTGCTGACGGTCTTCAACAGCTTCGGGACCGCACCGCGGGTTGCCCAGGACCTCCCGTACTCGACCTTCCTGCAGCGAGTCGATGACGGTTCCGTCAGCGACGTGGTGTTCGAGGGCGACAAGATCAACGGCACGTTCACCAGCGGCGAGCGCTTCACCACCTACAGCCCCGAGACCGACAACCGCGCGTTGATCGGCGAGCTCAAAAATGCCGGCGTAAGCTTCCGCTCCAGCCCGCCGCAGCGCCAGTCGTTCCTCATGCAGCTGTTCATCTCCTCGTTCCCGATCCTGCTGCTGATCGGCGTGTGGATCTACTTCATGCGGCAGATGCAGGGAGGCGCGGGCGGCCGCGGTGCGATGTCCTTCGGCAAGAGCCGGGCTCGATTGCTGGGTGAGGACCAGGTCTCGGTGACCTTCGCCGACGTCGCGGGCGTCGAAGAGGCCAAGGACGAGGTCAGCGAGATTGTCGAGTTCCTCAAGGACCCGGCCAAGTTCCAGCGGCTCGGCGGGAAGATCCCCAAGGGCGTGCTGATGGTGGGCTCGCCGGGCACCGGCAAGACACTGCTGGCGCGCGCCATCGCCGGCGAGGCCAAGGTGCCGTTCTTCACGATTTCGGGCTCCGACTTCGTGGAGATGTTCGTCGGCGTCGGCGCCTCGCGCGTGCGTGACATGTTCGAGCAGGCCAAGAAGCATGCGCCCTGCATTATCTTCATCGACGAGATCGACGCTGTGGGCCGGCACCGTGGTGCCGGGCTGGGTGGCGGCCACGACGAGCGCGAGCAGACCCTCAACCAGCTGCTGGTGGAAATGGATGGTTTCGAGGGCAACGAGGGCATCATCGTGATCGCGGCCACCAACCGGCCGGATGTGCTCGACCCGGCC
>CAZOSZ010000334.1:0-2057 GCA_964582505.1 uncultured Ectothiorhodospiraceae bacterium | reverse complement strand
CCGTGATGGACTGGATGGAGCAGGAGCAGGAGCGCGGCATCACCATCACCTCGGCGGCGACCACCTGTTTCTGGAGGGGGATGGACCAGAGCCTTCCCGAGCACCGCATCAACATCATCGATACGCCTGGCCACGTGGACTTCACCATCGAGGTGGAGCGCTCGTTGCGCGTGCTCGACGGCGCGGTCGGCGTGTTCTGTTCGGTCGGCGGCGTCGAGCCGCAGTCCGAGACGGTCTGGCGGCAGGCCAACAAGTACGGTGTGCCGCGGCTGGCCTTCGTCAACAAGATGGACCGCCCGGGCGCCAATTTCCTGCGCGTGGTGCGGCAGATCAAGGAGCGGCTGCAGGCCACCGCGGTGCCGATCCAGCTGCCGATCGGTGCTGAAGAAAGTTTTACGGGCGTCGTCGACCTGCTGCGAATGCGGGCCATCTATTGGGACGAGAGCACCCAGGGCATGACCTTCGAGCTGGGCGAGATTCCCGCCGAGATGGCCGAGCTCTGCCAGGAGTGGCATGACAAGCTGGTCGAGGCGGCCGCCGAAGGCAACGAGGAGCTGACCCACAAGTACCTGGAAACGCTGGAGCTTTCCCCGGACGAGATCCGCCTGGGACTGCGCCAGCGCACGCTGCGCAACGAGGTCGTCCCGGTGTTGTGCGGCTCGGCCTTCAAGAACAAGGGCGTGCAGGCGATGCTCGACGCGGTGATCGAGTACCTGCCGTCGCCCGCCGAAGTGCCGCCGATCCGCGGCCTGCTCGACGACGGCAGCGAGGGCGTGCGCAAGCCTGCCGACAGCGAGCCGTTCGCGGCGCTGGCTTTCAAGATCGCCACCGACCCGTTTGTCGGCAACCTGACTTTTTTCCGGGTCTATTCGGGCGTGCTGTCGTCCGGTGACACGCTTTACAACTCGGTCAAGGGCCGCAAGGAACGCATCGGCCGCATCCTGCAGATGCACGCCAATGAGCGCAAGGAAATCAAGGAAGTGCACGCCGGCGACATCGCCGCCGCAGTGGGCCTGAAGGACGTCACCACCGGCGACACGCTGTGCGACTTGAAGCAGCTGATCACGCTGGAGCGGATGGAGTTCCCTGAGCCGGTGATCTCGGTGGCGGTCGAGCCCAAGACCAAGGCCGACCAGGAAAAGATGGGCATGGCGCTGTCCAAGCTGGCGCAGGAGGACCCGTCGTTCCGCGTGCACACCGACGAGGAGTCCGGCCAGACCATCATCTCGGGCATGGGCGAGCTGCACCTCGAGATCATCGTCGACCGCATGAAGCGCGAGTTCAAAGTGGAGGCAAACGTCGGCAAGCCGCAGGTGGCCTACCGCGAGACCATCCGCAAGCCGGTGGAGCAGGAGGGCCGTTTCGTCCGCCAGAGCGGCGGCCGCGGCCAGTTCGGTCATGTCTGGATCAAGGTCGAGCCGCAGGAGCCGGGCGCCGGCTATGCCTTCGAGAACGCGATCGTCGGCGGGGTGATTCCCAGGGAATACATCCCGGCGGTGGACAAGGGCATCCAGGAACAGCTCGGCAGCGGCGTGCTCGCCGGCTACCCGGTGGTGGACGTCAAGGTGACGCTGTTCGACGGCTCGTACCACGAGGTGGACTCGAGCGAGATGGCGTTCAAGATCGCCGGCTCGATGGCCTTCAAGGAAGCCTGCAGCAAGGCGCGCCCGGTGCTGCTCGAGCCGATCATGAAGGTGGAAGTCGTGACGCCCGAGGACTACATGGGCGACGTGATGGGCGATTTGAACCGGCGCCGCGGCCTGGTGCAGGGCATGGAAGAGGCGCCGTCCGGGCGGATCATCCGCGCGGAGGTGCCGCTGGCCGAGATGTTCGGCTACGCCACGGACCTGCGCTCGATGAGCCAGGGCCGCGCTACTTACTCCATGGAGTTCGGCCACTACAACGAGGCGCCGAACAACGTGGCCGACGCCGTGATCAAGAAGGCTTCCTGAGGCCCCGGGCCCGGGCAAGGCAACTGGCTGAAAATAAGAGGTACTCGCTGTGTCCAAGGCGAAATTCGAGCGTACGAAGCCGCATGTGAATGTGGGGACGATTGG
>CAZOSZ010000333.1:0-2063 GCA_964582505.1 uncultured Ectothiorhodospiraceae bacterium | reverse complement strand
GGCATGGTATCGCAAGCCTTACGACGACGAGCTGCGCGGCTACCTGTCGACCGCATTCGGCTGTCCGTTCGAGGGTCCGGTCGAGGTGGGGCGCGTCGCCGAGGTGGGCGCGCGGCTGCTGGATCTCGGCTGTTTCGAGGTCTCCGTGAGCGACACGATCGGCATCGCGCATCCGGGCCAGGTGCACGCCGTGGTCGCGCTGCGGCTGAAGCTGGGCGCCGCGCTGGTGGCGGCGACGCGGCAGTTGCTGGACGCCGGCGACACCGGCCAGGCCGAGGCGTTGATCACCGAGGCGCGTAACCTCGGCGTGGACACGACGGTGCTGGCCGATCTCGACCAGCGGCTGATTGCCGTGCGCGACGCGCGCCAGCAGGAACGCGAGGCCGAGATGCTCGCGCTCGGTCTCGAGCGACTGCGCGAGGGGCAGCTGATCGCGCCCGAGTCGGACAGCGCCGCGTTCTATCTCGCCAGCCTCAAGGCCGAGAACCTGATGCATCCCGGGCTGCAGGAACCCTGGGACGCCTTGATCACGATGCTCGAGGCGAACTTCCGGGAGGCGCTCGCCGCCGCGGACTGGAGCGCGGCGGAGAGCTGGCTGGCCGGGATCGGGCAGCTCGAATCCGACTCCGTCCAGCTCGCGTTGTTGACCGCGGAGATGACCGTGGCCCGCAGGCAGGCTGCGTTCCTGGATGCCGCGGCGCCGGCCGATGAACTCAAGCTGCTCGATTACCGCGCGCCAAGCTATCCCGAGGCCGCGTTGCGCCGGGGCACCGAGGGTTGGGTCGAACTCGAGTTCATCGTCGGCCGCGACGGCCGGCCGCGCGAGATCGTGGTTGCCGAAGCGGAACCGGCTGGCGCCTTTGACCGGGCCGCCATCAATGCGGTCACGCGCTACCGCTACGAGCCGTTCGAGGCGGACGGCGTGACTTACGAGCGGCTGGTCAGGCTGCGGCTGCGGTTCGCGCTGCAGTAACCGCCTCGTCTCCAGTGACCCGGCGCCGCCGCTTGCCGCGCGGCAGGCTCGGCCGGGCGCGCTGCGCTACACCGGCAGGTGTGGCCCTTCCAGCTTCAGCGCCCCGAGCAGCTGGGTGTCGGCCCAGTCCAGCGCGCGGTGATTGAAGCCGTGTGCCAGCATCGGCTTGACGATCTGGAAGTAGGGCGAGACGTCGAAGTCGCGCGGCGCGTACAGGCTGTAGTGGCGGATGTGCAGCCACTCGTGATGTTCGGCGCGGGCGGCGGCGTCGAGCTCGCCCTCGACGTAGATCTCCGGAAGGATCGGGTAGTCGATGCTCTGGAAGGCCTGGGCGATCAGCGTCGAGCAGATCGCGCGCGTGGGGTCGCCGCTGCCGAGCGCCAGCAGCTTGCGGCGCCAGCGGCGCGGCACCGGCGGCGTGGGCAGCAGGTAGCGCAACAGGTCGAAGATGTTCTTGGTGTCGTACTGGTGGCCGATGCGTTCGACGGCATAGCCGACCACGCGATCGATCTCGGCGGGCGACAGGCCGACCGGCCGGCAGATGCGGTAGTGCAGGTCCCAGTAATCCGACAGCGGCACGGCGCGCACCCCGGCGTTGATGTCGGCCTCGATGAGCACGCCGGGCTCGCCGCCGTCGGGCGGCGGCCCGAGAGCGTCGCCGATGTACAGGGCGCTGTGCGACCAGGTGGACTGGGTGAGGTACTTGATCGCGCCGGCGAACAGGCTGGTGCCTTCGACCAGCAACACGTCGCCCTTGCGAAGCGTGACTGCGAGCTTGTCGCGACTGCTCGTGGCGATCCGCAGCGCGCCATTGCGCGGCGCGGACAGGTAGCGGGCGATCCGACGCCCTATGGCGGTATGGAAGCGCACCCGCTGAACATAATCAGAATCCGCCCCAATATGCCGCGAACTGGTTCACACTTGCCGGGTCGGACCGTTATAACTTGTTGATCTAGCAAGATAAACGCCTCAAAAAGGGGGTTATTGGCGGCTTAGAAGTGCGATTTCGCCCGAAAATCGCAGTTCTAAGGAAGGCGACACGGACTTCGCCAGGACCGGACTGCAGCGCTCAGCCGCCAGAGGATTCCGC
>CAZOSZ010000332.1:0-2070 GCA_964582505.1 uncultured Ectothiorhodospiraceae bacterium | reverse complement strand
AGGGTCGGCGCGATGGCGCTGGCGCGCACCGCGCGATCCAGCCCGCGGCTGACCACCACCAGCGTGCCGTCGCGGCCGCCGCCCTTCAGGCTGCCGAGCTTCAACTGCCGCCGCCTTTCCAGCTTTCCACGTATTCGGGCCGCTCGATCGCCGCCGCGTCTTCGCCGACCTCGAGCGCATCGCGGGTATCCAGCATCACCGCCACCTCGTTGGTGCCCGGGGCCGCCTGCTTGAGCATGTTCTTCAGCGCCTTGGGGTGCGGGCCATGGGTGAAGCCGCAGGGATGCAGGGTGATCATGCCCGGGTGGATGTTGTCGCGCGAAAAAAACTCTCCGGCATGGTAGAAAATCAGCTCGTCGAAGTCGTCGTTGTTGTGGAAGAACGGCACCTTCAGCGCGCCCGGATCACTCTCGAAGGGCCGCGGCACGAAAGTGCACACCACGAAGCGGCCAGCGACGAAGGTGGTGTGCGCGGAAGGCGGCAGGTGATAGCGGTGCGACATCAGCGGCCGGATGGCACGCCAGTTGATGCGCACCGGCGCCAGGTCGCCCTTCCAGCCGACCGCGTCCAGCGGATTGTACGGGTAGGTGATCACCGAGATCTGCTCGCGGCGCTTGACCTCGACGCGCCAGCTGCGCTCGTCCTGCTGGGCGAGGAAATCCGCGTCGATCACCGGCGTGTCGAGCATTGCCTCGTCGAAGATCGCGTGCGGCCCGAGTATTCCCTTGTCCGGCAGCCGGAAGCTGTCGTTGGTGGCTTCGATCAGCAGCGCGGAAATCGCGCCATCCAGCTCGAGCCGCCACATGGTGCCGCGCGGCAGCAGCAGGTAATCGCCCTCGGCCAGCTCCAGCCGGCCGTAGTCGCAATACAGTCGCGCCGTGCCCGAATGCAGGAACAGCAGCTCGTCGCCGTCCGAGTTGCGCGCCAGCGCCGGCATGCTGCGCGCCAGCTTCCAGTAACGCAACCTGACTGATGCGTTATGGAACAGCAACTGCGCCTTCCAGGGCGTATCGACGGATTCCCCGAGCCGGGTGGTGTCGAACGCGCGAGGTCGCAGCGGCCCCACAAAGTCGCTCCAGCCGGTCGGCGGCCGCCGGTGATACATGTGAGTCGCCGGGCCGAAGAAGCCTTCCTTGCCCAGTTCGCGCTCAAAGCTGCCCGACGGTATGTCGGCGTGCGCCTGGCGGGAGGCGGCGCCCTCCAGCTTCGGGAAGGTGATCCATTTCCTCATCGGACTTCTCCCGGGCCAGGTGTGAACAGGCCCTAGATGACACCCCGCCGCATCTGGTCGCGCTCGATCGACTCGAACAGGGCCTGGAAATTGCCCTCGCCGAAGCCCTCGTTGCCCTTGCGCTGGATGATCTCGAAGAATATCGGCCCGACGCAGGTCTGGGTGAAGATCTGCAGCAGCAGGCGCTCGCGCGTCTCATTGTCGGCATCGATCAGGATACGGTTCTCGCGCATCCGCGCGAGGTCCTCGCGGTGCCTGGGCACCCGGCTGGCGACCATCTCGTAGTAGGTGTCCGGCACGTCGAGGAACTCGATGCCCTCCGTGCGCAGCGCCTCGACCGTCCCGTAGATGTCATCGGTGAACAGGGCGATGTGCTGGATGCCCTCGCCGTTGTACTCCTGCAGGTACTCGGCGATCTGCGACTTGTCGTCGGTGGCCTCGTTGATCGGGATGCGCACCATGCCGTCCGGCGCGGTCATGGCGCGCGACACCAGGCCGGTCTGCGCCCCCTTGATGTCGAAGTAGCGGATCTCGCGGAAGTTGAAGATCCGCTCGTAGAACCCCGCCCACTTGTCCATGTTGCCGCGATAGACGTTGTGCGTGAGGTGGTCGATGAAGGTCAGGCCGAAGCCCACGGGATGACGATCCACGCCGTCGAAAAACTCAAAATCCATTTCGTAGATCGAGCCACGCTCACCGTAGCGGTCCACCAGGTAAAGCGCGCTGCCGCCGATGCCCTCGATGACCGGGGTGCGCACCGGCAGGGTCGCCGGCTTGTTGGCCAGGGCTGTGGCGCCACGATCGATCGCCGCGGCGCGGGCGCGCGGCGCGTCGGCCAC
>CAZOSZ010000331.1:0-2103 GCA_964582505.1 uncultured Ectothiorhodospiraceae bacterium | reverse complement strand
ATCGCGGCTGAAGCCGCTCCTACTTGCATAAATGAGGCGCCGATACCACCCTTCCGGGACCTGAACATGAGCACCGCCACACGCCAATGCCGGAATCGCAGTCGCCGCCACGGTCTCGTGGCGGCGCTGCTCTGTGCCGCGGCGATGCTGGCGGGCGGCACCGGGCTGTTCGAGCCGGCCGCGGCCGAGCCGTCGCGCATCGCCCAGGCTTCCAACGGCATCAGTCTCGCCCAGGCGACGCGAATGGTCAGGGAGCACAGCGGTGGCCAGGTGCTGCGTGCCGAGACCAAGCGCGACAAGGGCCGCACCGTCCACCGGATTCGCGTGATCACCGAGGACGGCCGCGTGCGCACCTGGCACGTGGATGCCGAGACCGGGCGGATCTACTGAAGGCCCGTTGCGGCGGCGGGCGAATTCGAGGCGGAGGCGGGCACGATGCGCGCATTGCTGGTCGAGGACGATGAGGTGCTGCGCAGCGGGTTGGCCGCAGCACTGCGTGCGGCCGGCTGGCAGGTGGACGAGGCCGCCGAAGGTCGCGAGGGCCTGTACCTGGCCGAGGAGATGGCGCCCGACGTGGCGATTGTCGACCTCGGCTTGCCGCAGATGTCCGGCATGGAACTGATCGAGCGCCTGCGCGGCAACGGACGTAGCCTGCCGGTGCTGATTCTCACCGCCCGGGATCGCTGGCAGGACAAGGTCGCGGGCCTCAAGGCGGGCGCCGACGATTACATGGTCAAGCCTTTCCATACCGAGGAACTGCTGGCGCGGCTCGAGGCGCTGGTGCGCCGTGCGGCGGGCTGGGCGCAGCCGGTGCTCGATTTCGGCGCACTGCGTCTCGAGCCTGCGGCACAGCGCGTCGAGCTGCACGGCCAGCCGGTCGAGCTGACCAGCTTCGAGTACCGGCTGCTGGAATGCCTGGTGCTGCGCGCCGGCCAGGTGGTCTCGCGCACCGAGCTGATCGAGCGCCTGTACGAGCAGGACTACGACCGCGACAGCAACACCATCGAGGTGTTCGTCGGACGATTGCGCCGCAAGCTCGACCCCGAGGGCGATCTGAAGCCGATCGAGACGCTGCGCGGCCGCGGCTATCGCTTCACACTGATTCCGGTCGGCAAGGATTGAGCGGCCGCCGGGGCATGAGGCCAGGGTTGCCGACCGGTTCGCTCAGGCGCAGGGTCCTGCTGAGCCTGGCGCTGGCCCTGCTGCTGTTTTTCGGCGCGACGGTCGCGGTGCTCGAGTGGAGCCTCGCGGCAAGCCTGGCCAGGGCGCGCAGTGAGGTACTGCAGGCCCAGCTCATGGCGCTGATCGCGGCGGCCGAGCCGGTCGAGGAATCGCTGACGCTGACGCTGCCGGAGCCGCCGGACGGACGCATGCTGAGCCCCGACTCCGGACTGCATGCCGAGATCCGCGACGCCCACGGCACGGTGGTCTGGCGCTCGCCTTCAGCCGTCTCGCTGGAATTCGAGCTGCCTCCGGCCGGACTGCCGGGCGTGCGCGACGAACGCATTCAGGCCGAGCCGGGCGGTCCCGGCCTGGCGCTTAGCAGCATGACTATCGCCTGGGAGTTCGAGGCCGGCGAGCTGGAGTCGTTCCGCTTCGTCGTCGCCCAGAGCCTGGAGCCGTGGCGCGCCCAGCGGCGGGCCTTCCGGCTTGGCCTGGTCGGCTGGTTCGGCGTGCTTGCCGTGGCGACTCTTGCGGTGCTGGGCTTCGTGCTGCGCGCCGTGTTGCGGCCGCTGGGCCGCATCGAGGGCGAGATCCACGAGATGGAGACCGGCCGGCGCGAGCAGCTCTCCAGCGCCTACCCCGAGGAGCTGCAGGGCGTGGCGACGAATCTCAACGCGCTGTTGCGACGTGAGCGCGGCCGGCAGCAACGCTACCGGGAAAGCCTCGCCAATCTCGCGCACAGCCTGAAAACGCCGCTGGCGGCCATCCGCTCCCTGCTCGCCGGCCCCGAGCCGCTGGCGGCAGGAAGGCGCGAGACGCTTGAATCGGAGCTGTCACGCATGGACCGGATCATCGGCTGGCAACTGCGGCGCGCCGCCGCGGCTGGCGGGGCGGTGGGCGTGGGCATCGCACCGGTGCCGGTCGCGCCGCTGGCGAGGG
>CAZOSZ010000330.1:0-2116 GCA_964582505.1 uncultured Ectothiorhodospiraceae bacterium | reverse complement strand
GGCCGTGCTGGCGAAGTCGCTGGCCGGGATGGGCAACCGCCAGCCGCCGCTGCTGCCAGCCGAGCCGCTCGGCCAGAGTCGCCAGCCGGCGGGTGATCGCGGCGTGAAATCGGCCTGCATCCTTCTCCAGCCGGCCGAGCCATTCGGCGGCATCCGGGACCGCCAGCTCCGCCGCACCGGAAGGCGTCGGCGCCCGCCGGTCGGCGGCGAAATCTGCGATCGTGAAATCCACCTCGTGGCCGATGCCGGAAATCACCGGGATGCGGCAGCCCCGGATCGCGCGCGCCACGACCTCCTCGTTGAAGCTCCACAGATCCTCGAGCGAGCCGCCCCCGCGGGCCAGGATCAGCACATCGCAGTCCGCCCGCCGCGAGGCGAGGGCCAGGGCCGCGGCAATCTGGCCCGCGGCGCTCTCGCCCTGCACAGGGACCGGATACACCAGCACCGGCACGGCCGGAAAGCGGCGCGCCAGCACGTGCAGGATGTCGCGAATCGCGGCGCCGGTCGGCGAGGTGACCACGCCGATCCGGCGAGGCAGCCGCGGCAGCGGGCGCTTGGCGGCCTCGTCGAACAGGCCCTCCTCACGCAGCCGCGCCTTGAGCTCCTCGAAGCGCCGCCGCAGCGCGCCTTCGCCGGCCTGTTCGGCGTGCTCGATGATCAGCTGGTACTCGCCGCGGGGCTCGTACATGCTGACCCTCGCGCGCACCAGCAGCTGCATGCCGTTGCGCAGCGGGAAGGACACCCTGAGCGCGGTCGAACGCCACATGGCGCAGCGTACCTGCGCGGCCTCGTCCTTCAGCGAGAAATAGACGTGGCCGGAGCCCGGCCGCGCGAGGTTGGAGACCTCGCCTTCGATCCACAGCGCGGGCAGGCCCGACTCGATCAGCAGGCGGACCTCGCGGTTGAGCCGCGAGACCGTCCAGACCTCGCGCTCGGGGAATGGCGATTCGAGTGACGGCATCACAGCATGATACCTCGAGATTTACCCTCGACCAGCAGGCGCGTAGAATGATCGGTTTAACCCCGCCCAGACCGCAACGAGGGGCCCGCGATGCGCATAATCCAGGAAGCCCTCACGTTCGACGACGTGCTCCTCGAGCCTGCCTATTCCGAGATCCTGCCGCGGGACGTCAGCCTGCGCACCCGGCTGACCCGCGAAATCGAGCTGCATCTGCCGCTGGTCTCGGCGGCGATGGACACGGTCACCGAAGCGCGGCTTGCCATTGCGCTGGCGCAGGAAGGCGGCATCGGCATTATTCACAAGAACATGACGGCCGAGGCCCAGGCGCGCGAGGTGCGGCGCGTCAAGAAGTACGAGAGCGGCATCATCAACGACCCGATCACCGTGACGCCCGACAAGACCGTCCGGGAAGTCCTCGACCTGACGCGCGCGCGCGGCATCTCGGGCGTGCCGGTGGTGGACGGTGAGCGCACCGTCGGCATCGTCACCAATCGCGACCTGCGCTTCGAGACGCGGCTCGACCTGCCGGTCTCGGAAGTGATGACGCCGCGCGAGCGGCTGGTGACCGTGCGCGAGGGCGCCGCCAAGGACGAAGTGCTGCTGCTGCTGCACCAGCACCGCATCGAGAAGGTGCTGATCGTCGACAAGGACTTCCGGCTCAAAGGGATGATCACCGCCAAGGACTTCCAGAAGGCCACCGACTTCCCGAACGCCTGCAAGGACGAGCGCGGCGCGCTGCGAGTCGGCGCCGCGGTGGGCACCAGCCCGGAGACCGACGAGCGCTGCGAGGCGCTGGTCGCGGCCGGCATCGACGTGATTGTGGTCGACACCTCGCACGGCCATACCCTGGGCGTGCTCGAGCGAGTGCGGCTGATCAAGCAAGCCTACCCGCAGGTCCAGGTGGTCGGCGGCAACATCGTCACCGGGGACGGCGCGAAGGCGCTCATCGAGGCGGGCGCCGACGCGGTCAAGGTCGGCATCGGCCCGGGCAGCATCTGCACCACGCGCGTGGTGGCCGGCGTCGGCGTACCGCAGATCAGCGCGATTGCCAACGTGGCCGCGGCGCTCGAGGGCACCGGCGTGCCGCTGATCGCGGACGGCGGCATGCGCTATTCCGGCGACCTCGCCAAGGCGATCGCGGCGGGCGCGCACACC
>CAZOSZ010000329.1:0-2117 GCA_964582505.1 uncultured Ectothiorhodospiraceae bacterium | reverse complement strand
CCGATCGCAAAGCCGCCACCGACGCCGAGCGTGCCGAACGCGCCCGGGTCGAGCCAGCGAAGCGCGCCGCGCGGCCGCACCGTGTAGGAGGCCGTGGCGACGAAGTCGCCGCCGTCGGCGACCAGCACGCTGTCCTCGGGCAAGACTGCGTCGATCTCCCGGCAAAGCCGCAGCGGATTGACGCCGTTGCCGCTCACCGCGGCACGCGCGTCGATATCGGCCTCGCGCGCCTGCTCGCGTTCCCGCAGCGCCGCGAACCACTCACTGCGCTGTGGCACAGGCGTGCGCAGCGCATCGGCCAGCTCGCGCAGGCACAGGCCCGGGTCGGCCAGCAGTCCGTCGTCCGGCTTTCGATTGAGCCGCAGGTCGCGGCGGCTGAGGTTGAAGGACACCAGCCGCGCGCTGCGGCGTATCTGCCTGCCGTAATCCAGACGGAAGTCGCACGGCACGCCGGCAAGAATCACCAGATCGGCGCCGCGGACGGCATCACGGCGCCGGTGCCGGAACAGCAGCGGATGCGCAGCGCCCAACAGCCCGCGCGCCATGCCCGAGAGGTAGACGGGAATGCCCAGCTGGACGATCGCTGCACTTACCAGGTCGGCGTCGCCGGCACGTGTCACCGCCTGGCTGCCGCAGACCATCACCGGCCGCTCGGCGGCGGCGACGCGTTCGGCGATCTCGTGGATCGCGCCCGGCCGTGGCAGCACCGCCGGCGGTGCGGCAGCCAATGGCGGCATGCGATCGCTGCCGGCGAACAACCGCTTCATGTGCCAGCCGAGGTAGCGCCTGGCCAGCTTGTCGGCCCATCGCTCGCCGCGCGGCATGCTCTCCGCGTACCAGCCCCGGATCACCCGCTCGTCGTACAGCAGGTCCACCGGGCATTCGACGAATACCGGCCCCGGGACGCCGGTTTCGGCCACTTCGAGCGCCTCGACGATCGCCGGCGCGAGATCGCGGAGGCGCCGCACCGCCTGGGCGTGCTTGACGTGCGGCTTCATCAGCGGCATCTGCTCGATGTCCTGCAGCGCGCCGCGATTCTTCAGCGCGGTGGCGGTGGCGCCACCGAGCACCAGCACCGGCGACTGCGCCAGCTGGGCGTTCTTCAGGGCGGTAATGGTGTTGGTCAGCCCCGGACCGGCAGTGACCGCCGCCACGCCGGGCATCCCCGTCAGGCGCGCATGCGCATCGGCCGCGAACACCGCGGTCGCCTCGTCGCGCACGTCGGTGACCCGGATGCCGATCCGCTTGGCCTCCACCAGGATGGGCGAGATGTGGCCACCGCACAGCGTGAAGATCTCGCGGATGCCGCGGCCGTGCAGCACCTGGGCGATGCGTGCCCCCCCGTTCATGCAGAGCCCCCCTCGCGCGCCGCGCCACTGCCCCAGGCCAGCCGGTAGTCTACGCCGGTCAGCACGCAGGCCGGCACCTCGGCCGGGCCGCCGGGCGGCAGGCCGAAACGTACGCCGCAGTTCGGCCGGATGTCGCGCTCCACCTCGAGCCCGCGCATGACGATTTCCAGCACCAGCCCGCCGTCGGTCAGCCGGAAGGCGCCCGCCTGGGTCACGTACCAGACCTGCTTGCCGGCCTTGAGCGCCTGCCGGCCGCTGAAGGTGACTTCCGAGACACTATCGACCAGCTTTGGCGTGCCCGCCTGCTCGAGGATCATGCGCGCGCCCTCGATCCGCCAGCGCGCGCCGTGCATGAAGCTGCCGACGAAAATGCAGGTCTTCGCGCTGGCGGTGATGCTCGGCAGGCCGCCCGGCCCGACATAGTCGGTCAGCCGCGGGCCGCGCTTCGAGACATTGACGTTGCCAACGTCGTCCACCTCGAGGAAACCCAGCACCGTGGCATCGAGGTGCTCGAGGTAATGGCGGAACATCCACGCAGAACTCTCCATCCGCTGGGGATTCACCGCGGCGCCGAAATAGATGCCCGGCGCCGGCAGGCCGCCGTAGACGCCCGTCTCGGTGGTGAAGCGCAGCTCGGGGCGCAGCGGGCTCGAGTAGAGCTCGCGGCAGACCTCCTCGCCGTAGCCGACGCCGATGTTGACGCAGGCCGGCGGGGTGACCGCGCGCGCAAACACGTGCCCCCCGCGTCCCGCCAGCGCGCATTCGACC
>CAZOSZ010000328.1:0-2117 GCA_964582505.1 uncultured Ectothiorhodospiraceae bacterium | reverse complement strand
CAGCGCGCCCGGCCCGCTGCCGGGCGCCCGCCCTGCCCAGCCCCCGCGAAGATCCTTGTAACCGCATCCCGACCGCATCTATACTGCAGCGGCAGATCTTCCCCGCCCCGACCTTCGGAACTCCATGCAGACGGCGTCGGACATCACGCATCTGCTCCACACGGAGAACGCTACGCTCGAGCGCCAGCTCGACGGCTGACGCCACCTGCTCCAGGACCGCACGGCCGCAGAACTGCACTTCCCTCGCGACCCGCTAAAATGGACGCCTGGCGGAAGTTGGCTCCCGCTGCTCCTTGCGTCAGTCACGTTCGTCACCCGTGTGCTGCTCATCGCCAGTGTGCCGTCTCCCCGGTCCGGCCATTCCCTCAGCTGTCCCGGCCGCTGTTCCCAGCGGCGCGTGCGCAGCGGATCCGCGTGAGCCGTTCGACTCCTTTTTTTCGCTAACCCTTTTGACAAGACAGAACTCCCAATCACAGGTGAGGGCCCATGTCGAATTCGTGGAGGATCGGCGCAATCGTACTGGCAGTCGCGTTCGCCAGTGGCTGCAATGACGAACCGGTGGCCGTCCGCGGCGGGACGGCGCCAGAGGTGCAGGCGAGCGTCAGTGGCAGTCCGAGGGATGTGGAGGCGATTCAGCAGATCGTGACCACGTTCGACCAGACCTGGGGCTCCGATCCCGTGACGTACGCAGCCCAGTACGGAAGCGTCATCGACTGGGTAGGTCCGACCGGCGTCGTACTCAACGACCCGGCGGCCATCACCAACCTCTACACTTTTCTGTTCACAAACGTCTTCGCTGGAACGACTCGCGTTTCGACGATCCGCAACCTGACCTTCCTCACGGGTACGATAGCCGTGCTCGACATCGAGACGGAGATAATTGGACGCGCACGCGCGCTGGAGAAGAATGTGTTGGTCAAGCGTGCCGGGGAGTGGCGGATCCTGCTCCACCAGCAGACGGCGGTAGCGCAGTAGCCAGGCACGACATCGCCAGGGGACCTTCAAGACTGTGGCGGGCTCCACATCAACTCGCCGCTCCGCGAACACCCGCGCGTTGCGCGACGTTCTGCTGCGCTGCAGACGCAGACGACGACGTCAAGGCCGGGAGTACCTGCGCATCAGCTCGTCGAACCGCGGGTCGCTGCGCAGCGGGTCGAACATCGGCTCGATGCGCAGCAGTGGTACGGACATCTCGCGACCCGCGGGGATCGAGAGGAGCAGCTCGATGAGCTCCAGCGCTTCATCGTGGGCACCGGCCCTGATGAACACCTCGACGGCGAGGCCCATGAGGGCCGTGGAGAGCATATGGGCTTCCGAGAGTTGCGCGAGCTGCATCGCGGTGCGTGCCTCGCGCAGGGCGTCATCACGGCGGCCGAGTCCGGCGTATGCGAGGCCGAGTGCGGCGCGGATGGGACCATTTTGCGGGTACGCCGCGCTGCTGTCCTCCAGCAGGACGCGTGCAGCGTCGTAGTGCGTGCGGGCGCTGGCAGAGTCGCCGAGCCCATCGAGCACCATCGCGCGCAGCAGTGACAGTGGGCGGTAGAGCAGGCCGTCATTGACGAGCGGGTGCCGCGCCCGGTCGAGCATGGCCAGCGCCTCGACGTGGCGGTGCTGCCCGCGCAGCACGACCAGCCTGGCCCATGTCACGTTGCCGCCACCGTCCTCGGCAGCGGGGATGCGGTCCACGATCGCGGCGAGGGAGTCGAGAATGCCGAAGCGATGGTAGCTGTACCCGCGGATCAGCTGGACCATCAGGTCGGTCGAGTCGAGGGCGATGACGCGGTCATAGCCGGCGATGGCGTCACGGTAGCGGCGCATCCGACCGTATGTCGCTGCGGCCTGCATGAGGGTGGCGGAGTTGCGCGGGTCCAGCTCGATGGCGCGCTCCATGTCTGCGGCGGCTTCCTCCCACTGCCCTACCTCGCGGAGGCGGACCGCGCGGGCGAACCACAAATCAGCGCGGAACGGCGCAGCAGTCACGGCGTGTCGAAGCTGGTCGGCCGAGCGCACGGGGTCGCCGGCCATGCTCCAGTACATGGCCAGCGCGTGGTGCGCCTCCGGCAGCTGCGGCGCCGCGCGCACCGCAGCCTCGGCCTCCAGCCGCGCCTGGTCACGGC
>CAZOSZ010000327.1:0-2168 GCA_964582505.1 uncultured Ectothiorhodospiraceae bacterium | reverse complement strand
CCGCTCGGCCGCCCGGGATCACGCGCCGCGCTGGCCGAGTCGGCGCACCTGGTCGAGCCGCTTGCCGCGGTGGCGGTCGTTACGCGCCTCGACCATGCCGATCAGCGTCCGCCGGACCGGCCGGAAGCCCGTGAATGCCAGGATATTGCGCTCCAGGCTCTTCACGGCGTGCGCGCCATAGAACCAGCGATAGGCGAATCCCGGCATCCCCATGGTGACGATCACCCGGGCACTCTTGCCGGCCAGCAGTTTCCTGCCCGGCCGGCCGGGACGCTCAGGCCGGCCGAAGGCAAATTCCGGCCGGAACACCTGCTCGAGAAATCCCTTTAACAGTGCCGGCATGGAGCCCAGCCACAGCGGGTGGATGATCACCAGGTGATCTGCGCGCGCAATGCTTTGCTGGCATCCGCGAATGGCCGGCGCGGGTTCGCCGCCATGGAAGTCCTGCTTGCTGCGCAACAACGGGAAGTCGAGCAGCGCCACGTTGACCACTTCGACCTCGTGCCCGGCCCGCTCTGCGCCCTCGCGGTAGGCCTGCGCCACCGCGTGGCCATAGCGCCTGCCATCGGGGTCCGGGTGGCCCTGCACGATCACGATCCGTTTCGCCAATAACCGCCGCTCCCTGACGTTCGCGTGGCGACATGCTAACCACCCGGGGCCCCGCAAAGGCACCCGGGATTGCCGCAACGGGCGAATGTCAGGCGAGGCCGGCGAGCCAGGCCTCGTCGGAACTCTCGTCGATGCCCTCGAACAGGTAGGTGCTGAGGTAGCGCTCGCCGGTGTCCGGCAGCATGGCCAGCAGCACCGAGCCGACTTCGGCGCGCTCCGCCACCTTGAGGGTCGCGGCCAGCGTGCCGCCGGCCGAAATGCCGACCAGGATGCCCTCGCGCACGGCCAGCGCGCGGGCACAGTCACGCGCCTCCTCGTCGGTGACCGTCACCAGCTCGTCATACACCTCGCGATTGAGCACCGCCGGCAGGAAATCCGGCGTCCAGCCCTGGATCTTGTGCGGCTTCCACTCATGACCGCCCAGCAGCGAGGCGCCCTCCGGCTCGGTGGCGATGATCTTCACGTCCGGCCGGGCGAGGCGGATGACCTCGCCGGCGCCGGTCAGCGTGCCGCCCGTGCCCCAGCCGGTGACCCAGTAATCGAGTTGCCGGCCGGCGAAATCCTGCAGGATTTCCGGACCGGTGGTCTGGCGGTGGAAGGCGGGGTTCGCCTCGTTCTCGAACTGCCGCGCAAGAAACCAGCCATGCTTGTCCGCCAGTTCCTCGGCCCGGCGCACCATGCCGCTGCCGCGCTCGGCGGCGGGCGTCAGGATGACCTTTGCGCCGAGCGCCTTCATCAGCCGCCGTCTTTCGATCGAGAAGGTCTCGACCATGGTGGCCACGAACGGGTAACCGCGCGCCGCGCAGACCATCGCCAATGCGATGCCGGTATTTCCGGAGGTGGCCTCCACGACCGTCTGGCCCGGCCTGAGCAGCCCGCGCCGTTCGGCATCGTCGATGATCGCGAAGGCGAGCCGGTCCTTCACCGAGGCCATCGGGTTGAAGGCCTCGATCTTCACGTAGATCGTCGTGTGCCCGGGCCCGATACGGTTGAGCCGCACGACCGGGGTGTCACCGATCGTGCCGAGAATGCTGTCGTGGATCATGGGATGGTCGTCCTGAGGGTTCGGAAACGAGACGGACTCGAAGTGTCAGCCGGCCAGCGCGATGTGGCGCCAGTTCGACGCCAGATCACCGGCCGGCGCTTCCGGCACACACAGCTCGTCGGCGGCAAGCGCGGCCGTTTCGCCGATGATAATCAGAGCCGGGGCGGCGATGCCATGCCGCCGCACCAGGTCCGGCAGCTCGCCGAGCGTGCCCTTGGCCAGCTTCTGTGACGCGGTGGTTCCGTCGGCGATCAGCGCGACCGGGGTGCTCGGCGCGCGGCCGTGTGCCAGCAGGCGGTCGCGAATCTGGGCAGCGCGGGCGACGCCCATATAGATGGCCAGGGTGTGCCGTGCCGCGCCCAGGCCGGGCCAGTCGAGCGAGTCGAGCCCATCGCCGCCTTGCGCGGTGACGAGCGTCAGGGCCTGGGCCTTGCCGCGCAGCGTCAACGGCAGCCCCGTCGCCGCGGCGCAGCCGAGCGCGGCGGTGATCCCCGGTACGACTTCGCAGGGCAGG
>CAZOSZ010000326.1:0-2169 GCA_964582505.1 uncultured Ectothiorhodospiraceae bacterium | reverse complement strand
ACGTCCATGTTCCCGCACAGCGCGAAGTCCTGGTAGATCATCTCGATGCCGACCGTGCGGCTGTCGTGCGGGCTCTTGAAATGAGTCTCCTGGCCGGCGACCAGGACCTCGCCGGAATCGCGCTGATAGGCACCGGTCAGGATCTTCATGAGCGTCGACTTGCCGGCCGAGTTGTCGCCGACGAGGCCCAGGATCTCGCCGGGATAGAGGACGAGATCGACGTCGGCGAGCGCGGTAACCGCACCGAACGCCTTGTTGATGCGCCGCATCTCGATGATCGGCGGCGTGGCGTTCTGGGTGATCTCAGGAATGGGCGGCCTCCCGCACAGCCGGCTGCCGCCGCGACAGCGCATCGCGCAGCCGGCCGAGGATGTTGGCCTGACGAACCCAGATGTCCACCAGGACCGCGGCGATCAGGATCATGCCGATGAAGGCGTTGACCCAGTGCTGCGGCAGGACGATCGAGCGGCCGTCGGCGGTGATGATGTTGAGCTGGAGGAGCGCCCGCACCAGCGTGATCACCGCAGCGCCGGCCAGCGAGCCGATGATCGTGCCATAGCCGCCGAAGATCGAGCCGCCGCCGATGATGACCGAGGCGATGGCGTCGAGCTCGCGGAACTGGCCGGCGACCGGATTGAAGCTGCGAAAGAAAGCGACGTTGATGATGCCGGCCATCGAGGCGCAGAGCGCCGAGAGCATCAGCGCGATCACCCGCACGCGGGCGGTGCTGATGCCGGCATAGTCGGCGGCGCGGCGATTGCCGCCGGTCGCGTAGACCTGCTGGCCGAGGACTGTGTAGCCCAGCACGATACCGGCCATCGCCGCGACCACGGCCAGCCACACGGTCTGGACGCTGACCACGTCGGCGATCGTGCGCACCAGGCCCGGCGGCAGCGGTATGGCGAGATAGCTCAGGATGTCGCCGACCTTGCGGCCGAGCAGGTTGTAGCTCTCGCTCCAGCCGGTCAGTTGCTGCCCGGCGACCAGCCAGGCCCCGAGGCCGCGGGCGATGTAAAACATGCCGAGCGTTGCGATGAAGGCCGGCAGGCCGAAGCCGACTGCCACCAGCGCGTTGATCGCGCCGGCGAGGCTGCCGGCCAGCATGCCCATCGCGACCGCGGTCACCGGATCGGCGCCGAGCACCTTCAGGAAATAGGCTGCCGTGCCACCGGCGAACGCCAGCACCGCGCCGACCGAAAGGTCGATGTCGCCGCAGGCGATGACGTAGGTGAGTCCGACGGTGAGCAGGGCGAGCTCGGTGTAGTTTAAGAGGATGGCGAAGGTGTTGGGCAGATTCCACCAGTAGTCCGGGCGCAGCCAGAGGCCGACCAGCCACAGGGCCACGGTCAGGATGATCGCGAGCGCGTCGCGCCTGGCGAGGAACCTGCCGAGGCCGCGCGCGTCCAACGCCTTGTCGCTGGCCATGGAGCCCTTGGTCTGAGCGCCTTCGAGGGCGATGCCGCCGATCTCGACCACGACCGGCGGTGGCCGCCCGCGCAGCCATGCCCAAAGTCGCGCCGGCAGTCGACGGCGCACGACATGCGGCTCGATCAGCACGGCCACCAGCAGGAGCAGGCCCAGAAACACCGGCACGGCGCCGACCGGCAGCGAGGAGACCGCTCGGACCTGCACCTCGACGTCGTTGACGATGATCGTGCGGGTGATCGGCACGCCCTCGCGCAGGACCTTGTCGATTAGTACGGTGAGCACCGCGCCCAGGCAGCTCCCGGTCACTCGGCCGCGGCCGCCGAGGATCGACGCGCCGCCGATGATGACCGCTGCGATCACGATCAACTCGGCGCCGAGACCGGACTGCGAGGTCGTGCCCTTGTCCTGCGCCACCGCCATCAGCCCGGCGATGGTGGCGCACAGCGCCGACAGCAGATAGGCGCGGATCCTAACCCAATGTGTCGGGATGCCGGCGTAGACCGCCGCCTGCTCGTTGCCGCCGGTGGCGAAGGTCTCGTAGCCCCAGCGGGTCTTGCCCAGGACGTAGGCGCCGATCACGACAACGGCGATCGCGATCGGGATCTGGTTGTTGAAACCGAGGGCATTGGTCTCGCCGAGGCCGAAAAAGAGGGGGAACGCGGCCGCTTTGGTCGAATAGAGGACCGACTTGCCGCCGGTCAGGCCGAGCACGATGCCGCGTCCGATCAGCAGCATGGTCAG
>CAZOSZ010000325.1:0-2185 GCA_964582505.1 uncultured Ectothiorhodospiraceae bacterium | reverse complement strand
AACGTGATCTGGTTCAGCAGCGGGTTGTAGGAGGCGTTCACCGTCTGCGGGGGATACGGCCAGATGGCGCGGTCCACCGGCCCGCCCAGCCTGATCAGCTGTTCCTTCCAGAGAAATTCGGTCACTCGCAGGGCGTTGCCGAGCATCTCGCCGGCCTCGATTTCCAGCGGCTCGTAGTCGGTCCACTTCTGTGTGTAGCCGATGCGCGGCTCGAAGGTCGCGAGCTTGGCGAGCGCCTGTTCGCGGGTCTCGTCATCCATCCACTCGTTCCGGACGAGGCGCTCTTCGAGGGCCGCCTGCAGGTTCGCGACCAGCTCGTCCATCTGCGCCTTCGCCTCCGGCGGGAAGTGGCGCTGCACGTAGATCCTGCCGACGGCCTCGCCGAGATTGGCGTTGACCAGGTCGGCGCCACGCTTCCAGCGCTCGCGCTGTTCCTCGATGCCGCTGAGGGTCCTGGAGTAGAACTCGAAATTGGCCTGGTCGAAATCGTCCGACAGGAACTGCGCATTGGCACGGATGAAGTGGAAGGCGAGGTAGTGCTTCCAGGTCTCGAGCGGCACGTTGTCGAGCATCTCGCCCGCTGCGGTCATGACCGACGGCTGCGCGACCACGATGGGCTCGACGCCGCCGAGACCGAGCGAGTCGAACATCCGTTCCCAGGCGAACTGCGGCGCAAGTTCTTTGAGCTGGGCGACGGTCATCGGGTTGTAGATCTTCTGGATGTCGCGGCTGTCGGCGCGGGTCCAATGGGTCCGCGCCAGCTCGGTCTCCAGCGCGATGATCGCGTCGGCCTTCGCCACCGCACCGTCAATGCCGGCCAGCTCGTGGATTTTGATGACGTATTCACGGTACGCGGCGCGGAATTCGGCGAAACGCGCGTCGTCGAGCAAATAGTAGTCGCGGTCCGGCATGCCCAGCCCGTCCTGGCCGGCGAACACCGTGTAGCGCGTGGTGTCGGCCGGGTCGGGAATGATGCCGACGCCGAACGGCCCGGTGTTGTGCACGTTTGCGAAGGCCGCCATCAGCCCCTCGCGGTCCTCGATGGCGGCAATCCTCTCCAGGTGCGGCGCGAGCGGTCTGGCGCCCAGCTCGTTGAGCCGCTCGGTGTTCATCCAGGTGGCGTAATACTCGCCCACCTTCTCCTCGAGCGTGCCGTCCGCGGCGTCTGCCGCGGCCAGTTCCGTGATGATGGCGTGGACCTGCTCGGTGGAGCTCTCCCTGAGCGCATCGAAGATCCCGTAACGCGCCTTGTCGGCGGGCATCACGAAGGTGTCGAGCCAATGGCCGTTGACGTAGCGGTGGAAATCGTCGCCCGGCGCCTCGTCGGGGTCCATTACGGTCAAGTCGATGCCCCAGGCGCCAATGGCGGCGGACGCCCGGGCGGCCGGTTCCCCGGGCGGCTCGTCCGGCCCGCAGGCCGCGAGGGTCATGGCAAGGGCGATCAGGAGGATGCGCGTGTTCAAGAAAGTTACTCCTGGGGCGGAAGACCGGAAAGGGTACAGAATCTTCGCGTGTCAGTGAACGTCTCAACGACTGGTGATGGTCTCCAGTCCGTGCCCGCCGGGACCGGTCTCGGTCTGCCACAGCTTCCAGGCAAAGAACAGACCCAGCGAGGCCAGGCCGGTGTAGAACCACATGCTCGGCGCATAGCCGGCCGGGTTGTCCGGTCCGGCGCTGTTGAGGTCGTTCAGCGCGCCGACGACGATCGGTACGATCGCCCAGCCCAGCTGCTGGCAGAATGTCATCAGGGCATAGGCGGAGCCTAGTCGGCGGCCGTCGACAATGTAGGCGACCGAAGGCCACATCACCGCCGGGATCAGCGAAAACACGCCGCCCAGAAGCAGGATCACCACCAGCAGGGTCAGCGGCACCTGCGGCCCGCCGACGAAGGGCACCAGCGACACCAGCGGCCCCGGCGGCAGATAGGTCACCATCATGAACAGCGGCAGCATCACCAGCGAGCCGGCCGCCATGAACAGCGAGCGCCGCCCTACCCGGTCGACCCACAGCCCGAACAGCGGCGTTGCGATGATCGCCGCCATCGGCAGCATGCTGCTCAACAGGCCCGCGGTCTCACGGTCGAGGCCGTGCGCCTGCTGGAAATAATCGATCGCGAAAGTCCGGAACGGGAACACCGTGGCGTAGAACACCACGCACAGCGCGACGATGTACCAGTAGGAGCGGC
>CAZOSZ010000324.1:0-2187 GCA_964582505.1 uncultured Ectothiorhodospiraceae bacterium | reverse complement strand
TCACTCATGGTTTCGGCCCAAACCCCAGCCTTGGAGACCACGCGGCCGATCTTGCACGGCAAGCACTGGGTGGCCGTGACCGGAAAGCCGCAGGCCGCCACAGTTGGGGCGATGATGTTCCTACAGGGCGGCAACGCCGTCGACGCGGCTGTGGCGATGCTGGCGGCCACCTCGACCATGTGGGACACGCTTGGGTGGGGCGGCGAGACGCAGGCGCTCATCTACAACCCGCACACGAAGCAGGTGATCGGCATCAACGCGCTAGGCGTGGCGCCCACCGGGGCCACGGTCGAGTTCTTCCGCGAGCAAGGCCTGCTCTACCCGCCCGAGTTCGGTCCGCTGGCCGCGGTCACGCCGGGCACGCCTGGCGGGCTGATGGTGATGCTCGCCGAGTACGGCCGGCTGAGCCTTGCCGAGGTACTGGCGCCCGCCATCCAGCTCGCCGAGGGCTATCCCATCGAGGCCTCGCAGTCGGCCAACATCGAACGCCGCCGCCAGATTATCGAGCAGTGGCCCGACTCGGTGCGCGTGTTCCTGCCGCACTTCGATCCCGACGACCCGTCCAGGCGCGCTGCGCCCGCGCCCGGCGAGATCTTCCGCCAGCCGGAGTTGAAGGCTACGCTGGAGAAACTGGTCGAGGCCGAGGCCGCAGCGCTGACCGCGGGCAAGAGTCGCAAGGAAGCCATCCATGCCGCCTACGAGCGCTTCTATCGCGGCGACATCGCCGCGGAGATCGTGCGCGCCACGCGCGCCCACGGCGGGCTGTTCACCGCCGAGGACCTCGCAAAGTGGGAAGTGAAGATCGAGGCGCCGGTCAGCACGAACTACCGCGGCATCGAGGTCTACAAGCTCACGACCTGGACCCAGGGCCCGGTGATGCTGCAAGCCTTGAACATCCTCGAGGGTTTCGACCTCAGGGCCATGGGCTACAACTCCACGCGCTATGTTCACACCCTCTACCAGGCGATGGCGCTGGCCTACGCCGACCGCGATTTCTACTACGGCGACCCCTATTACCCGCCGGCCGAGCCGGTGCGCGGCCTGCTGTCGAAGGACTACGCGACACGGCGCCGCGCGCTGATCTCCATGGACAAGCAAATCACGGCGCTGAAGCCCGGCGATCCCTACCCCTTCCAGGGCGAGAAGAACCCCTTTGAAGAGTTGCGCAAGCAGTGGACGCCGGTGCCACCCGATGCCGAGGCACTTGGCGTGGACGGCTTTCAGCAGGCCAGCGCCATGACGCCGGGCGAGGCCTTCCTCGCCGGCACCACCTCCATCCAGGCCGCCGACGCCGAGGGCTGGGTGGTGTCGGTGACGCCCTCCGGCGGCTGGATCCCGGCCTTCGTCGCCGGCAACACGGGCGTGGGACTCAGCCAGCGCATGCAGAGCTTCGTGCTGGATGAGCAGCTGAATCCCTACAACGTGGTCGAACCGGGCAAGCGGCCGCGCGTGACGCTCACGCCCACCCTCGCGCTCAAGGACGGCCGGCCGCTGATGGCCTTCTCCGTGCAGGGCGGCGACTCCCAGGACCAGAACCTGCTGCAGTTCTTCCTCAACATGGTCGAGTGGGACATGAACGTGCAGCAGGCCGCGGAGGGCCGGGGCAATATCCTCAGCTACCAGATGCAGAGCTCGTTCGGCGCGCACCAGGCCGAGCCGGGGCGCATCGAAGTGACGCCGCTCGTCTCCCCCTACAGCCGCGAGGAACTGGCGAGCCTGGGCTACAAGGTGGAACTTGTGCCGCGCACCTACAACCCGACCACCGCGATCTGGTTCGACCACGAGCACGGCGCGATGCATGGGGCGGCCAGTGATTATGGGGACGATTACGGGATTGCCTGGTAGCGACGTCTGTCGTCCCGGGGCTGCGGGAAATCATCCGCTTCACTCTGCGACAGAGCTTCCGGTCGGTGCCGCTCGCCCTCTGGGATGAAGACCAGCAGCGCCTGGTGGCCTTTGGGCCGGCATGGCGTCGACCTGACGTCCTGCGAGCCGGGTGCGCCAGCGAACCGGACTTTCCACCGATAGCGGCGACCCTGTGCCCAAGTGGCGAGGTGCCACATCACCACAGCGCTGAGCGCTGAAAGGGGAAATGCAATGAACAGGATTCTGACTGGAATGACGTCTGTGCGGGCCGCAGCGGGCCTCGGCGGCGCCTACGGCAAGGGCGTGCTCTACGAGCGCGGC
>CAZOSZ010000323.1:0-2209 GCA_964582505.1 uncultured Ectothiorhodospiraceae bacterium | reverse complement strand
GATCGCCCGCCACTCGCCGTGATGCGCGCCGCCCTCGCCGCCCTGTTGCTGGCCGGCGCGCCGCTCGTGCCGGCGCAGCCGCTGCCCGAGGAGGTGGATCCCGAGCTGCGGCGCGTGTTGCGCGAGGCGGTGGAGAACTCCGACAGTTTCGCCGACCGTTTCGACGCCGAAGTCTGGCTGACCGACATGTCGCGGCGGCTGGAACGCCAGGTGCCGAATGCCACCGAGCGGATGCTGATCCTCCGGCTGGCACACCGCTACGCCTCCGGCTTCGACCTGCCGCCGGAACTGGTGCTGGCGGTGATCGACGTGGAAAGCAACTTCGACCGTTACGCGATCTCCTGGGCGGGGGCGCTCGGCCTGATGCAGGTCATGCCTTTCTGGCGCGACGAAATCGGCCGGCCCGACGACGACCTGCATGACATCCAGACCAATCTTCTGTACGGCTGCCGAATCCTCGCCTACTACCTCGAGAAGGAGAAGGGCGACCGGCGCGCAGCGCTGGCGCGTTACAACGGCAGCCGCGGCCAGCGCTGGTACCCGGACCGCGTGTTCAGTCGCCTCAGTGCAAAGTGGTACCAGCTCTGAGTCCGGGCGCGATCGCGCCTCAGCCGGTCGAAAACGCCTGTGGGGGATTCTCCGGCAACGGTTCCACTAGGATTTCGACACGCTTCACCCGCGCCGCGGGCGGGCCCACCTCGAGCCAGGCGCAAAGCGCCTGGATGGCCGCGAGCTGGCCGACTGCCAGCACCTCCACAGTGCCGTTCGGAAGATTCAGGGCATGGCCGGCCACGCCCAGTTCGCGCGCACGCCGTGCCGCACTGGAGCGGAAGAACACCCCCTGCACGCGGCCCGAAACGATGCAACGGCGACAGACCCGGTCCTGCGCCACGGGCGCCTCAGTCTTCGGCCGCCTGTGCGGCCTCCAGCGCCTCGGCCGCGCGACGTCGCGCCTCCCGGGCGAGATGCCGCGTCCTGGCGTAGGCTTCCCGCTGGAGAGTTTGCTCGGCCTCGCCCAGCAGCCGCCTGGCATCATTGAGCGCCCGAGGCGCATGCAGCTCGGCGCCCGCCTCCTCGGCCGCCTGGATGGCCTGTCGCGCGTCGCTCATTTCCTGCACCGGCGCGCTCGCGCAGCCCGCCAACGCCGCCAGCACGAGGCAGGCGGCAACACGGGTCCAGGGTGGGCAGCGGGAGAAAACAGCGGGCATCGACGGGCCAACTCAACCGGCCACGGTGAGGGGGTGAAACTAGCAGTCGTCGCTTCGGGCCGTCAAGCGGCCTGCGCCGCGCCCCGAGTACAGGAAAACAGGAGATAAATCATGGCGGTTAAGATCTATCACAACCCGCGTTGCTCGAAATCGAGGCAGACACTGGCCCTGCTCGAGAGCCGCGGCATCAAGCCGCAGGTCATCGAGTACCTGAAATCACCGCCGGACCGCGCCACCCTCGCCGGACTGCTCGACAAGCTGGGGCTCCCCGCGCGCCAGCTGCTGAGGCGCAATGAAGGCGAGTTCGAGCGGCTGGGACTGGGCGACCCCGGGCTGTCGGACGATGCGCTGATCGACGCGATGGCCGAACACCCGAAGCTGATCGAGCGACCGATCGTGGTGGTCGGGGCGCGCGCGCGCATTGGCCGCCCGCCCGAGGCAGTGCTCGAGATCCTGCCGTGACGCGGGTGCTGGTGCTGTACTATTCGCGCAACGGCAGCACTGCCGCGCTGGCCCGCCAGGTGGCGCGCGGTGTCGCAGGCGTGTCCGGCGCCGAGGCGGTGCTGAGAACGGTGCCGCCGGTCGCGCCCGCCACGAAGGTCGCGCTGCCGCCGGTCCCTGCGGAGGGCGTGCCTTACGCCGCGATCATCGACCTGCAGCAGTGCGACGCCCTGGCACTGGGCAGCCCGACGCGCTTTGGCAACATGGCCGCTCCCCTGAAGCATTTCCTCGACGGCACCGGCGAGATCTGGCTTGACGGCACGCTGGCCGGCAAGCCGGCCGGCGTCTTCACCTCGACCTCCACGCAGCATGGCGGACAGGAGACCACGTTGCTGAGCATGATGCTGCCGTTGTTGCATCACGGCATGCTGGTCACCGGCCTGCCCTACACGCTGCAGGCCCTGAGCGACACGCGCGGCGGGGGCTCGCCTTACGGCCCGTCGCATGTCGCGACCGCCGAGGCCGGCACCGAGCCGAACCCGCACGAGCGGGCACTCGCC
>CAZOSZ010000322.1:0-2209 GCA_964582505.1 uncultured Ectothiorhodospiraceae bacterium | reverse complement strand
CGGACGAAGAACACATCCTCGCCGACGCCCGCGCCGACCGAGTCGAGCGCCACGCTGCGGTAACGCGCCAGGCCGCCGACCAGCAGCCGGTCCATCAGGGGAGCCGCCAGGTGGCCGAGCCGCTCACCGGGCCGGAACTCCTGCCGCTGGCCTCGCAGCAGGCCGGGCTGCAGGATCGCCAGGCTGGCGAACCCGAGGCGCTCGATGGCCGTCTCCACCTCGCCCTTGATTCGCAGGTAGAAGCTTGGTGACCGGGGGTCGGCACCGGCGGAGGAGACCAGGCCGAAAAATCCGGCACCTCCGGCACGGGCCGCCTGTGCGAAAGCCACCACGCCATCAAAGTCCACGGCCCGGAATGCCTGTTGGCTGCCAGCCGCGCGGCGCGTCGTGCCGAGGCAGCAGTAGGCCTCAGTCCAATGTCCATCCGCGAGCGTCGCCGGGATTTCTTCCAGCCTGGCCGTCAGGTGCTCGAGCCGCGGGTCGGAGTGAGCCGGGGCGCGGCGGCCGACCGTGACCACCGTCGTACCGTCGTCGCGCGCCAGCAGGCGAAGCAGCAGGCGGCTCCCGACGGCGCCGGTCGCGCCGCAGAGCAGTGCCACTGTCGGGGTCCTCAGGGAATGGTCTCCATGGCAAGGGCACCGTGTTCGACTCAGCGCTTCACAGGTTCACTGCGTCGGATGGCGCTCCGTAAGGGATTCGAACCCTTGTTACCGGCGTGAGAGGCCAGCGTCCTAACCACTAGACGAACGGAGCGTCGGGGCCGCGCCCGGAGCCGGTGGCGCCAGTCTCGGGCAGGGGCCGGCATTCTACTGGCCCCGGCGGTCCGACTCAATGGCCGCGTGATAGACTTTCGGGCTGAACTCCAACAGGCGGACACGGATTGGCCAGCGAGGCGAAAGGCGCAACGGCGAGGCCACGGATCATCCCACGGCCCGAACACAACGTATCCCGGGCCAGCATCTCGAAGAACGCGCTGAAGGTCATGTACCGCCTCCGCGACGCCGGTTTTCAGGCCTTCCTGGTGGGCGGCGCAGTGCGCGACCTGCTGCTCGGCCGCGAGCCCAAGGATTTCGACGTGGCGACCGACGCACACCCTGAAGACGTGCGCCGGCTGTTCCGCAATTGCCGGCTGATCGGCCGGCGCTTCCGGCTGGCACATGTCTACTTCGGCCGCGACGTGGTCGAGGTCGCGACCTTCCGCGCCGCAGAGGCCGAGCCCGACGGCGACTTCGATGAAGGCGAGGACGACGCCTTGCTGCTGCTGCTGAAGGACCGGGAAGGCCGGATCCTGCGCGACAACCGTTATGGCAGCATCGACGACGACATCTGGCGGCGTGACTTCACCGCCAACGCGCTCTACTACAACATCGCGGACTTCTCGATCTGGGACTACGCTGGCGGCGTCAAGGACATCCGCGCCGCGGTGCTGCGGCTGATCGGCGAGCCGGAGGCGCGTTACCGCGAGGACCCGGTGCGCTTGCTGCGCGCGATCCGATTCGCCGCCAAGCTCGGCTTCAGGATCGAGCCGGCGACCGAGGCGCCGCTGCGCACGCTGGCGAGCCTGCTGGAGGCGGTGCCGCCGGCGCGCCTGTTCGACGAGGTGCTCAAGCTGTTCCTGTCCGGCCACGCGGTGGCCTCTTATGAGCTGTTGCGCCACTACGGCTTGTTCCGGCAACTGTTTCCTGCGGTGGACGGCTTGTTCGACAGTGCCGAGGGCGAGCCGTACCGGGCGCTGGTACTCGATGGGCTGGCAAATACCGACCGCCGCGTGGCCGGCGACGAGCCCGTCACGGCAGTGTTCCTGTTGGGTCTGCTGCTCTGGGGCCCGGTGCGTCAACTGGCCGCGCGGCTCGAGGCGCAGGGCGAATCGCCAGTGCAGGCCTTGCTGCTGGCGGCCGACGAGATTGCCGACACGCAGCAGCGGAGGGTGTCGATCCCGCGGCGGATCACCACGCCGATGAAAGAGATGATGGTCATGCAATTGCGGCTGCAGAAGACCCGCGGCCGTCGCGTGCTGGGCATGCTGGCGCATCCGCGATTCCGCGCGGCCTACGATTTCCTGTTGCTGCGCACGCGGGCCGGCGACGGCGACCCGGCGCTGGCCGAGTTCTGGACCGGCCTCCAGGGGATGAAAGCCGACGCGCAGCTTGAAGCGGCGGAAGCCGGCGGAAAGCATGCCCAGGCGGAGGAGGGCGGGCCCGAGCGCCCG
>CAZOSZ010000321.1:0-2249 GCA_964582505.1 uncultured Ectothiorhodospiraceae bacterium | reverse complement strand
CTGGTACTGGCGGCGCACCTGCTCGCCGATGCCCAGCGGCGCGACCAGGACCACGTCGATGTCGCGCCGCGGCCGCAGGCGGCCGTAGTGGATGTTGTAGCCGTGCGCGAACAGCAGCGCGCTGCCCGCATGCATGGCCGGTTCGAGCACCTGCCGGTAAAGCTGCGGCTGGACCTCGTCGGGGACCAGCATGGCGAACACATCGCAGCGGCTGGCGGCGGCGGCGGGCTCGAGCACCTCGAGACCCTCGCGAGCGCAATCGGCGCGCTGCGGCGAGCCGGCGCGCAGGCCGACTACCACCTGCACGCCGGAGTCCCTGAGGTTGAGCGCGTGGGCGCAGCCCTGTGCGCCAAGCCCCAGCACTGCCACCTTGCGGTCCCGCAGCGCCGCGGGGTCGAGCCTTTCGGCCGTCAATGCCTGCATCGCCAAGTCCGCGCCCTCCGTGCCCTGCTGTACCCATGGCGCGGCCGGCCGCTAGAATGTCCGGCCGTCACCCGGTCTGCCGGGTTCCTGCCGACCATCACCCAGGGAATGCCCGCCGCATGCGCCTGTCCGAGTTTCCGCTGAACACTCTAAAGGAAGTGCCGGCCGGCGCGGAAATCGTCAGCCACCAGTTGATGCTGCGTGCCGGCCTGGTCCGGCAGCTCGCCTCGGGCCTGTACACCTGGCTGCCGCTCGGTGTGCGCGTGCTGCGCAAGGTCGAAGCCGTGGTGCGCGAGGAAATGAACCGGATCGGCGCGCAGGAACTGCTGATGCCGATGGTCCAGCCGGGCGAACTGTGGCGCGAATCGGCTCGCTGGGATGCCTTCGGTCCGGAGCTGCTGCGCTTCACCGACCGTCACCAGCGCGACTTCTGCCTCGGGCCCACCCACGAGGAAGTGATCACCGACCTGGCGCGGCGCGAGCTGAAAAGCTACAAGCAGCTGCCGCTCACCTGGTACCAGATCCAGGGCAAGTTCCGCGACGAGATCCGGCCGCGCTTCGGCGTGATGCGCGCCCGCGAGTTCATCATGAAGGACGCCTATTCCTTCCACCTCGACGAGGCCTGCCTGGGGCGGACTTACGCGGCGATGCACGAGGCCTACTCGCGCGTCTGCCAGCGGCTCGGGCTGCGTTTTCGCGCGGTCGAGGCGGATACCGGCAGTATCGGCGGCAGCCTGTCGCACGAGTTCCACGTGCTCGCCGACTCGGGCGAGGATGCGATCGTGTTCTCCGACGGCTCCGACTACGCCGCGAACATCGAGCTGGCGCCGGCGCTGCCGCCGGCCGAGCCGCGGCCTGCGCCGGCTCGCGCCATGCAGCGAATTGCGACCCCTGCGGTGCGAACCATCGCGGAGCTGGGCCGGTTCCTCGAGGTCGAACCGGCGCAGTGCCTGAAGACCCTGATCGTGCAGGGCGACGGCGGCGAGGCCGTGGCGCTGGTGATCCGTGGCGATCACGAGCTGAACGCGCTGAAGGCCGAGAAACTGCCGGGCGTCGCCAGGCCGCTGCGGATGGCCGGCGCGGAGGAGATCCGTGCCGCTGTCGGCTGCGAGCCGGGCTTCGTCGGCCCGGCGGGACTCGACCTCAAGTTGTACGCCGATCACGCGGCGCTGGCGACTGCGGACTTCGTCTGCGGCGCCAATCAGGCCGATGCGCACCTGGTCGGCGTCAACTGGGGACGCGATCTGCCTCAGGCCGAGGCGGCGGACCTTCGCAACGTGCAGCCCGGCGATCCGAGCCCGGACGGCCAGGGCCGCCTGCAGGTGGCGCGCGGCATCGAGGTCGGCCATATCTTCCAGCTCGGGCGGAAGTACAGCCAGGCCATGGGCGCCACGGTACTCGACGCCGATGGGCGCGAGCAGCCGCTGGTGATGGGTTGTTACGGGATCGGCGTCACCCGGCTGGTGGCCGCTGCCATCGAACAGCATTTCGATGAGCGTGGCATCGTCTGGCCTGAACCGATCGCGCCCTTCCAGGTCGCGCTGCTGCCGCTCAACGCGCACAAGAATGAGGCGGTTCGTGCCGCCGCGGAGCAGCTCTACCAGGCGCTGCTCGCGGCCGGCGTCGAAGTGCTGCTCGACGACCGCGATCTGCGTCCGGGCGTGAAGTTCGCGGATGTCGAACTGCTCGGCATCCCGCACCGGGTGGTGATCGGGGAGCGCGGCCTGGCCGAGGGCGTGCTGGAATACCGGCAGCGGCGCGCCGCCGATGTCGAGACGCTGCCGCTCGAGCGTGTTGCCGGCACGCTGGCCGGCCGCGTGCGCGAC
>CAZOSZ010000320.1:0-2249 GCA_964582505.1 uncultured Ectothiorhodospiraceae bacterium | reverse complement strand
CCGGGGCACCAGTCTGGGACTCGCTGCTGCGCCGCGTATAGATATATCGGCCATGACGGTATATACCCTCAGTCATGGTTCGCGTCATGGCGCCGTCAAGGAGGGTCATCGTGTCTGGAATGACTGGCTATGTGCTTCCGTGGTTGGCACTTGTGGCCGTGGCAATGTCCGTGTCGGCCGACGAGGGGCCGGCGATTCCGGCCATGGCGCCGGTCTGCACGCTGTGCCACGGTGAAACCGGGCCGAGCCCGTTCCCCGGCGTGCCGACCATCCATGGCCTGCCGCACGGCGTGATCGAAAACGCGCTGTTCAACTACCAGCATCGACACAGGCCCTGTCGTACGACCGCCTGCAGCGAGCAGGGCAGTTGTCCGGACATGAACATGTGCGACATCGCTGCGGCGATGACTCATGACGTGCGGGATGAACTGGCGCGCTGGTACGCGGCCCAGCCCTTTGCGACCCACCAGGATCCCTTCGACGCGGAGCTCGCCGCGCGCGGCCAGGCGATCCACGAGGCGCAATGCGAGATCTGCCACACCAACTATGGCTCCGACCCGATCGATGACGCCAGCATGTTGCGGGGTCAGAGAAAAGGTTACCTGCGCAACGCGCTCGAGGACTTCCAGCAGGGTCGCCGCTCGGTCGGCATCGCAGCGATGGACGATCGCCTCAAGCTCTTCAGCGACGAGGAGCTGGATGCGCTCGCCGAATTCTATTCCGGGCCCGCTGCCGGGCGGCTGCCGGGCGAATGACACCCGCCGGCAGGTGCGACTGAAGTTTCACGGTGCCGCCGGTCGCGTCACCGGCAGCTGCCACGTGCTCGAATGCGGTGGCAGGACCTTGCTGCTGGAATGCGGACTGGTCCAGGGAGGCCGGCGCGAGTATGCGTTGAACCGCGCGCCGTTCCCGACTGCGCCGGATGGGATCGACGCGGTCGTGCTCAGCCATGCGCACATCGACCATTCCGGCAGGTTGCCGATGCTGGTCAAGGCCGGTTTCCGCGGGCCGATCCATGCCCAGCAGGCGACCACCGAGCTTTGCGACATCATGCTCAGGGACGCGGCCTACCTGCAGGAGAAGGACGCCGAGACCGAGAATCGCAAGCGGGCGCGCAAGGGCCTGGCAGCCGTGGCACCGCTGTATACCGCCGCCGATGCGGCGCGTGCGATGCGCCAGTTCCAGTCGCTGCCGTACGAGCAGGAGCATGGAATCCTGCCGGGGATCCGCATCCGGTTTCGCGACGCCGGCCATATTCTGGGCTCGTCGATCGTCGAGCTCTGGCTAAGCGAGGGAGACCTGCAGCGCAAACTGGTGTTCTCCGGCGACCTGGGCCAGCCGCGCACGCCCATTCTGCGTGACCCGGCCATTGTCGAGGATGCCGATGCGGTGTTGATGGAGTCGACCTACGGCGATCGCCTGCACCGTTCGCGGGACGCGACCCTGGAGGAGATGCGCGAGATCTTCGCGGCTGCGCAGGCCGGCGGCGGCAACATCCTGATTCCGGCATTCGCAGTCGGGCGAACGCAGGAGCTGCTCTACGTGTTCGCCGAGCATTATCAGCAGTGGGGACTCGCCCGCTGGCGAATCTGCCTCGACAGCCCGCTCGCCATCCAGGCCACCGAAGTCTACGCCAGACATGCGGAACTGCACGACGAGAAAGCGCTGGAGCTGTGGCGCAGCCGCGGCGCCGCGCAGCTGCCCAATCTCGAGATCGTCCGGACCCCGCAGCAGTCGAAGTCGCTCAACCGTGTGCGTTCCGGCCTGATCGTGATCGCGGCCAGCGGCATGTGCGAAGGCGGCCGGATCCTGCATCACCTGAAGAACAATGTGTGGCGCAAGGAATGCCACGTGGTGATCGTCGGTTACCAGGCACAAGGCACGGTCGGGCGGCAACTGGTCGACGGGCACGCCTATGTGCGCCTGTGGGGCGAGGTGGTGCGGGTGGCAGCGCGGATCCACACCGTCGGCGGATTCTCGGCGCACGCCGATCAGCAGCACCTGCTTGCATGGTACGGCGGCTTTCGCAGCCACCCGCCGGTCTGGCTGGTCCATGGCGAGGACGCGCCACGCGCAGCGCTCGCGGCGGCGGTTGCCGGGCACTATGGCGTGCGAGCCACTCTCCCGTCGCCCGGAGACGAGGTCGACCTTGCGAGATTGCCGGCAGCCGTAGGAGCGGCTTCAGCCGCGACCCATCGCGGCTGAAGCCGCTCCTACGGCGATCGCGGCTGAAGCCGCTCCTACGGCCG
>CAZOSZ010000319.1:0-2258 GCA_964582505.1 uncultured Ectothiorhodospiraceae bacterium | reverse complement strand
GTCGTCCGATCGCTGGGCGGTCACGGCCTGCGCATGCATGCCGGAGACGTGGGCCGGGACAGCCTGGCGGGCCGTTCGCGGCACGCGGCCGGCCACATCGAATTGCCGCCGCCTGAGCGTGCCGACGAGTACGCCGAAGCCGTCATTGAGGCTTGCCGCAGGCACGCCGTCGAATGGGTCTTCCCCGTGACCGATGCTTCCATGACCCTGCTGGTTTGCCGGCCGGCGAATCCGGCCGGACCGCGCATCGCGTCGCCACCCGCGGAAGCCTATGAATCGATGTCGGACAAGTCCCGGCTGATCGAACTGGCCGGACGGCTCGGCGTGCGGGTGCCGCGTACGCGGGTCGCGCGCAATACCGGGGACCTGACCGCGGCGGCCGGCGAGTTCGGCTATCCCCTGGTGCTGAAGCCGGCGCGTTCAAAGCTCCGGGTGGGCGACCGCCTGGTGGCCACTTCGGTCGCCGTGATCGCGAATGCGGCGGCACTGGAAGCGAGCGCGGCCCTGCGCTGGCTCGAGTTCATGCCGCTTTTGGTGCAGGAGTACATCCCCGGCCACGGCGCCGGCCTGTTCGCCCTCTACGGCCACCACGGTCCGGTCGCCTGGTTCGCGCACCGGCGGCTGCGCGAGAAGCCGCCGGCGGGCGGGATCAGCGTGCTGTCGGAGAGCGTGGCCGTGGATCCGCTGCTGCGGGAGTACGCGGAACGGCTGCTGTCCGCGGTCTGCTGGTTCGGCCCGGCGATGATCGAGTTTCGCATCGATGCCGAAGGACGGCCGTGGCTGATGGAAGTCAATGGACGCTTCTGGGGTTCGCTGCAACTGGCGATCGACTGCGGCGTGGACTTTCCCTGGCTGTGGTACCGATTGTGCCGTGGCGAGGAGGTCCGCGGCCCGGAGCAGTACCAACTCGGGCGGCGGCTGCGCTGGCTGATGGGCGATCTCGATCACCTGCTGCTGCAGCTGCGCGGCAAGGGCACGGCGAGCTCGTTCGGCGAGCGGCTCGCCGCGGTGGGTCGCTTCATGAACTTCTTCGATGCCCGCACCCACTTCGAGGTCCTCAGGCGGGACGATCCCGCGCCGTTTCGCCACGAGTTGCGCCACTGGCTGGGGAGCCTCGGCGGGCGATGAAGGGCACCCTCCTCCATCTCATCGACACCGGCGGTCCGGGTGGCGCCGAGACGGTGTTCCTGCGGGTGGCGGAGGGCCTGGAGAACCGGGGCTGGATGGCCGTGCCGGTGGTCAAGCGTGACGCCTGGCTGGCGTCGCGGCTGCGCGAGGCGGGGCTCGAGCCGATCGTGCTGGACTCGCGCGGCTCGATGAACATCGCCTACCTGAGAAACCTCACGGCACTGGTCAGGGCGCACCGCGCCGCTGCCATCCTGACGCACCTCTATGGCTCGGCCGTCTACGGCGCGCTGGCCGGCCGGCTTACCGGCCGCCCGGTGATCTCGGTGCTGCACGGCCAGAGCGACATCGATCCGCGGTCGCGGCTCGCCTGGCTCAAGGCGCGCATCGTTGCCTCCGCGGCCCGGCGCCTGGTGGCGGTCTCCGAGGCACTGCGTGACGAGCTCGCCGACCACATCCCCGCCCCGCCCGGGCACTGGACGGTCATCCCCAACGGCGTGGACACGGCGCGGGTCAAGCCTGGCGGCTCGATGGGCCTGCGGGACCGGCTCGGCGTTTCCGCGGAAACGTGCCTGGTCGGCGCGCTCGGCAACCTGCGCCGGCCGAAAGCCTACGAGGTCTTCCTGCAGACGGCCGCACGGCTGGTGGCCGCCGAGCCGGGACGATACCAGTTCGTGATCGCCGGCGAGGGCTCCGGCGCCTTGAAGGAGGAGCTCCTTGCGCTGCGCGATCGGCTCGGGCTGGACCGGACCGTGCATTTTCCCGGCATGCTCGATGACATCCCGGGCTACCTTGGCGAGCTGGACGTGTTCCTGCTGACCTCCTCCACCGAGGGTTTCTCCATCGCCTGCGTCGAGGCCATGGCCTGCGGGCTTCCCGTGGTGGCCACGCGTTCGGGTGGTCCGGAGGGGATCGTGGCCGACGGCGAGACCGGCCTGCTGTGCCCGGTGGGCGACGTCGCGGCGACCGCGTCCTTTCCCCGTGCCGGAGTCTCGCCCGAAAAGAAAGCGGCCTCCTCGGACAAGAAAGCCGTAAACGCAGTGTGATCACGATCCGCCATCGTTCGAGCGAACGCCCGTTCCGCGGCGCTCACCTGCTCCGCAAGCGTGCCCGTGTCGGCGGCGTTGCCGCCT
>CAZOSZ010000318.1:0-2269 GCA_964582505.1 uncultured Ectothiorhodospiraceae bacterium | reverse complement strand
CCCTGGCGCCGGCTCCAGTCGAGCGCCCCCTGGCCGGTGAGCGCCTCGATGCGCCGCACTCCGGCGGCAATGCCGCTCTCGGCGACGATCCGGAACAGGCCGATGTCGCCGGCGCGGCGCACGTGGGTGCCGCCGCACAGCTCCATGGAGAAATCGCCCAGCTTGAGCACCCGCACGCGCTCGTCGTATTTTTCGCCGAACAGCGCCAGCGCGCCGCCGGCGACCGCCTCCTCGAAAGGCACCACCCGGGTCTCGGCCGCGGCATTCTTCCGCACCTGGGCGTTCACCAGCCCCTCGATCTCCTCGAGCTGGTCGCGGCTGAGCGGCTCGTAATGCGAGAAATCGAAGCGCAGCCGGTCAGGAGCCACCAGCGAGCCCTTCTGCTGCACGTGCTCGCCGAGCACCTTGCGCAGCGCGGCGTGCAGCAGATGGGTGGCCGAGTGGTTCAAGACGGTGGCCTGGCGGATTGCGCGATCGACCTCGGCGCGCACCTGCTCGCCGCCTTCCAGCCGCCCGCGCAGCATGCGGCCGAAGTGCGCATGCGCCTTGCCCCACTTGCGGGTGTCGGTGACCTCGAACTCGCCGGCGCCGGCGCGGATCCGGCCGATGTCGCCGACCTGGCCGCCGGACTCGGCGTAAAACGGCGTCTCGTCGAGCAGGATCACGCCCTCGTCGCCCTCGCCCAGCGCGTCCACCTGGCGCTCGCCGTCCTTGTAAATCGCGACGATCACGCCCGAGGCGCTCAGCACATCATGGCCGACGAACTTGCTTTCCGTCTCTGACCCCGATTTCGCGGCCGGGGTCAGAGTCATCGTGCCGCTGCCGGTAAACCGACTCGATCCGCGCGCCCGTTCGCGCTGGCCTTCCATGGCGCGCTCGAAGCCGGCCTCGTCCACGGAGAGGCCGCGCTCGCGGGCGATGTCGGCGGTCAAATCGAGCGGGAAGCCAAAAGTGTCGTACAGCTTGAAGGCCGTCTCGCCGGGGATCTCGCCGCCGTCGAGGCCGGCGATCGCCGATTCGAGCAGCCGCATGCCCTGGTCGAGGGTCTCGGCGAAGCGCTCCTCTTCCTGGTGCAGCACTTTTTCGGCATGCGCCCGGCCCTTGACCAGCTCGGGGTAGGCCTCGCCCATCTGCTGCTCGAGGGTCTCCACCAGGCGCCAGAAGAACGGCTCCTTGATGCCGAGCTGATAGCCGTGGCGAATCGCGCGGCGGACGATCCGCCGCAGCACGTAGCCGCGGCCCTCGTTCGACGGCAGCACACCGTCGACGATCAGAAAAGCACAGGCACGGATGTGATCGGCGATGACCCGCAGCGAAGCGCTGTCGGTGTTCTCGCGGCCGGCCAGTTCGGCGGCGCGCGCGAGCAGCGCGCGGAACAGGTCGATGTCGTAATTGGAATGCACGCCCTGCAGCACCGCGGCGAGCCGCTCCAGCCCCATGCCGGTGTCCACCGAGGGCTTCGGCAGCGGCGTCAGGCTGCCGTCGGCGGCGCGGTTGAACTGCATGAACACCAGGTTCCAGATCTCCACGTAGCGGTCGCCGTGCTCCTCGGGCGTGCCCGGCGGACCGCCGGAGACCGCGGCGCCGTGGTCGTAGAAGATCTCCGAGCAGGGGCCGCAGGGACCGGTGTCGCCCATGGCCCAGAAGTTGGAATCGGCGCCCAGCCGGGCGAAGCGCGCCGGATCCACGCCGATGTCCTTGAGCCAGACTGCGGCCGCCTCGTCGTCCTTCTCGTAAACAGTGACCCAGAGCCGTTCGGCCGGGATGCCGAGCACGCCGGTGACGTAGTCCCAGGCAAAGCGGATCGCCTCGGCCTTGAAATAGTCACCAAAGCTGAAGTTGCCGAGCATCTCGAAGAAAGTGTGGTGCCGGGCGGTGTAGCCGACGTTCTCCAGGTCATTGTGCTTGCCGCCGGCGCGCACGCAGCGCTGCGCCGAGGCCGCGCGCACGTAGGGCCGCGTGTCCTGGCCGAGAAACACGTCCTTGAACTGCACCATGCCGGCGTTGGTGAACAGCAGCGTCGGGTCGTTGGCCGGCACGAGCGGGCTCGACGGCACCACCGCGTGACCGCGGGCCGCGAAGAAATCGAGGAAGCTCTGGCGAATCTCGGCGCTTTTCATGGGCTCCGGCAAGTCTGTGGGCGGGGCGCTCGCCCGTGAGCGCGCATTGTGCGGCACAGCAGGGGCCGCGGCCAAGCGGGCTCGGGCGGCAGGCGCGGCTGTAGGAGCGGCTGTAGGAGCGGCTGTAGGAGCGGCTGTAGGAGCGGCTT
>CAZOSZ010000317.1:0-2293 GCA_964582505.1 uncultured Ectothiorhodospiraceae bacterium | reverse complement strand
TGGCGGCCGCTGCTTTATATTGAACTGGCACACCCCACAATCGGAACGCACCGCAGCCCCGGCTGAACATGCTTCACTGGATCGTGTCCGAGCTGAATCGGCGCGGCGTACTGAAGGGCGCCGGCGCCTACCTCGTAGGCGGCTTCGGTCTGCTGCAGGCTGCCGACCTCGCATTGCCGCGGCTGGGCGCGCCGGACTGGATGGTGACGGCGCTGCTCGTGGCGCTGCTGGCGGGTTTCCCGCTCGTGTGCGCGCTGGCATGGCACTACGATCTCGGCCCGCGAGGGCTGCAGCGTACGCTGCTGGAATCGTCGCCCGCACCGGGAGCTGGCAGCCGCGTCGTGCTGCTGCTCGCCGGTGTCGTGACGCTGGCACTGCTGGGCGCGGGTGGCTTTGCGTTGCTCGGCAGCCGGGAGGCGGAAGCGCCGTTGCGCAGCGACTGGCTGGCCATCGCGCCGTTCCGTGCGACGGGCGAGGCGGCGTATCTCGAGGAGGGTATGCTCGACCTGCTCGCGGCGAAGCTGACCGGCGAGGGCGGTCTGCGTGCGGTGGAGCCTCGGGCACTGCTGGCGGCGTGGCGTCAGCATACCGATGCCGGTGCCGCGGACGGCCGCGACGTCGCTCGCGCACTGGGCGCCGGCCGTGTCCTGCTGGGCTCTGCCGTCGCGACGGGGCCGCGTCTCGTTCTCGCCGGCCGCGTACTGGACACCGGAACGGGCAACCTGCTGGCCAGCTTCGAGGCGACCGGCGAGGCAGACGGGCTGCCGGAGCTGGTGGACGAGTTCGCCGGCGGTCTTCTGGCGCAGCTCGCCGGCTACGACCGCGAACGACTGCGCACGCTGGAGCAGACGCCGTTCCTCGCCATCCGCGCGTACCTGGAGGGGCAGCGGCTGCTCCGCGCCGGACGCTTCGTGGAGGCCAAGACGGCGTTCGCCGAGGCGCAGCAGGTGGACTCGACCTTCGCGCTGCCCGGCGTGTTCCACGGCATTGCCGCCTCGTTCACCACGCAATGGAGCGAGGCCGGCGCCAATCTCGCCTGGCGACATCGCACGTCGCTCGCCCCACGGGACCGGTTGCTGCTCGACGCTTTCCTCGGCAGCGACGACGGAGAGGCCCGCACCACCGGCGATCAACTGGCGCTGCTGGAGCGGCTGACGGACACGTCGCCGGACCGGGCCGAGGCGTGGTACCTCCGCGCCGATCACGTCTACCACTCCGATCTCGGCAGCCCGCTGCCCGACCGCCTCACGCGTGCCGCCGTGTTCTTCTCGTCCGCCACTGCGCTCGACGAACACTTCGGCCCCGCCGACATCCACCTCCTCGAGATCGCGCTGCTGCGCGGCGACACCGCGGCTGCACGGCGCCACGGTACGTCGTTCCTCGACTTCTCGCAGGAAGGCGACCTCGCCGTCTACACGCGCTGGTTCATGGATCGCCTCGACGGCAAGGCTGCGCCGGTGTGGGGCAGGGATGAACCATTCATCATCATGCGCATGTTCGCTGGTGCAATGGCCGCGCAGCTCGCTGTTGGTCTCGACGCTTCCGACGCAGCCATCGAATGGGGCCTCAGCCGCGCGTCGAACGCCGACCAGTTCATGGTGGACGAAGCGGCGCTCTACATGCTCAACCGCGGCCGCCCCGCCCGTGCCGATTCCATCCACACGCAGCAGCTGCTTTCGGCATCTGCGTCCGGGCCCGTCGCACGATTGTACCGCGCGCTCTACTGGGAGACCGGCGAGGATCTTGCGACGCTGGAGCCGGTCGCACGGCGGCTGCTCGAAGGCGCCCGGACCGACCACAGCACGGATGGCGTAGGACCGCACACCGCCGCGTGTGTTGCAGCGCAGTTCCTGACCCGGGCAGGTGACGATGCTGCGGCGCTGGAGCTGATGCGGCGCCTGCAGCAGGCCTCTGACAGCACGAATGCCCCCAACGCCGCCGGCGTCTGTCACGCGCTGCTGCACGTCAGCCGCGCGGCGGACGCGGCAACGCTGGCGCCTGCCGTCGCCCGACTCGATTCACTGCTCGCGGCCGGCAACATCGGCGACGCCTGGCTGCGCGACGCGTCGTCGCTCGTCCTCGCCGCCGGCTACGAGCGGCTCGGCGACCTGGAGCGCGCCCTCGACGCCACCCGACGTCGCACCATTGGCATGCCCGGTGCCCGCTTCATGTCCACGCAGCTCCGCGAGGAAGGCCGCCTCGCCGCGGCCCTTGGCCGTCACGACGAATCACGACGTGCCTACGCACACTACCTGGCGCTGCGCGCATCGCCCGAGCGCGACGTCGCGCCGCT
>CAZOSZ010000316.1:0-2323 GCA_964582505.1 uncultured Ectothiorhodospiraceae bacterium | reverse complement strand
GGCTCCCCCGGCGCCGCGCAGCCGCGCCGGCACCAAGCGGGCGGAGCGCGCGCGCAGACCGGCAACGTTGAGCAGCCACACCATCGCGCCGTAAACGCCGGCGCCGAAGCCCACCTGAACAGCCAGCCAAACCGGGCCCGAATGGTCCAGCAGCGGCCACAAGAGCATCGTCATCGCCGCGGTCGCGAGCGCGATCTTGAGGGCCGCGGCGGCCGGCAAGGGCAGCCGGAACACCTGCCTGCCCCAATAGATGCTGAGCGCCAGGCCGACCGCGTACGCGGCAAGCGTGGCCCAGGCCGCGCCGATCAGACCGTAGCGTGGGATCCACCAGAGGTTCAAGAGCACGTTGACGATCGCGGCGGCACTGGTGATCCGGATCTGGTACGCGGTGCGTCGTCCAAGCTGGAAACTAAGATCGCTGTAGAAGGCCTTCATTACCGCGATGAGGACGGCGAGGGCGACCACCGCCATGATCTCGGGCGCCGACGCCCGGAACGCCTCCCCAAGCATTACACCCGCGATATTCGGCGCAAGCAGCGCGAGACCGGCCGTGGCCGGCAGGGCAAGTCCCAGAAGCAGGACGAAGCTGTGCTCGAGCTGCTGCCGCGCCTGCGCCGGCCCGCCTTGCTCAAGGGCCCGCACCGCGAGCGGATAAGCGGCTAAGTTGATGATAGTAGCAAAGAGGCCGATGGGGTGCATACCGAGATCGTAGGCGACCGCGTAGCGGCCGACCGAGTTCTCGTCGAGCAACCAGCCGATCAGGAGACGGTCTGTGCTGCTGACCACGAACTGGAGGGCGAAGGTGAAGGTCAACGGTGCGCCATAGAGGATGAGCTGCCGTGCGATCGCCGGGTCCGCGAGCCACGGCCGCACGACGCGCAGCTGCGCCGGCAAGGTGAAGGCGAGCGGTACCAGAGTTCCGAGGATGGAGCCGCCGAGCAGCCCAAACACACCGAAGCCCGCCTGGATAAGCAAGGTCGCACACCCCAGGCTCAGCAGGGCGCTCGCAAGCGCCATCAGGCCGTACCGGCGGGGCGTCAGCTCGCTGCGCGCGAGTTCCAGCTGCAGACCGAGCAGGGTAGTGACCCAGAGCAGCACGACTCCGAAGGCCACCAGCAGGCGCACCGTCTGATCCTCGATTTCCCAAGCGACCAGCGCGCCGAGAAAACCGGTCAGCAGCGCGAGCACTGCATAGGCCAGGTAGAGCGTCGAGAAGAAGGCACGGCGCCGCTCGGCGAAAACCAGGCGAAATCGAAGGAGACCGCTGCGCAGCCACTGGAAGAGAACCACGCTGACGAGGCTCACCACCGCGCCCACCAGCGCATAGAGACCGTACTCGTCCGGGCTCAGGAGGCGCGTATAGATGGCGATCGCACCAACGCTGACCACACCCGGCAAGCCGCGCGCGAGCAGGTAGAGGGCGCTGTGGCGCAGGAGCATGGTTTGAGGCTGATCAGAGTGCCAGGTGGCCGACCGCTCGCAGCCCAATGCCCCCCGCAGGAGCGGTCCGACGGGCCGCGTTCGGCTCTGGCGCACGCCAAGCAGGTTGCGGCCGAGCGTGGGTTCTTCGCGTCGACGTCCGCCTAGTTGTACGAGTCTGCCTGGTCCTAGTCACAGGATCCTCGATCCGTTTTCTCCAAGGCTGCGGGCCAAACAATTGGAAGCCGAAACCCGCTCGACCGAATATCCCTCAGCGCGCAGGAGCGCCGCTGCATCCCCGCCGAGATGCGGTTGGTCGGCATGTGCCTCGAACAGAATGAGCGGCGGCCTCAGATCGCTGTTCTCGAACAGACCCCGCAGGGCCTTCGTCTCGAAGCCCTCCAGGTCGAGCTTCATAGCGTCGATACGGCTGATGCCATGCCAACAGCAAACATCAGCGAGCGTGGTACAATGCAACATGATGCCGGCCTCGCCTCTCCGGACAAAAGAGCACCCGCCCTTATTACCGGTCAGGTTGAGGCCAAGGCGCAGCACCTCGGGGGAATCAGAGATCGCGGCGTTGACAGGGGTGATGCGAGCTGACGACGATGGCTGGAGTGCTACGTTTCGCCGAAGGCGCTCGAAGTTTTCAGGCTCAGCCTCGATGGCGTAGACGCGTCCGCCGGAACCGAGGTGTGCCGCGAGCGCAACCGCATAGAAGCCGACGTAGGCGCCGACATCCAAGAAGACGTCCCCCCGGCTTAAGTGATCGCGCAGGATCGCCAACTCCGGTGCATCGTAAAGCTGCGGTGCCAGCAGCATCACGCCTTCTATGTGCTGCACGGGATCGAGTTCCATCCGGCCGCCGAGCACGTCGACAACGACCTTTGGGCGCTCCCGACGA
>CAZOSZ010000315.1:0-2334 GCA_964582505.1 uncultured Ectothiorhodospiraceae bacterium | reverse complement strand
GCTCGCCCGAACCGAGCAGCAGCAGGCGGGTCGCGGTGTCGGTCAGCGGCGTGCCGAGCGTGGTCATCTCACTTCCGCGGGACGCGGCTTCAGCCGCGGGACATCAGCAGCTCGAGCGCGTGCTCCAGGTCCTCGGGGCGTCCGAACAGGACCAGCACGTCTTGTTCCTTGAGCACGGTCTCGGGCAGAGGATGGCGGCCCACGATACCGTCGCGACGAATGGCTGTCACCAGCACTCCGGCCTGCTCGAGCGCCAGATCGCGCAGCTGCCGGCCGACTGCGGCCGCGTCCCTGGGCAAGGCGACAGTCTGCAGCTCGGCGAGTTCTGCGCGGTCGGTGCTGCCGTGCGGTTCGCCGCCTTTTCTGAAGATCGTTCGCAGCAGCCGGTAGCGGCTGTCCCGAATCTCCTGGACCTTCCTGACTACGCGGCGGACCGGGACTTTCAGTAGCACCAGCATGTGCGAGGCCAGCATCAGACTGGACTCGAGCGTCTCGGGGACGACCTCGCTGGCGCCGGCGTCCTGCAGCAGCTCCAGGCTGCTGTCATCACGCGCGCGCACCAGGATAGGGGCCTCGACTCCAGACTCCCGCAGCGTCGCGAGGATTCTCAAGGTCTCGCGCAGCGACGGCAATGTGATCACGACCATTGACGCGCGCGCCAGGCCGGCCAGTTCCAGCGTGTGGCGGTTGGAGCCATCGCCCCATATCACCGGGTCACCGGCCTCGCGCGCCAACCGGACCCGCTCCGGGTCCTTGTCGATGGCGATGTACTCGACGCTCTCGTCCTCGAGGATGCGTGCGAGGTTCTGGCCCACCCGACCGAAGCCGCACAGCACGACGTGCTCGCGGTCGGCGACGGCGCGTACGGCTTCCGCTTCAGAGACCGCTGCTGGCGCCGGCGGCGGTGTGCCGGCGAGCCACCCGGCGATCGCGGCCGAGCGCCGCATCAGCAGCGCACTGATCGCCATGCTCAGCACGATGGCCACCACCAGGGGCTGCACGGCCTCAGGTTCGGCGAGTTGCTTCTGCATCATCAGCGTCAGGATGGCGATGCCGAATTCGCCACCCTGTCCCAGCGTGATGCCGGTGCGCCATGCGACTTCGCGTGACATCCGCAGACGGATCATGAGAAACGCCACGAGGGCTGCCTTTCCGGCAACCAGCAAGGCGACCAGCAGCAGCACCAGCGGCAATCCGCGCCCCAGTTGCAGGGGGTCGATGTTCATGCCCACTGTGATGAAGAACAGGCCGAGCAGCAGATCGCGAAACGGCCGGATGTCCACCTCCACCTGGTGGCGAAACTCGGTCTCCGCCAGCATCAGGCCCGCAAGGAAAGCGCCGAGTGCCAGCGACAGCCCGACCGCATGCGTCGCCCAGGCTGCGGCCAGGACTACCAGCAGCACGAACAGGGTGAACAGCTCCGCAACCCGCGCCCTGGCGATCTCGCGCATCAACGGCCGCAACAGCCAGTGGCCGACGGCAAGCACGACAACCAGCACCACCAGCGCAGCCAGCAGCGCCTGCAGCGGGGCGGCCCGCTCGGCACTTCCGGCCAGAATCGGCACCAGGACGAGGAACGGCACCACCGCGAGGTCCTGGAAGATCAGCACGCTGACCGCAAGGCTGCCGTGACGCAGTGCCAGTTCGTGCTGTTCACCGAGCTGGCGGATGACCACGGCCGTCGACGACATCGCGACGGCGCCGCCGAACAACAGGGCAATTCCCGGGTCGAGCCCGAAGGCCCAGCCTGCAGCGACTACCGCTCCGACCGTGACACCCACCTGCAGGCCGCCGAGCCGCACCAGGTCCCAGCCCATCGAGCGCAACCGGGGCAGCGAGAATTCCAGGCCGAGGGTAAACAGCAGGAAGGCCACGCCGAACTCGGCCAGCAGGCGCACCTGGCCGGTGTCCGGAATGACGGCCAGGCCGGCAGGACCGAGGAGTGCGCCCACCGCGACGTAGCCCAGCAGGGGTGGAACGTGGATGCGCCGGAACACCGCCAGCGTCAGTACCGACGCGGCAATGAGCACCAGCAGTGAGAGTACCGAGAGTCCGGTCATCCGGCGCACGCCAAAGCCGACGAAAGCACCCGGCAGCCCTTACAATGGCGCCGATCCTCTCGTCATCCTACTGCAGACCGGTGTCGCCATGGTTGATGAACTCGGAGTCCACCAATGAGTCCTGGCGAGCCGCCCCGGCGCGTCCCCGGCCAGGGACTGCTGGCTTTGGCCTCGCTCGTGGTGATCATCGGCGGATTGAAGCTCGCCGCGCCGCTGGCGGTGCCCTTCCTGCTCGCCGTGGTGCTGGCGACCATCCTGATCCCGCCGCTGCAGT
>CAZOSZ010000314.1:0-2345 GCA_964582505.1 uncultured Ectothiorhodospiraceae bacterium | reverse complement strand
GATCGAGCAGATGATGATGCAATTGTCCTTGCAATCGCGCACCACCTCCATCTCGAATTCCTTCCAGCCAAGGACCGACTCCTCGAGCAGCACCTCGGAGGTCGGCGACAGGTCCAGGCCGCGTTCGACGATCGCCTCGAACTCCTCCTCGTTGTAGGCGATGCCGCCGCCGCTGCCGCCCAGCGTGAAGCTGGGCCGGATGACGGTCGGATAGCCGATCTCGGCCTGCACGGCGCGCGCCTCGTCCATGGTGTGCGCGATCGCCGAGCGCGGCACTTCCAGGCCGATCTCGATCATCGCCTTGCGGAACAGGTCGCGGTCCTCGGCGGTATCGATGGCTTCACGCGAGGCGCCGATCAGTTCCACGCCGAAGCGCTCCAGCACGCCATGCTTGACCAGGTCCAGCGCACTGTTGAGCGCAGTCTGGCCGCCCATGGTCGGCAACAGCGCGTCCGGCCGTTCCTTGTCGATGATCCGTTCCAGCACGCGCCAGTCGATCGGCTCGATGTAGACCGAATCGGCGGTCTCCGGGTCAGTCATGATGGTAGCCGGGTTGGAATTCACCAGGATGACCCGGTAGCCCTCTTCGCGCAGCGCCTTGCACGCCTGGGCCCCCGAATAGTCGAATTCGCAGGCCTGGCCAATGACGATCGGACCGGCGCCGATGATGAGGACGCTGTGGATGTCAGTTCGCTTGGGCACGTCCATCCCCGTCGGCTGCCGCAGCACAGATCAGCGCGAGGTTCATCCCCGGGGGCCCGCAGCCATCAGGGCCGTGAATCTCTGGAACAGGGGCCTCAGGTCGTGAGGACCGGGGCTCGCCTCCGGGTGCCCCTGGAATGAGAACGCCGGGCAGTCGGTGCGCTCGATACCTTGCAGCGTGCCGTCGAACAGCGAGCGGTGCGTCGGCCGCACGTTTGCCGGCAGCGTGGCCTCGTCCACCGCAAAGCCGTGGTTCTGGCTGGTGATCAGCACCTGCAGGGTGTCGAGATCCTGCACCGGGTGGTTGGCGCCGTGGTGGCCGAACTTCATCTTCACGGTGCGCGCGCCACTTGCCAGGCCGAGGATCTGGTGGCCCAGGCAGATGCCGAATACCGGCACGCCCGCCGCCATGCAGGCTCGGGTCGCCTCGATGGCGTAGTCGCAGGGTTCCGGGTCGCCCGGGCCGTTGGACAGGAACACGCCATCCGGCCTCATCGCCAACGCCTCGGCAGCCGATGTCGTGGCCGGTACCACCGTCACGTTGCAGCCGGCGTCCACCAGCAGCCGCAGGATGTTGCGCTTGATGCCGAAGTCCCAGGCCACCACCCGGTGGACGGTCTGCAGCCCGGTGGCGCCGCGCTCCTGGGGATGCCGCCAGGCACCCTCGATCCAGTCATAGGGCGCCCCGACCGAGACCACCTTCGCCAGGTCCATGCCCTTTAACCCGGGGAAGCCGCGTGCCTTTTCCACCGCGGCCCGCACATCCTCGCTGCCGGCGAGAATGCAGCCAGCCAGCGCCCCCTTCTCGCGGATCAGGCGGGTCAGCCGGCGCGTATCAAGGCCGGTGATCGCTACCACGCCCTCGCGTTGCAGGAACGCCGGCAGCGTCTCGGTGGCACGATAGCTGCTCGATCTTGGCGGCAGGTCGCGGGTCACCAGGCCGGCCGCATAGACCCGGTCGGACTCGCAGTCCTCGGGGTTGGCGCCGGTGTTGCCGATGTGGGGATACGTCAGCGTGACGATCTGGCCCGCGTAGGACGGGTCGGTGAGGATTTCCTGGTATCCGGACATCGCGGTGTTGAACACGACTTCGCCGATGGTCTCGCCTGGTGCGCCGACCGACAGGCCGCGAAACACCGTGCCGTCTTCAAGTCCCAGGACTGCCGGCTCCGTCACATCTTCTCCCGGAGTTCCAAACGCGCATACCAAGAGCGGGAGGGGGCCGCGTTGGTCCCGTCCCGCTCTTTTTTCAGCCGAACCCGCCGTTCCCGCTGCCCGCGAGAGCCGGAGAGATTCGTCCGTTTAGATCAGGCCACCGCCTGAAGCCGGCAGTTTACTGGCCGCCAGCAAGAGTGTCCACGCGCCCCAGGCCGAGCACCTCCCCGAGCGAGTACATGCCGGGACTCCGGTCGGCCAGCCAGACGGCCGCGCGCAGCGCCCCACGCGCGAAAATCGCACGGTCCGTGGCGCGGTGGACCAATTCGAGCCGCTCGCCCGGCCCCGCCAGCGTCACTGTGTGCTCGCCGACGACGTCGCCCAGCCGCAGGCTGCCGTAACCGACCATTCCCGCGCCGGGCTGCGCAGCACCGGGCTCGAGATTGCGGCCCGCGGCCAGCGCCCGACCGAGCGCCAGCGCCGTGCCG
>CAZOSZ010000313.1:0-2359 GCA_964582505.1 uncultured Ectothiorhodospiraceae bacterium | reverse complement strand
ATTGACCCCCCATCACGACTGCGGCACAAGCTTTGGGCTTTATGGCTTCGAGGCTTGGCAAGGATGTTGGTGGTGGAAACGATCGCGAAGATCCGGCGGGACCATCTGGTCGAGGGCAAGAGCATCAAGGCGATTGCCCGGGACCGGGGTATATCCCGGAACACGGTGCGCAAGGTGCTGCGTTCCGGGGAGACGGCCTTCCGCTACGAGCGGGTGTCGCAGCCGCTGCCACGGCTGTCGGCCTTCCGGGAGCGGCTGGAAGGGTTGCTGGCTGAGAACGAGGCGAAGGGCCGGCGCGAGCGGCTGACGCTGATGCAGTTGTTCGAGGGGCTGCAGGCCGAGGGCTTTACCGGCAGCTACGATGCGGTGCGGCGCTTCGCCGGGCGCTGGCGTCGGGAGCGCGGTGCGGGTCATGCGCCGGCGTTCGTGCCGCTGGTGTTCGCGCCGGGCGAGGCCTACCAGTTCGACTGGTCGCACGAGATCGTCGTGCTGGGCGGAGTAACCACCAAGGTGAAGGTCGCCCATGTCCGGTTGTGTCACAGTCGGATGCCGTTCGTGCGCGCGTATCCGCGTGAGAGTCAGGAGATGGTCTTTGACGCGCACGAGCGGGCGTTCGCGTTCTACCGCGGCACCTGCGCGCGGGGGATTTACGACAACATGAAGACCGCGGTGGATGCGGTGTTCATCGGCAAGGACCGGCGCTTCAACCGGCGCTTCCTGCAGATGTGCAGCCATTACCTGGTCGATCCGGTGGCGTGCACGCCGGCGGCGGGCTGGGAGAAGGGCCAGGTGGAGAACCAGGTCGGTGTGCTGCGCCAGCGGCTGTTCACGCCGCGGTTGCGGTTCGCGAGCTACGCCGAGATGAACGTCTGGCTGCTGGAGCGCTGCGTTGACCATGCCCGCCGCCGGCCGCATCCGGAGGTTCCGGAACAGACCGTGTTCGAGGCCTTCGAGGGTGAGCGGGAAACGCTGGTGCCGTACGCCGGGCCGTTCGACGGTTATCGCGCGACGGTGGCGGCGGTCTCCAAGACCTGCCTGGTGCGCTTCGACCATAACCACTACAGCGTTCCGGCCCGGGTGGTCGGGCGTCCGGTGGAGGTCTGCGCTTATGCCGAGCAAGTCGTCATCCGCCAGGATGGCCAGGTGGTCGCCCAGCACGCCCGCCGCTTCGGCCGCGGCCAGACGGTCTATGATCCGTGGCACTACGTGCCGGTGTTGAGCCGCAAGCCAGGCGCGCTGCGCAATGGGGCGCCGTTCAAGGACTGGACGTTACCGGGCGCGCTGGCGCAGATCCAGCGCCGGCTGAAGCGGGCAGCCGATGGCGATCGGCAGATGGTCGATATCTTGAACGCCGTCCTGATCGATGGCCTGCCCGCCGTGGAAGCAGCTTGCGCCGAAGCGCTGGCCGGCGGGGTGAGCAGCAGCGATGTCGTCCTCAACCTGCTGGCCCGGCGCAACATGCCGGCCCCGGTCGCCAACGTGCTGACGCCACAGGCCCTGACCCTGTCGCAGGCGCCGCTGGCTGACTGTGCCCGCTACGATGACCTGAGGCGCTGTCATGGAACGCGCTGAACTGATCGACATGCTGGCCACGCTGCAACTGGCAGGCATGCGCACGCACCTGGATGACATCCTCGCCCGCGGTCGCACGCGTCGCTACAGCACCGAGCAGGTCCTGGGCGAGCTGTTCAAGGCCGAGATCGCCGAGAAGCAGGCCCGCTCGATCCGCTACCAGCTGGGTGTCGCGAAGCTGCCGCTGGCCAAGGAGCTGGGCGACTTCGTGTTCGCCGACACGCCGATCAACGAGGCGCTGGTCCGGGACCTGGCCATCGGGTCGTTCCTGGCCCAGCAGCGCAATGTCGTGCTGATCGGTGGGACCGGCACTGGCAAAAGCCATCTGGCCCTCGCCATCGCCCGCACCTGCATCCGCAACGGATCCAAGGGCCGCTTCTTCAATGTCGTCGATCTGGTCAACCGGCTCGAGGCCGAGGCCCGTGCTGGCCGCCCCGGACGCCTCGCCGACGCGCTCGCCCGGGTCGATGTGGTGGTACTCGACGAGCTCGGCTACCTGCCGTTCGCCCAGTCAGGCGGCCAGCTGCTGTTCCACCTGATCAGCCGGCTTTACGAGCGTACCTCGATCATCGTCACCACCAACCTGGACTTCGCAGAATGGCCGCAGGTCTTTGGCGACGCCAAGATGACCACGGCGCTCCTCGATCGCCTTACTCACCACTGCGACATCATCGAAACCGGCAACGACAGCTGGCGCTTCAAGCACCGGCAGTGACCACCGCAACGAGCTCAGAGGGGGGTCAATCTTGGACGCCGATACGGGGTCAATGTTGAATGCCGATTGACA
>CAZOSZ010000312.1:0-2366 GCA_964582505.1 uncultured Ectothiorhodospiraceae bacterium | reverse complement strand
CGATCCTTGGCGTCGTCGCCGGTGAGCAGGCCGAGCACCGCGCCGGCGCCGGCGCCGATCGCCGCGCCCTTGGTCGCGCTGCTGGTCTTCTCTTCGCCCGTGTAGGGATCGATGGTCTGGCAACCTGCCGCCAGCAAAGCGGCGGCGGCGAAGGCTGCGAGATAATGGCTGTTCGGTTTCACTTTGCTGCTCCTGTCGATGGATCCAGTCGTGCAATTCGGGTCCGGGGCAGGACAGCACCCCGGACCTGGGCCTTATGTTACCTTCCGGCCGGCGCCAAAAGTGTGAACCAGGTCCGGTTGGACCGGGAGTCGTCGATATGCGCAGCATCGACCGTTGGCTGGCGGAATACGGCGAAAGCCACCGGAACCCGGTCAACAAGCTGATCCACTGGATCTGTGTGCCGGCGATCGTGTTCAGCCTGATCGGCCTGCTCTGGGCCCTGCCCGTGCCGCGGCCGATGGCCGCGATCTCGCCGGCGCTCAACTGGGCCCTGCTGGCGGCGATGGTGGCCGCGGCCTATTACCTCGTGCTGTCGGTGCCGCTCGGTATCGGCAGCGCGCTGGCGCTGGCCGGGATGCTGCTGGCGGCCCATGGACTCGCCGGCCTGCCAGCGCCGCTGTGGGCGGTGTCCGCGACGATCTTCGTGCTCGCCTGGATCGGGCAGTTCATCGGCCACCTGGTCGAGGGCCGCAAGCCCTCCTTCTTCAAGGACCTGCAGTTCCTGCTGATCGGTCCGCTGTGGCTCCTGGCAGCCGCCTACCGCCGCGCCGGAATCCCCTATTGAGGAGCTGACCCGCTCAGCAGGCGCCGGACGCTTCCGCCGCCCTGCTGACGGCCTCTGCAACCGCCTCATGGACGGCCAGGCTGAGCGGGTCGGGCACCAGGTCCTTGTCGCCTGCCAGGTCCGCGATGGTCTCCGCGGCGGCCACCAGCATGGCATCCGTGAACCGCGTCGCGCCGGCCTCGAGCGCGCCACGGAACAGCCCGGGAAAGCCGAGCACATTGTTGATGCTCTTGCCGTCCGCCGCGAACGCCGCGCCGGCGGCCAGCGCGGCCTGCGGTTCGATCTCCGGGTCCGGGTTCGACAGCGCCAGGATGACCTGGCCTTGCCGGACCCATTCCGGCCGGATCAGGCCGGGAACGCCCGTGGTCGCGATCACGATGTCGGCCTCGGCCATGACGCGATCGAGCGTGGCCGGCTCACCGCCGATCGCCGTGAAGCGTTCCAGTGCCGCCGGATTGCGGTCGGCGCCGAGGATCCGCGGCGTGCCGCGCGACATCAGCAGGCGCGCAATGCCAATGCCGGCGGCGCCCAGTCCGATCTGGCCGACCACGCTCACCGAAAGCCTGCGTCCCGCCTCGCGTCCGGCATTGCGCACCGCCGCCAGAACGACCACCGCGGTGCCGTGCTGGTCATCGTGCAGCACCGGCTTGTCCAGCCGCGCCCGCAATCCGTCCTCGACCTCGAAACAGGCCGGCGCCGCGATGTCCTCGAGCTGGATGGCGCCGAACGACGGCGCAATTGCCGCGATGATCTCGACCAGCTTCGCGGGGTGCTTCTCTTCCACCAGAATGGGCACGGCCGACAGGCCGCCGAGGCTCGCCATCAGCGCGGCTTTGCCCTCCATCACCGGCATCCCGGCAAGCGCGCCGATGTCCCCGAGGCCGAGTACCGCCGTGCCGTTGGTGACGATGGCCACCGTCCGGCCGATCGCCGTGTATTCGCGCGCCATCGCCGGGTTGTCGCGAATCGCCAGGCAGACCCTCGCCACGCCGGGCGTGTAGATGTCGCGCAGGATCTGCGGGCTGCCGATGTCGATCGCGCTGACGGTGCGGATCTTGCCGCCGCGGTGGCGGTTGAACACGCGGTCAGAGCGGCCGAGCACCCGTGCGTTGGGCAGGGCGTTGATGCGCTTCTCGAGCTGCGCGCCCGCCTCCGGGTTCATCTCCAGCGTGATCTCCCAGGTGGTCTTGTCCTGCTCGCGGCGCAGCGCGGCGAGGTGCTCCACCACCAGGCCCTCTTCTCCGATGACCGACAGGATCCGCGCGAGGCTGCCCGGCTGGCGGGCCGACTCGATCAGCAATATCTCGGGAATTTTCATGGCGGACATTATTGCCGGAAACGCAGCTGCTTGTGGCCTCCGCAGTAGGAGCGGCTTCAGCTGTGGGAGCGGCTTCACAGCTGTGGGAGCGGCTTCAGCTGTGGGAGCGGCTTCAGCTGTGGGAGCGGCTTCAGCCGCGATCCCTTGACCGTACCGCAAGCCGTCCGAACGGGCGCTTTCCGGGAACGCCGACCCGGAGGGAACAAACCGGTCGCGGCTGAAGCCGCTCCTGCAGCCGTCCGCCCGCTCCTCGGCTAGAAT
>CAZOSZ010000311.1:0-2374 GCA_964582505.1 uncultured Ectothiorhodospiraceae bacterium | reverse complement strand
GCCGGCCGCCGGGTTGAACGCCATCGACGGCATCATCGCGGTGATCCGGGCGCTGCGCGCGTTCCGTGACCGGCTGGCGGCGGAACTGCCGGAGCCGGGCTTTCCGGTGCCCGGCCCGACGCTGAACTTTGGCGCGATTCGCGGCGGCGACAACCCCAACCGCATCTGCGCAAGTTGCGAGCTGGACGTCGACCTCCGGCTGGTGCCCGGCATGTCTGTGGCCGGCGCCCGCCAGGGACTCAGGGCCGCCGCGCGCGAGGCGCTCGAGGGCAGCGGCTTCGGGATCGAGTTCGCCGCGCTGTTCGAAGGCGTCGGGCCGCTTGCGCCCGGCGCGCGGCGCGAGCTGGCGGCCGCCTGCGAGCACGCCTCGGGTGAAGCCTGCGGGGCGGTCAATTTCTGCACCGAGGGCCCGCTGTTCCAGGCACTCGGCATGGAGGTGGTGGTGTGCGGCCCCGGCGAGATCGCGCTCGCCCACCAGCCCGATGAATCGATCAGCCTGGCCGAGGCGGCGCGCGCGGTGGACCTGGTGGAGGGCGTCGCGCGGCGTTTCTGCCTGGCGGACTGAATCCCATGCCACGCCGCGACCCGAACGCAGATATCGTCGCCCGCGACCTGGCGCACGTCTGGCATCCCTGCACCCAGATGAAGGACCACGAGTGGCTGCCGATGGTGCCGATCCGGCGCGGCGCCGGCGCCTGGCTGGAGGACTTCGCCGGCAACCACTACCTGGACGCCATCAGCTCCTGGTGGGTCAACCTGTTCGGGCACACCAATCCGGTGATCGCCGCCGCGGTGCGCCGCCAGCTCGACTTGCTCGAACACGTGATGCTCGCCGGCTTCACGCACGAGCCGGTGGTGGAGCTTTCCGAGCGGCTGGTCGGCGTCACGCCCGAGGGCCTGGTGCGCTGTTTCTATGCCGACAACGGTTCCTCGGCCGTCGAGGTCGCGCTGAAGATGAGCTTCCATTACTGGCGCAACCAGGGCGAGGCCCGGCGCACGCGCTTCGTCGCGCTGGAGAACAGCTACCACGGCGAGACCTTGGGCGCGCTCGCGGTCGGCGACGTGGCGCTCTACAAGGAGACCTACCAGCCGCTGCTGATGGACTGCCTGCTGGCGCCCTCGCCGGATGCCTGGTTGCGCGAACCCGGCGAAACCCCGGCCGGCCATGCGCAACGGCGCGCTCAAGAGCTCGAGGCGCTGCTCGAGCGTCACCCCGGCGAGGTCTGCGCGGTGATCGTCGAGCCGCTGGTGCAGTGCGCCGGCAGCATGCGCATGCACGACCCCGCCTTCCTGGTGGAACTGCGGGCGGTCTGCGACCGGCAGCACGTCCATCTGATCGCCGACGAGATCGCCGTCGGCTTCGGCCGCACCGGGACGATGTTCGCCTGCGAGCAGGCCGGGATCGCGCCCGATTTCATGTGCCTGTCGAAGGGCCTGACCGGCGGCTTTCTGGCATTGTCGGTGGTGCTCACCACCGATGAGGTCTACCAGGCCTTCTATGACGACTACGCCACGCTGCGCGCCTTTTTGCACTCGCACAGCTACACCGGCAACCCGCTGGCCTGCGCCGCGGCGCTCGCCACACTGGATTTGTTTGCCGCTGCCGACGTGCTCGGCGACAACCGCGGGCGCGCCGCGCTGATGCGCGCCGGCGTGGCGGAACTCGAGGACCATCCGCACGTCGGCGAGATCCGCCAGACCGGCATGATCCTCGCGATCGAGATGGTCAGGGACCGTGCCGGCCGACAGCCTTATCCCTGGCAGGAACGGCGCGGCCTGAAGGTCTATCAGCACGGCCTCGCCAACGGCGTGCTGCTTCGCCCGCTCGGCAACGTGGTCTACTTCATGCCGCCGTATGTGGTCGATGAAGAAGAGATCGCGCTGCTGGCCCGTGCCGCGATCGACGGCATCCATCTCGCGACGCAGGACGACTGATGTCGCGCACCCCGCGCGTGTTCGTGCACACGCCGCTGGCCACCGGCCAGCGGCTCAGGCTCGAGGACGAGGCCGCGGCGCATCTCGGCCGCGTGCTGCGGGTCCGCCCGGGCGACCCGGTCGTGCTGTTCGACGGCAGCGGCCCCGAATTCGTGGCCGAAGTGCTCTCGGTGGGCCGGCGCGGCGTGGAACTCACGGTGCGCATGCGCATCGCGGCGGATCGCGAGTCGGCCCTGCAGCTGGTGCTGCTGCAGGGCGTCTGCCGCAAGGAGCGCATGGACTGGGTGGTGCGCAAGTCCACCGAGCTGGGCGTGAGCGCCATCCGCCCGGTGCTCGCGGAGCGCTCGGTGGTACGGCTTGGCGCGGTGCGCGCCGCCGCGCGCATGGCGCACTGGCAGGCCATCGCCATCAGCGCCTGCGAGCAATGCGGCCGCAACCG
>CAZOSZ010000310.1:0-2399 GCA_964582505.1 uncultured Ectothiorhodospiraceae bacterium | reverse complement strand
GGCCAGCTCGCCGGCCGCCACGCGGCAGATCCCGGCGATCCCCGACTCGCGCCCGACCAGCCAGCGAAAGCGCAGCAAGTCGGCGAGCGTGGCCTGGTCGACCTGCCATTCGGTGAGCAGCGGCGCGATGCAGCGCAGCTCGGAGGCGAAGACCACGGCGTCGCCCGACTGCGCGTAGACCAGGCTCCTGCTCGCCAGCCGGTCGGCGTGCAGGCGGATCTCGCCGCTGCGCGAGTCCACCCATGCGGCGGCGAAGTTCCAGCCGTGCAGCGTCCCGAAGGCCTCCGCTGCGCGGCGAACATCCAGTCGCTCCGTCACGCCCCGGCCGGCGTCCAGCAGCATGACGCCTTGCTGCGACGCCAGCGGCTCACTGCCGGACTGGGCCAGCCACGCGACATGGCCATCGCCGGCGATACGGCACTCATGCACGGCACCCGGATGGCGCGCTCGAAGCGCCTGGCAGGATCGCGTCCATGCCGTCACGATCCCGGGCGGCGGCGGCGACGACAGCACCATTCCCAGGATTCCGCCCACCTTGGTCACGCTCCAACCGGGTCCTGCCGACGCTGCATCGGACCGCTATACTGCATCAGGCCGGTCATTGTCCGCCATGGTGCCGCAGTTTGCGCGATCCTGTTCCCGCCATCGTCTTCGCCTACGGCCTGAACGGGCTGGGGGCCGTGCGCAGTCTCGGAGTGGCCGGCATTCCAGTGATCGCCATCGGCGCCTCGCCCAACGAGCCCGGGCTGCGCAGCCGCTACTGCCTGGAAACCGTGGTGCTGCCGGACAACGGTCCGCTCGAAGTGCGCTTCGATCGTGCCCTCGCCCCCTGGGCGGGACGCGGCCTGCCGCTGATTCCCACCTCGGATCCCGCCGCCGAGTTCGTCTCCGCGAACCGCTCGCGTCTGGCGGCGTCGTTCCGTCTGGCGCTGCCGCCGCGCGAGGCGCTGTCCGCGCTGATCGACAAGCGCGTCGAGTATGAACTGGTGCAGGCGGCCGGCGTGCCGATGCCGCGCACCGTGACGCGGCTGTCCGGTGACCTCGAGCAGTCGCTCGAGCCGCTGGGCTTCCCGCTGATCCTCAAGCCACGCACGCTCGGCGACAACTTCAGGCTGGGTTTCAAGAACGCGGTGCTCCGCAGTCGAGACGAACTGCTGGCCCGCCGCGTCGAGCTCGGGGCGCGTGCCGAGCTGCTGGTCGCGCAGGAGGTGATTGCCGGCGCGGACGACACGCTGTGGGTGTGCAATGCGACCTTCGGCCCGGACAGCCGGCCGCTTTGCGCGATGAGCTTTCAGCGCCTCGGCCTGTCGCCGCCGCATTTCGGCGTCACCACCATGGCGCGCTCCACGGACAATCCGGTGGTCAAGGACTACAGCGCCCGGCTGGCGAGGCAGCTCGGCTGGGTCGGGCCGTGCATGTTCGAGTTCAAGTGGGACGCCGAGCGGGAGGAATACCAGTACATCGAGATCAACCCGCGGCTTGGCATGTGCAACTGGTTCGACACGCGCTGCGGGGTCAACAACGTGCTGGCCACCTACCTGCTGGCCCTGGGCCGCGAGTCGGAAATCGCCGACTCCGGCCAGTCGGAGCGGCGCTTCTTTCTCAGCCTGCTGCCGGATGCCTTCGCCCGGATCGAGGACGGCGAGTCGCTGTGGGCCCTGCTGCGCCGCTATGCCGGGATGCCGTTCCGGCGCTGCGTCGGCGGCCACTTCTACTGGCGCGACCCGCGTCCGGGGCTGGACCACTTGCTGCGCCAGACGAAGCGCGTGTTCAGCTACCTGTCGCGCCGTGCCGGCGCGCTGCCGAGCAGCCCGGAAGCCTGACCGGCCCGATGCTGTAGGAGCGGCTGTAGGAGCGGCTTCAGCCGCGATCGTAGGAGCGGCTTCAGCCGCGACAGGCGTTGGATCGCGGCTGAAGCCGCTCCCACAAGGCCTCAGGGCTGCGACCCCGGAAACTCCAGGCTGAGCCGGCCGCGGCCGGTCAGGCGGTCATAGCCGCGGTACAGGGTCCGCAACACGGTCGGTCGCACCATCTGCAGGCCGCTCATCACGCGCCGTCGCCCGCCGAAGTGACGCTTGTACTGCACCTGCTTGCCGGCGCCGCCAAGCAAATCGAAGCGCTGCACGCCCTCGCGGGCCGCCCGCTCCATGCAATAGCCGATGTGCAGGTAGCCCGGCGACACCCGCCGGCCCACGTCCTCGAGAAATCCCGACTGGATCGCGTACTCGGCCTGGCCGGCGCGAAAATTCAGGCAGGCCGAAAAGGGCCGGCCATCGAGGGTCAACAGCGAGACCGGCTGCAGACCCTCTGCCACCTGCAAGGCGGCGAATGCCCGGTAGAACTCGCCGCGCGCGCCGCGCAGGCCCGGCCGGCCCCAGCGCCGCTCGTGCAGCCGGTCC
>CAZOSZ010000309.1:0-2424 GCA_964582505.1 uncultured Ectothiorhodospiraceae bacterium | reverse complement strand
CGCGAGCAGCACCCAGGCCGCGGCCGCAGCCGGCAGCAGCAGCGCCACCCAGGCCAGCAGCGCCGGCAGCACGCCGATTGACATGCGCATCACCGGGCCGGGGCCGCCGCCCAGCGCCAGCCCCCAGTGCACCGCGCCAATAAAGGCAAGCACCACTGCACCGCAGGCGATGAACTGCTGCGCGAACATCGCCTGGCGCGCCTCGCCGCCGAGCAGGTAAGCGATCAGCGTCGCCGCGAATGGCACGAGCCCGGCGTAGCCGAGCCAGTGGCCGATCTCCGGCGCGTGGCCCTGCATCAGCGGATGAGCGAGCAGCTCACCCGGACCCCCGATGAAACGACCGTCGAGAAACACCTGGGGCAAGGTGCCGCAGCCGGTCCACTCCTCCAGCACGTGGAAGCGCTCGCGCGTGGTCGCATCGCCCATCGCCATGCTGACCACGCGATGGCCGATGCCCATTGACCCGAGTCGCGCCACCAGCGCGCGCACGTCGGTGATGCGCGACGCGAACAGCACCACCGGTGCGCTGTTCGCGTCCCGGCGAAGCGCGTCGAGGTGATCCGTTCCGGTGTGGCCCATCGGCGTGCCCGGCCTGCCGTTTCGTCGCGGGAGCGTTGCGCTGATAATAGCGGATCGTGACTTTCTGCGGCCGAGCGGATCCGGCGGAGACGACTCCCATGCAACAACGCGGCAAGCCCCCGCCGGGAGACCGGTTGAGAAGCGCGCTGCGCTGGCTCTCGGCGCTCGGCCGGCATGACGCGGCAGCGATCGAGGAAGCCTGCCGGCGCTACGACCTGTCACCACTCGACGAGCAGTTCCTGCTGGCCGAGGCGCGAAGATTGAGGCAGGAACAGCACACCGGTGACGACGCCGCTGACGACCCCGGGGCTCCCGGCACGTGAACCGGAGCGCATTGTTCGACCGATTCCCGGGCCTCAAGACCACACTGCCGGCGCTCAGCCTGGGCGACTGGCCGACGCCGTTGCAGAAGGCGGACCCGGCCGCGCTGCCCGGCCCCTGCGCCGGCTTGTGGATCAAGCGCGACGACCACTGTGCCGAACCCTACGGTGGCAACAAGGTGCGCAAGCTGGAGTTCCTGCTGGCCGATGCGCTGCTCAACGGTCACGACGCCGTGTACACATTCGGCGTCGCCGGATCGAACCACGCAGTGGCGACTGCAATTTACGCCCGGCAGGCAGGCCTCGACGCTACCCTGCTGCTCACTCCCCAGGCGAACTCCTCGTTCGTCGGTCGCAACCTGCGGCTCGGCCGCTGGGCAGGCGCCAGGCAGTTGCACTGCGCGACCGAAACCGAGGCGCTGCGCACCGCCCGGCTCCTCGACCTGCGCGGTCGCGGTTCACGGCCACCGCCGTATCGCATTGCAGGCGGCGGTTCGTCGCCGCTCGGCGCGGTCGGATTCGTCGCCGCCGGGCTGGAACTCGCGGCGCAGGTGCGCGCCGGAATGCTGCCGGAACCGGACGTCCTGTACCTCGCGCTGGGTACCATGGGCACTGCCGCCGGACTTGCGCTCGGTCTCGCGGTCGCCGGCCTGCGTACCCGGCTGGTGTTCGTGCGCGTGGTGCGTCCCGACATCGCCAGCGCGGCGCGCTTTCGCGCTCTTTATCTCGGCGCCGCCCGCCTGCTGCACCGTCTCGATGCCCGCTTCCCCCTGCAGCCGCTGGCGCGCAGCCAGTTCGAGCTGCGCCACGAGTTCTTCGGCGCCGGTTACGCGCGTTTCACCAAGGAAGGCGTGGCGGCACTTGAGTCTGCCCACGAAGTGCTCGGCCTGCGCCTCGAGGGAACCTACACCGCCAAGGCCTTTGCCTGCCTGCTGGCCGACCTCGGTGCCGGCCGTCTTGCCGGCCGCAATGCGGTCTTCTGGCATACCTACAACGGCCAGCCGCTGCCGGCCGGGGCCGCCGAACTCGACTACCGCGAGCTGCCGCCCGCCTTCCACCGCTACTTCGAGACACCCTTTCAGCCGCTCGACCCGAACGCCTGAGGGCTGCGTAGCCGGCGTCGGGCACCATGGACTTCAGACGCGCGGCCGGAATTGCCAACGCGCGATCACCACGCCGGCGAGGATCAGCGCCAGCGCGCCGAAGGCGCGGGCAGGCAGGCGCTCGCCCAGCACGACAGCGCCAAGCACCACGGCCCACACTGGAATGAGGTAGTTGATCAGCGACAGGAAGGTCGGGCCGGCGCGCAACACCAGCCTGAAATAGACCACCGTGGCAAGCGCGGTGGACAGGGCGCCCAGCGCCAGCAGCGCGAACCCCGGCACCGGTCCGATCGACTGGTGCACGAGAGCCGCGCGGCCCTGATCGAAGCCCGTCAGCGCCAGCATCGCCGCTGCGGCCAGGCCGGCGATGGACAGCACCGAGGCTGCGGTCACGACCGGGTTGAGCACCGGTCCGCGACGCG
>CAZOSZ010000308.1:0-2426 GCA_964582505.1 uncultured Ectothiorhodospiraceae bacterium | reverse complement strand
CACGGCGCCGCCGCCCGTTCCGCCCGAACCGCCGCCACGGCCGCGGCCGCCGAAGATCCCGGAGATCTTCCGCTGCAGGTCCCTGACCACCTTGTCGAGGTCAGGCGGGCCATCCTTGCGGCCGCCCGAGTTCCAGGGATTGCCGCCCTTGCCAGGTTCATTCCAAGCCATGATGTTCCTTAAGATTTTGCTCCGCGCCGTGGCCGGCCGAAGGGCAGCCGCCCTCAGGCCACCGAGCGCGATTGTAGGGACGCGCCTGAACCCTCACAAGGATTCGGCAGGATGCGTCCCCGGTTCAGGCCGGTGTCGCGACAGAAACGCTCCAGCGCCACCGATGGCGCTTCGAGCCGCAGGTCCCAGCCGCCCTGCGCGTCCTCGGCCTCATATCTGACCATTTGCGCATCGTACAGTTTCGCGCGCAGCCGCGCTTCCGATGCATCCAGGTGGACCGTGCCGGCCACCCGGCCCTCGCCGAAATGTTCGCGCAGCGCCTCCACCAGCGCCTCGAGCCCGGTGCCGTCGCGCGCCGACAGGCGCACCGCGCGCGCCCGGTCCTGCTCGTCGCGCAGCACGCCGGGCCGCTCGCCGGCGAGGTCGATCTTGTTGTAGACGCGCAGCTGGGGCACGCGCTCGGCGCCGATCTCCTCGAGCACCCGGTTGACCTGGCCGATACGCTCGTCGCGCTGCGGATCGGCGAGGTCCACGACGTGCAGCAGCAGGGCCGCGTCGCGGGTCTCCTTGAGGGTCGAGCGAAACGCCGCCACCAGTTCGTGCGGCAGGTCGCGCACGAAGCCGACCGTGTCGGCGAGCACCACGTCGAGCCCCGGCGCAAGTTCCAGGCGGCGCAGGGTGGGATCGAGCGTCGCGAACAGCTTGTCGGCGGCGTACACGCGGGACTCGGTCAGGCGATTGAACAGTGTCGACTTGCCGGCATTGGTGTAACCCACCAGCGCCACCGTCGGCACCTCGGCCTTGCGGCGCGTGCGGCGGCCCTGTTCGCGCTGCTGGTCGACCCGCTCCAGGCGGCGCGTGAGCAGACGGATGCGGCTGGCGAGCAATCGCCGGTCGGTCTCCAGCTGGGTCTCGCCCGGACCGCGCAGGCCGATACCGCCTTTCTGCCGCTCCAGATGGGTCCAGCCTCGCACCAGGCGGGTGGAAAGGTGCCTCAGCTGCGCCAGCTCGACCTGCAGCTTGCCCTCGAAGCTGCGGGCGCGTTGCGCGAAGATGTCGAGGATCAGGCCGGTGCGGTCGAGCACCCGGCAGGACAATGCCTGCTCGAGGTTGCGTTCCTGGCCCGGCGACAGCGCGTGATTGACCAGCACGAGGTCGGCCTCGGACTCGCGGATCTGCCCGGCCAGCTCCTCGACCTTGCCGGACCCGAGGTAATAACGCGGATCAGGTGCGGCGCGCGAAGTCGTCAGGCGGCCGACGATCTTTGCGCCGGCGGATAGCGCGAGGCGTTCCAGTTCCTCGAGTTCCTCTCCAGAGGGCGGGGCACCGAAGCCGATCTGCACCAGGATGGCACGCTCACCGTGCCCCGGACGTTCGAACAACAGGCCCTCCCGGTCCCGCCTCAGTCCTCGCCGTCACCAGGGACTTCGTCCCCGGTCGGGAGCCGCACATTGCGCGACGGCACGACGGTCGAGATCGCGTGCTTGTATACCATCTGGCTGACGCTGTTTTTCAACAGCACGACAAACTGGTCGAATGACTCGATCTGGCCTTGCAACTTGATTCCGTTCACGAGGTAAATGGACACCGGCACCTTTTCGCGGCGCAGGGCATTGAGGAACGGGTCCTGCAACGACTGTCCTCTGGCCATTGGCTCAACACTCCCTGGGGCCCTTGTGATTATTCTGGGAGTTCCCTCCACCAACCGGGCATGAGCCGGCCCGCGCCCTGGCGCCCGAGGTGGAAGTTTAACACAGGGCGCCCTCACCGCCCGCCAGCCCGGCCGCCAGCCAGTCGCGCAGCAGCAGCGGCGCTTCGCCCGGTCCGTCGAGCCAGCGCAGTCCCGGTTCGGCCCGCAACCAGGTCATCTGCCGCTTCGCCAGCCGCCGGGTGGCGGCGATCCCCGCCCGCACCGCCTGCTCGAAGGGGTATTCGCCCTCGAGGCAGCCCCAGAGCTGACGGTATCCGACCGCCCGGATGGCCGGCAGACCGGCGTGCAGGTCACCGCGCGCGTACAGCTCCTCGACCTCCGCCAGGAAGCCGGCCGCCAGCATCTCCCGGAAACGGGCCTCGATGGCCTGGTGCAGCGCGCCACGCGAGGCCGGGGCCACGGCGAGCTTGAGGAAATGCCAGCCGTGCGGCGCTGCGTCGCCGGCCGCCTGGAGCGTGGACAGGGGCGTGCCGGTCAATCGCCAGACCTCGAGCGCACGCTGGATGCGCTGCGGGTCCCGCGGCTGGATGCGCGCTGCGGCGAG
>CAZOSZ010000307.1:0-2444 GCA_964582505.1 uncultured Ectothiorhodospiraceae bacterium | reverse complement strand
CCTTCAAGACCACGCGCTCGTCGGAGTACCGCACGCCCTTGCCCTTGTAGGGCTCCGGCGGGCGATAGCCGCGGATTTCCGCGGCCACCTGGCCGACCTTCTGGCGGTCGACGCCCTTGACCAGCACTTCCGTCTGGCTCGGCGTCTCGACCGTGATGCCCTCCGGGACCTGGTAGGCCACCGGGTGGGAAAACCCCAGGGTCAGGTTGAGCACCTTGCCCTGGGCCTGCGCGCGGTAACCGACGCCACGCAGCTCCAGCTTCTTCTCAAAGCCCACGGACACGCCCCTCACCATGTTGGCGAGCAGCGCCCGGGTGGTGCCCGCCATCGCGCCAAGCGGTTTCTCCGTGCCGGGCGTGCGCAGCTGCAGCTCGGCGCCTTCCTGCACCACCTCGACCTTCGGGTCGAGCTTGAGCGACAGCTCGCCCCTGGGCCCCTTGACCACGGCCCGCCCGTCGTCGAGCTTGAACTCGACGCCTTTCGGCAGGGGCACTGGCAGCTTGGCGACTCTGGACATCGTAGTTACTCGCTTTCGTTGGTCGCGCCCGTCAGGACACCACGCAGATGACTTCACCGCCGCGGCCCCTGGCGCGCGCCTCGCGGTCGCTCATCAGGCCCTCGGAGGTCGACACGATCGCCACGCCGAGGCCGCCGTAGACCTTGGGCAGCTCGTCCTTGCCGCGGTACACCCGGCGGCCCGGCTTGCTGACCCGCCGCAGGGTGTCGATCACCGGCCTGCCGTCGTGATAGCTCAGCTCGATGATCAGCACCTGCTTGCCGTCGCCCTGCTCCTCGGCGCGGAACCCGCCGATGTAACCCTCGTCCTTCAGCACCTGGAGGATGGCTTTCTTGGTGCCCGAGGCCGGCACGCTCACGTGTACCTTGCCGGCCTTCTGGCCGTTGCGAATCCGCGTCAGCAGGTCCGCGATGGGATCGGTCATGCTCATGTCAGGATCCTTGCGCCCGTCTCTCGCCGGCTCACCAGCTGGCCTTGCGCAGGCCAGGGATCTGGCCGCTCATGGTGCTCTCGCGCAGCTTGTTGCGCCCCAGGCCGAACTTCCGGTAGAAGCCGCGCGGTCTGCCGGTGATCGAGCAGCGGTTGCGCAGCCGCGTCGGGCTGCTGTCGCGCGGCAGCGCCGTCAGCTTCGCCACGGCGGCCATCCGCTCTTCGTCGCCGGTCTGCTCGTTCGCGATGATCGCCTTCAGCTTGGCGCGCCTCGTGGCGTACTTTGCCACTGCCGTCGCCCGGCGACGCTCGCGCTCGATCATGGATTTCTTCGCCATCGGCTGTATTCCCCTACTTTCTGAACGGGAACTCGAAGGCCTCGAGCAGCGCCCTGCCGGCCTCGTCGTCCCTCGCCGTGGTGGTGATCGTGATGTCCATGCCCCGGATCGCGTCCACCTGGTCGTAGTCGATCTCCGGAAAGATGATCTGCTCCTTGACGCCGAGGCTGTAGTTGCCCTGGCCGTCAAAGGACTTGAGCGACAGGCCACGGAAGTCACGCACCCGCGGGATCGCGATGTTGATCAGCCGGTCGAGAAACTCGTACATCCGCTCGCGGCGCAGCGTGACCTTGCAGCCGATCGGCATGCCGTCACGCAGCTTGAACGCCGCCACCGACTTGCGCGCCTTGGTGATCACCGCCTTCTGGCCGGTGATCGCCTCCATGTCCTTGACCGCGTTCTCGACGATCTTCTTGTCCGCGACCGCCTCGCCCACGCCCATGTTGACCGTGATCTTGCTGATCCGCGGCACCTCCATGGGGTTGGACAGCCCGAGCCGCTGCATCAGCGCCGGTACAAGCGTCTGCTGGTAGTGTTCTTTCAGCCTGGCCATAGTTCACCCGGACGCCGTCAGACGTCCACGACCTCGTTGTTCGACTTGAAGTAACGGACCTTCTTGCCGTCCTGCAGGGCGCGGATGCCCACGCGGTCGCCCTTCTTCGCGACCGGATTCCAGAGCATCACGTTGGAGGCGTGCAGCGGCATCTCCTTCTCGATGATGCCGCCGGCCACGCCCTTCGCGGGGTTGCCGCGCTGGTGCTTCTTCACCACGTTGACGTTCTCGACCAGCACGCGCTCATCCTCATAGACCTGCAGCACCGTGCCGCGCCGGCCCTTGTCGCGGCCCGCGATGACGATGACCTCGTCGCCCTTTTTTATCCTGTTCATGCCTGGCTCCCCGGCGCCTAGATGACTTCAGGCGCGAGCGAGATGATCTTCATGAAGTTCCCGGTCCGCAGCTCGCGCGTGACGGGCCCGAAAATTCGCGTGCCGATCGGCTCGAGCTTGTTGTTCAACAGCACTGCCGCGTTGCCGTCGAAACGGATCAGCGAGCCGTCCGGCCGGCGCACGCCCTTGCGGGTGCGAACCACGACGGCGTTGTAGACCTCGCCCTTCTTCACCTTGCCGCGCGGGATCGCGTCCTTGACGCTCACCTTGAT
>CAZOSZ010000306.1:0-2449 GCA_964582505.1 uncultured Ectothiorhodospiraceae bacterium | reverse complement strand
GCTGCAGGAGGTGCGCGCTGTTCTCGATGTGCCCGCTCAAGGGCGTCATCGGCGATTACCGGAAAGAGGATGACGCTCCACCGAAACGGGAGTCAGACAGGTCTGGCGGCGGCAAGCCGCAGTGAGCTGTTGCCGGGCGCAGGCATGAGCGCGCCGCCGCACAACCTGGCCTCCGACATCCGTGGAGCCAGCCGCCTGGTGATCGATGCCACTACCGGCGTAACCGACCTGGTCGAGGCGATGCACGGCACGATAGCCGGGCTTGCCGGCCGGGTACCGGGCTCGAGCAATCAGCGCACGCGCGGCATCACCGGCTTCGTATACCGCTGCGTGGGCGGCGGCATGTGGCTGGTCGGCGGGGCGCTGGACATGGCGCTGGCAGCGATCGCCCCGCTGAGCCGCGCGCAGGCATCGCCGCGGGCGCGTGAGGCGACGCTGGCGGTGCTCAACGGTGTGCTCGGCGACCACCTCGCAGCAACCGGCAATCCGCTTGCGATCCCGATGAGTCTGCGCCGCGACGCCGCGGTGATCGAGCCGCAGCGACCGGTGCTCGAGGCCGCCCTCGCTGAAGTCACCGGTCGGGTACTGATCCAGGTCCACGGCCTGTGCATGAACGACCGGCAGTGGGCGCGCGCAGGCCGCGATCAGATCGCCGCGATCGCGGCCGATCTCGGTTATACCTCCCTGCACCTGCATTACAACTCCGGCCTGCGCATCGCACAGAACGGGCGCGAATTCGCCGGACTGCTGGACACCCTCGTGGCGGAGTGGCCGGTGCGGGTCGAGGAACTGGTCATCGTCGGACACAGCATGGGTGGGCTGGTCGCGCGCAGCGCGCATCACCATGGCAGCGCCTCCGGCCATGGCTGGCCGGCCCGCCTGCGCAAGCTGGTGTTTCTCGGCACGCCGCACCACGGCGCGCCGCTGGAGCGCGCCGGCAACGGCCTCGACATGCTGCTGGGCCTGAGCCCGTACACGCGGCCGTTCACGCGTCTCGGCCGGATCCGCAGCGCCGGCATCACCGACCTGCGCTTCGGCATCCTGCTCGACGAGGACTGGCAGGGCCGCGACCGGTATGCGCCCCAGCGCAAGGATCCGCGGACGCCGGTGCCGTTGCCGGCGGGCGTGGACTGCTACACCATTGCCGCGCTGCGCGCCGAACGGCCCGACGCGCCTGCTGCCCGTCTCGTTGGCGACGGCCTCGTGCCCCTGGCCAGCGCACTCGGCGAGCATAAGGATTTTCGCTTTGCGTTGCAGTTCCCTGATGCCCACCGCTGGGTGGGGCACGGACTGGGGCACTTCGAGCTGTTGTCGAGCCCGCGCGTGTTCGAACAGGTGGCGCGCTGGTTGTCGTCGTAGGAGCGGCTTCAGCCGCGATTCCGCGCCCGATCGCGGCTGAAGCCGCTCCTACAACCGCTCCTGCCGTCAACCGAGTGATGCGATGACCCTCCGCGATGTGCTACGCGACATGCTGTGCCTGCTCGGTGCGACGACGCTGGCCTGGGTGTTCCACGTCTATGCGCGTGTTTTGCCGACGGTGGCGCTGATCGCCGCGTGGGGGCTGTTCACGGCGCTGATCGCGATGGCGCTGTTCCGCCGGGCCCGCATCCGCCGGCGCGCCTTTCTGGCGGTGTACGTCGCTGCCGAAAGCCCGCTGCAACAGTGGTTGCGGGGCGGCACGCTGCTAGCGCTGCGGCCGGTATTGCTCGGTGCAGTGCTGGCGTTGCTGCTCATGGTGACCCTCGCGCGCGTCGGCGATGACCGCGTGTGGATGGCACTGATCGCCGGCGTACCGGCGCTGATGCTGTTGCGAACTTGGTTGTCGAGGCGGCTGGCGAGTCATGCCGGCGCCTTGCACCTGCCGATCCTGAGCTGGCGGCTGGCGGCTGTGCTGGTCGGCGGGGTGCTGACGGTGCTGCTGGTGCTCCTGGCTTATCACCAGGCTTATCCCGACTTTGCAGGCGTGAGCCTGGAGCGCGCCGTCTGGCACCTGGTGGACCGTGAACACGCGCGCAGCGCTGCGGCGCAGGTTCTGCTGCAGGCAGCCGCTGCCAAGGACGGCCTGCGCCTGTGGCTGGCCCAGCAGCTGATGCCCGCGCCGGCGATTTCGCTGGTGCACGGGCTCGGCTGGCTGCTGGTGCTTGCAGAAGAAGGGCTGTTTGTGTGGTCATACCTCTTGCTGGGCCATGGAATACTGATTGGAGCTGGAAGCATTGACCGCATTGGCCGTTGAACACGCCCGTCCCGACCGCCAGGGCTCCCGACCGGGGTTGCTGGCGTTGCTGTGGCTGGTGGCGACCGGCGCGTTGCTTGCGCTCGTGGCGACCCAACCTCAGCGCAGCTGGCTCCCGCCCGCGCAGACCCCTGTCGTGCTGGAGGGCGAACACTACCGGTTGGATGCGGCGCAGGTGGACTGGCTGCAGGCGTTCACGCGGCTGCATTTCAGCGA
>CAZOSZ010000305.1:0-2450 GCA_964582505.1 uncultured Ectothiorhodospiraceae bacterium | reverse complement strand
CAAGCCGCTCCTGCAAGCCGCGCCTACAGCCGGGCGCGCGCCTCGAGCAGCTGCACCGAGAACAGCGCCTGCGGATCGGTCCAGATGCGGCTGACGGCAAAGCCGTTGTCCTCCGCGAGCACCCGGAAGCCATCCAGCGAGTACTTGTGCGAGTACTCGGTCACCAGGACCTCGCCTGCGGCGAACGGGAAGACCCGGCCGGCAATCGCGACCGATTGCGCGCGGGTGCTGACCAGGCGCATCTCGATGCGACCGCAGACCTCGTCCCAGACGGCCTGGTGGCGGAAGGCTCCGGGGTCGAAGTCGGCGCCAAGCTCCCGGTTCAGCCGGACCAGCAGGTTCCGGTTGAACTCGGCGGTCACGCCGGCCCCGTCGTTGTAGGCACGTTCGAGGATCTCGCGGTCTTTCACCAGGTCCACGCCGATCAGCATTGCACCGCCGGACTCGACCTCGCGACGGGTGACACGCAACAGGCCGGCGGCCATCGACTTCGGGAAGTTGCCGATAGTCGAGCCTGGAAAGAATGCGACGTTGCGACGCACGGCGCGACGCCGCGGCTCGGGCAGTTCGAACGGCTCGGTGAAATCGGCCGTCACCGGCAGCACCTCGAGATCCGGAAAGTCGGCGGCGATCCGCGCCGCAGCCTCGAGCAAGTGCTGGCGCGAAATCTCGACGGGCACATAGGCGGCGGGCGCATCGAGCCGTGCCAGCAACAGACCGGTCTTGAGCGCAGAGCCGGAGCCCAGCTCGATCAGACGTACGCCGGCGCCGAGAGCCGCGGCCATCTCGGCGCCGTGTGTTTCGAGGATGCCGATCTCGGTGCGCGTCGGGTAGTACTCCGGGAGCCGCGTGATGGCGTCGAACAGCTCCGAACCGCGACGGTCGTAGAAGTACAGCGAGGGGATCGATTTCTGCGGCTGCGCGAGTCCGCGCAGCACATCGTCCAGCATCACGGCCTGGTCGGGACTGAAATCGGCGACGGCACGGAGGTTGTCCGTCATCCGGTGTCCTTGGCCAGCCGCAGGCCGCAGAACTGCCAGCGTTGCTGCGGGTAGAAGAAATTGCGGTAGCTCGGCCGAATGTGACCGGCGGGCGTGGCACAGGACCCGCCGCGCAGTACCATCTGGCCGGACATGAACTTGCCGTTGTACTCGCCCAGCGATCCGGCCAGCGGGCGAAACCCCGGATACGGCATATAGGGGCTCGCGGTCCACTCCCAGGTGTCGCCATACAGTTGCGCCAATCCGGACTGGTCGCGGGCTGGGCAGGGATGCAGCACGCCGGCGTCGGCGAAGTGTCCCTCGACCGGCAGCGTCTCTGCGGCCGCCTCCCATTCGGTCTCGGTCGGAAGACGTGCGCCGGCCCAGCGTGCAAAGGCGTCGGCCTCGTAATAGCTGAGATGGCTGACCGGCGCCGCGGCCGCAATCGGCTGTGGGCCCGCCAGGGTGAACTCCCGCATGCAGTCCTCCTGCCAGTAGAGCGGCCGCGTCCAACCCTCGGCCAGCACCGTGGCCCAGCCGTCGGAAAGCCACAATGAAGGCGTCGAGTATCCCCCGTCCCGGACGAAGTCGAGGTACTCGGCGTTACTCACCGGTCGCGAGGCGAGCGCGTGATCGCGCAGCCACGCGCGGTGTCGCGGCGTCTCATTGTCGAAGGCGAAGCCCACGCCGTCGTGACCGATCTCGACCAGCCCGCTGCGACCCGGCACCCAGGACAACGGCACGGCAGCCGCGTCGGGCGCCGGGGGCCGCTCCAGGTACGCCGGCAACAGCGGGTTCTGCGCCAGCAGGTGCTTGATGTCGGTCAGCAGCAGTTCCTGGTGCTGTTGTTCGTGGTGGATTCCGAGCGTCAGCAGGAATTCCAGCTCGGCGTCGCCGGCTTGGGCTTCCAGCAGGGTCTCCACGGCGGCCTCGACGTGCGAGCGGTAGGCCAGCACCTCGCCGAGCGCGGGGCGTGTCAGCAGGCCACGGCGCGGCCGCAAGTGCATCTGGCCGACCGTCAGGTAGTAGGAATTGAACAGGAAGGCGTAGCGCTCGTGGAACACCCGGTAACCGGGTGAGAGGCGGCTCAGCACGAACTGCTCGAAAAACCAGGTGGTGTGGGCCAGGTGCCACTTCGCGGGACTCGCATCCGGCATGCTTTGTACGCATGCGTCCTCGGACGAAAGCGGGGCGACCAGCGCCAGGGTCCTGTCCCGGACGCGTTTGAATGCCTGCGTCACCGGCTCGGCGGATCTGCCCGGCCGGGCGGCTGGAATCGGCGTGCTCAAGGCTGGCGTGCCGCGGCGGAAACGGGGTGTCAGGGTAGTCCCTCGAACCGACAGCGGTCAAAGTTCGACCGGTTGGCCGCTGTCTTGACGGCCCAACCGGCTGGCGGGTGTAATACGCGCCTTCCGCCGACGGCCAGGTAGCTCAGTTGGTAGAGCACGTGACTGAAAATCACGGTGTCGG
>CAZOSZ010000304.1:0-2460 GCA_964582505.1 uncultured Ectothiorhodospiraceae bacterium | reverse complement strand
AACGGAGCTGCGCCTCGACGGCGGGCTGGTCGGGATCGCAGCCTACGACATCGTGCGCCGCTTCGAGCGGCTGCCGCGCGGGAACGGCGACTTCCCCGACGGACTCTGGGTTGCGCCGCAGTCAATGCTGGTGTTCGACCACCTGACGCGCCGCGCAGCGCTGCTGCATGCCGGCGACGAGGGCGAGCGGGCGGCCCTGCGGCGCGAACTCGTGCAGGCGCTGGCCGGAGGCATCCCGTTCCGGCGCAGCGGGCGTCACGCCCAGCCCCTGGCGAGCATGAGCGAGGGCGAGTTCCTCTCGGCCGTCAGTCGGGCAAAGGGCAACATCACCGCCGGCGACGTGTTCCAGCTGGTGCTTTCAGTGCGCTTCTCGGGCCGCACCGACCTGGCGCCGTTCGAGGCCTATCGCGCGCTGCGGCTGCTCAATCCCTCGCCCTACATGTACTTCATGGAACTTGACGGCCTGTCGGTAGCCGGCTCGTCGCCGGAGGCGCTGGTCAAGCTGGAGGGCCGGCAGGCTTCGCTCAGGCCGATCGCCGGGACCCGGCCGCGCGGCGAGACGCCGGAACAGGACCGGGTGCGCGAGGTTGAACTGCTGGCCGATCCCAAGGAGGGTGCCGAGCACGTGATGCTGGTGGACCTGGCACGCAATGACCTGGGCCGGGTGGCGGTGCCGGGCACGATCCGGGTTGAACCCAGCCGCGCGATCGAGCGCTACAGCCACGTCATGCACATCGTCAGCGGCGTGAACGGCGAGCTCGAGGCCGGGCGCGACGCCTTCGACCTGTTCGCCGCGGCCTTCCCGGCGGGCACGCTGGTCGGCGCGCCCAAAGTGCGTGCGATGGAGCTGATCGACGAATACGAGCCCGTCGGCCGCGGCCTGTATGCGGGCACGGTCGGCTATTTCTCGCGGCGCGGGGGCATGGACCAGGCCATCGCGATCCGCACGCTGGCGTTCCAGGGGGACGAGTACAGCTACCAGGCCGGCGCCGGGATCGTCGCCGACAGCGTGCCGCTGAACGAGTACCGCGAGTTACTGGCCAAGAGCGCGATCCTGCGCCGCGCCCTGCAGATGGCAGAGGAGGGCCTGTGAAGCCGCGCGTGCTGATGATCGACAACTACGACTCCTTCACCTACAACCTGGTGCAGTACCTGCGGATCCTGGGCGCCGAAGTGCAGGTGCATCGCAATGACGCGATCACTGTCGCCGACGCGCTGGCGATGCAGCCAAGCCACGTCGTGGTTTCGCCCGGGCCCGGGACGCCCGCCGACGCGGGCATCTCGGTCGAGCTGATTCGCGCCTTCGCCGGTCGCGCGCCGGTGCTCGGCGTGTGCCTTGGCCACCAGGCGCTGGTCGAGGCCTGGGGCGGCAGGGTGCGTCCGGCAATGAGTCTGATGCACGGCAAGACCTCGCGGGTGTTCCATGACGGTCGCGGCCTGTTCGTGGACATGCCGCAACCCTTCGAGGCCGGCCGCTACCATTCGCTGGCGGTGCGCCGTGAAGAGCTTCCCGCAGAACTCGAGGTCAGCGCCTACACCGAGGACGGCGAGGTCATGGGCGTGCGACACCAGCAGCTGCCGCTCGAGGGCGTGCAGTTTCACCCCGAGAGCGTGCTGACGCCACACGGCCTGACGCTGCTGGGCACGTTCCTGTCGCCGAGCCGGCAGGATTCGAGGAGCGCGCCATGAGCGAGCTGTCCGCGATCCTGGAACGGCTGCTCCAGCGCCACGATCTCGATGAGTCCGAGGCCGCCGCCTTGCTGGTCGAACTGACCCGGGAAGAAATCGAGCCGGCGCTGGCGGCGGCGCTGCTGGCCGCGCTGCGGGCCAAGGGCGAAACGGCGGCGGAGCTGCGCGGGTTTGCGACCGCGATGCGTCGCCTGGCGCGCAGGCCGACGCTGAAGGTCGAGGGCCCGCTGCTGGATATCGTCGGCACCGGCGGCGACGGCTCGGGCAGCCTGAATCTTTCGACTGGCGCCTCGCTGCTGGCGGCGGCCTGCGGCATCCCGATCGCCAAGCACGGCAACCGCAGTATCTCCAGCCGCAGCGGCAGCGCCGACGTGCTCGAGGCACTCGGCATGCACCTGCCGGTGGACGAGTTCGCCGTCGCCGAGTGCCTGAAGCGTACCGGCTACACTTTCCTGTTCGCGCCCTATTTCCATCCCGCGATGAAGGCGCTTGGGCCGGTGCGCCGGGCGATGGGCGTTCGCACCGTATTCAACATGCTCGGCCCGCTGACCAACCCGGCCGCACCGCCCCACCTGCTGCTCGGCGCGTTCAGCGCGGAGGCGGCGCGACGAATGGCCGCGGCGCTGGCCGGCGTCGAAGGGCTGACGCGTGCCTATGTGGTGCACGGCGCGCCGGGCTGGGACGAGGCCACCCCCGTGGGCCCGTTTCTGTTGCTCGAGGTGCGTCCCGGCAGCGTGGTCGAGGGCACCCGCGATCCGGCGGAGTGGGGCC
>CAZOSZ010000303.1:0-2491 GCA_964582505.1 uncultured Ectothiorhodospiraceae bacterium | reverse complement strand
CCGCGACCGTCCGCGCCCATCGGGCCTGAAGGCCCTCCTGCAAGCTGGCGGGCGTACCGGCCCGGGGGCATCATAGACGCCTCCAAGGCTGCCGGAGCCGAAGCCATGCTGGCCTCCCCATCGCCCGACAAGACCCGCATGATCACTGCCGGGGAGGCGCTCCCTGGGCGGGCCACGCCGATGGCGGTGTCCGCGGCGCACTTCGTCAACGGCCGGCCGCTGGCGCCGCCCTATCCGCAGGGCCTTGAAATCGCAGAATTCGGACTGGGCTGCTTCTGGGGCGCCGAGCGGCGTTTCTGGCAGACCCCGGGCGTGTGGGTCACCGCGGTCGGCTATTCCGGCGGCTACACGCCCAACCCGGACTACCGGGAGGTCTGTTCCGGGCGCACCGGCCATGCAGAGGTCGTTAGGGTGGTGTTCGATCCGCGCGCGCTCGGGTATGGCGAACTGCTGCGGGTCTTCTGGGAATCGCACGACCCGACCCAGGGGATGCGCCAGGGCGGCGACGTCGGCACCCAGTACCGTTCCGCCATCCATGCCCGGAGCGGGGAACAGCAGCGCCTCGCCGAGGCGTCTCGTGACGCCTACCAGCAGGCGCTGAGCACCGCAGGGCGCGGCGCCATCACGACCGAGATCCGGCCGGCTCCCGAGTTCTATTTCGCCGAGGACTATCACCAGCAGTACCTGGCAAAGAATCCTGGCGGCTACTGCGGGCTCGGCGGCACCGGCATCAGCTGCCCCGGCTGATCGGGGGCAGCCCCCGGTTCCAGCTTCAGAACACGCTGGCGATGAGCACCCAGCCGACACCGGCCGGTGCGAGGTACCTTACAAGGAAGCGCCAGGCGCGGAAGATGCGGTCGTCGGCCAGCCCGAGTTCCTGGCGGGTGGTTTCGGCCGACAGCACCCAGCCGACGAACACCGCGATCAGCAGGCCGCCCAGCGGCAGCAGCAGGTTGGAGGTCAGGTAGTCGATCAAGTCGAACACCGTCGAGCTGCGGAAGCGCTCGAGGCCGCCGAGCGGAAACCAGCCGGCCCACAGGTTGAACGAGAACACGGTTGCCAGGCCCATCAGCCAGGCGGCCGCGCCGGCCACGATCGCCGCCGGCCCGCGCCGCGCCCAGGCATGCTCCTCGGCCCACGAGACGATGGGTTCGAGGATGGCGATCGAAGAGGTCAGGGCCGATACCAGCACCAGCAGGAAGAACACCGCGCCGAACACCGTGCCCGCGGGCATCTGGCCGAAGGCGATAGGCAGGGTGACGAAAATCAGCCCCGGCCCCTCGGCCGGATCCAGCCCGTTGGCGAACACCAGCGGGAAGATCGCCAGCCCGGACAGCAGCGCGACGATCGTGTCGGCACCGGCGATGTAGACCGCGGACGATCCGAGCCGGGTCTCCCTGTCGAGGTAGGCGCCGTAGGTAATCAACAGGCCCATCGCCACGCTGACCGAGAAAAAGGCCTGGCCGATCGCCTGCAGCACCACGGGCGCGGTGATCTTTGAGAAGTCCGCCTGGAACAGAAAGCGGGCGGTGCGCGGCAGGTCGCCGGTCACCGCAGCATACAGCACCAGCATCACCAGCATCACCAGCAGGGCCGGCATCAGGAAGCGCACCGCCCGCTCGATGCCACGCTTCAGGCCCACCGAGACGATCGACACGGTGAGCGCCATGAACAGCGCATGTAGCAGCCCGAGGCGTCCCGGCGAGGCCAGCAGCGCGCCGAATTCCTCCGCCACCCCCTCGGGCGTCGCCCCGCTGAAGTGCCCGAGCGCGAGCTTGGGCACGTAGGCCAGCGCCCAGCCGGCGACCACGCTGTAGAACGACAGGATCAGAAACACCGCCAGCAGGTTCATCCAGCCGACGAAGCGCCAGCCGCGGCTCGCGCCGGCCTCGCGCGCCAGCGCGATGAAGCTGTTCGGCGGGCTCATCCGTCCGCGCCGCCCGATCAGCAGTTCCGCCATCACGATCGGCACCGCGACCACGGCGACCGCCAGCAGGTACACGAGCACGAAGGCGGCGCCGCCGCTGACGCCGGCGGTGTATGGAAACTTCCAGAGATTGCCGAGCCCGACCGCGGCGCCCACCGCCGCCATCAGGAACACGATCCGCGACGACCAGCCCTCGTGGGCCCCCGCGCTGACCTGCTGCATTCCAGCCTCCCGCCTCGTCAACCACGCTCCAGGCCGGTCGCGCGCCGGCCGCGAAGGCCGGATGATAGCGAATACCGTGCTGCATCGGTCGACCGGAGGTTATACCCTTGCTGTGCCCGCCGCGGTTCGCGCAGCCCACGGATCCCCGTTGCCGACACTCCTGCACATCGATTCCAGCCCGATGATCGAGACCAGCGTAACGCGCCGGTTGACGGCCTGGTTCGCGTCGCGCTGGCTGGGCCTGGTGCCGGGCGGCCGCGTGTTGTACCGCGACCTCGGCACTTCGCCGCCGCCGCATCCGGACGCACTGACGCTCGAGGCCGCGCTGCTGCCGGCGGCACG
>CAZOSZ010000302.1:0-2500 GCA_964582505.1 uncultured Ectothiorhodospiraceae bacterium | reverse complement strand
CCCTTGCGCTCGCTCGCCAGAACCACTTCCTTGGCGACGTTGTGCGAACGCACGGCCGACTCGGTGACCATCAGCAGCAAAACCTTGGCGTTTTCCAGGGCGTTGACGATCTCCTCGCCCCACATCGTGGCGGCATCGATGCCGCCCTGGTCGATCCACAGCGACACGCCGGCGGCACGCAGCTTCTCCGCCAGGACAAGGACCCGGTCCTTGTCCTCGCGCGAATAGCTGATAAACACGTCCGCCGTATTGGCCATTGACTTCCCCCCCTTGTGCCAGGCCCGTAATGCCGAACCCGCTCACGCGGCCCCCATTGGAACCGGTCACCGACCGACTAGGCTAGCTCATCCCCCTGAGCGTGAGAAGGCGCGGTCCCGCCCGGGACCCGCCCAGGACCCGTCCGGTGAGCCCCGGGGCCGCGAGGGGCCCGGACTTTCCGTGCCGCCTTTCTGAGAATCCAGTCACATCCCATTGGGTCCGATTGTCCCATCCTTTCCATCCTGAATGGCCACGGAACAGGCGGGCCTATGGAGTCGGATTATTGAGCGGCCAGCCGCAGGATCGCAGGCACAACAGCCCCGCTGCGGCTGCCGATGCCCGGCAGGCCGTGCGGCTGCGCCGTTTCTACATGGCGCTGGCCTCCTATGCGCTGTGGCTCAGCCTGGCTTTCATCGGCTGGGCTGGCGGCCTGATAGAAATGCCCGTCTGGCTGGGGGTGGCGACCGTCTCCGGGATCGTGCTGTCGAACGCCTGGTTCTGGCACCGGCTGCGCTCCGGGCGCAGCCTGCTCTTCGAAGACCCGTCCATGACCATGCCGCAGGTGGCACTTGGTCTCCTCTGGGTATTCGTGCTGATGGCCGCGTCGCGCGCCGACCGCAGCCTGATGATGGTGCTCTACGTCATCGTGATGCTGTTCGGCATCTTCAAGCTCGATCGCGGCGCCTTCCTCAAGCTCTCGGCGGCTGCGCTTGCCGGCTATGCGGCGGTGGTCGCCATCGACCTGGCCTTCTACGCCGAGGAAGTCCCTCTGTTCAAGGAGTGCCTGCGGTTTCTGGTGCTGGCCTCCTGCCTGCTGTGGTGTTCGTTCTTCGGCGCACACGTCGCCGAATTGCGCACCAAGCTCCGCCAGCGCAACGAGGATCTGCATAAGCTGGTCAAGGACGCCCAGCGGGTGGCTGACCGCGATCACCTGACCTGGGCCTTTACCCGTCACTACATCATGAAGGCGCTCGAGCAGGAGCGCGCGCGTTCAGAGCGCCGCCACGCGCCATTCGCAATCGTGATCTTCGACCTCGACCATTTCAAGAGCATCAATGATCGCTTCGGCCACATCGTCGGCGACAGTGTGCTGGCCAAGTTCTCCGAGATCGCCCGCCGCGAATTGCGCGCCGCCGATGTCGTATCCTCCGGGCGCCGCGCCAATGCCTTCGCCCGTTTCGGCGGCGAAGAATTCATCGCCCTGCTGCCGGAAACCGGGTTGGATGGTGCGCGCCGCTGTACCGAGAGGCTGCGAGTTGCGCTCGCGGCCGAGCCCTTCGAGCGCGGCGTCCTGGTGACCTTCTCCGCGGGAATCGCTGTGTATCGCCACGGCGAGACGACCGAGGACACACTGCGGCGCGCCGATGACGCGCTCTACCGCGCCAAGAATGCCGGCCGCGATCAGGTGCTCGAGGAGCGGCCCGCGCGCAAGCGATCCAGGGGCGCCAGCGTCACCAAGATCGGTTCGGCGGGTAACTGACCGGCGCCGGTCTTCCGCGGATCGGGCGCCTGGTTACTTCCCTATACAGAACTCGCTGAAGATCCGTCCGAGCAGGTCCTCGCTGCTGAACTCCCCGGTGATCGTGCCGAGTGCTTCGTGCGAAAGCCGCAGTTCTTCGGCGGCGAGTTCCACGCTGCGGCCGCCGACCAGCAGTCGCCCGGCCGCTGCCAGGTGTTGCTGCGCCTGTTCCAGCGCGTCGAGGTGGCGACGCCGCGCCGTGAATGCGCCGCCTCCCTCGCCGCTGTAGCCGGCCAGTGATTTCAGCCGCTCCCGGAGCAGCTCGACGCCGTCGCCGGTGAGCGCTGAAAGGCCGAGCTCGGCCTGGCCGCGATCGTCCCGTCTTTCGCCTGGCGGCAGGCCCGCGAGATCGATCTTGTTGAGCACGCGCAACACCGGAATGTCTGGCGGTAACTCCGCAGCCGCGTCACCCGGCGAACCGTCGCGCACCAGCAGCACGAGATCGGCCCGGTGCATGGCGTCGCGCGCGCGGCGGATGCCCTCCGCCTCGACGCGGTCCGCGCCTTTCCGCAACCCCGCGGTATCGACCACGCGCACCGGCATGCCGTCGATGAGGATGTCCTCGCGCACCAGGTCGCGGGTCGTACCCGGCAACTCGGTGACGATTGCTGCTTCGTAGCCCGCCAGCCGGTTGAGCAGGCTCGACTTTCCCGCATTGGGCGCGCCGGCGATCACCAGGGTCAGCCCGTCGCGCAGCGCGCGGCCCTGCGCCGCGCTCCGTCG
>CAZOSZ010000301.1:0-2506 GCA_964582505.1 uncultured Ectothiorhodospiraceae bacterium | reverse complement strand
CGTGTACCTGTTCGGGCTGGATTACCTCAAGGAACTCTGGTCCAGCGAGCTGATGCTGTACATCGCGGTGTTCACGCTGCTGGCGGCCTCGCTGGTGGCACTGCAGCAGGACAACCTCAAGGCGCGCCTCGCCTACTCCACCGTCAGCCAGCTCTCCTACATCGTCGCCGCGGCGATGCTGGCCAGCGAGATGGCGGCGCTCGGCGGCGCCATGCACATCGTCATGCACGCCTTCGGCAAGATCACGCTGTTCTTCTGCGCCGGGGCGATCTACGTCGCCAGCAAGAAGACCGAGATCAGCGACATGGACGGCCTGGGCCGGCGCATGCCGATCACTTTCGCGGCGTTCTTCGTCGGCGCGCTGTGCGTTATCGGGGTGCCGCCGCTGGGCGGGGTGTGGAGCAAGTGGTACCTGTTCAGCGGCGCATACGAATCGGGCCATGCGCTGGTGGTCGCGGCGCTGATGCTCAGCACGCTGCTGAACATCGCCTACCTGGTGCCGCCGGTGGTGCGCGCGTTCCTACTGCCGGCGCGTGATGGCGACGAGTCGCCGGGGCTGCGCGAGGCGCCGCTGTTGTGCGTGCTGCCGCTGTGCCTCACGGCGCTCGGCGGGCTGGCGATGTTTTTCCTGGCCGCGCCGCTGTCGCAGCGGCTCATGGCGATGTTCGCGGGGTAAGGGCATGGATCTCGGCAGACTTCTGGAGGCGCTGGTGCAACGCGGGCCGCTGCTCAGGCGGATCGCGTGGGTGGTGCTCATCGGGCTGGTGGTCGCCGACATCGCTGTGCCGTCCAAGTACGACCGCTTCCCCTGGGAGAGCATCGGCGGCTTCGGCGCTCTCTACGGCTTGTTGGCCTGCGTGCTGATCATCTTCGTCTCCAAGGCGCTCGGATACCTGATCCTGTACCGCTCCGAGGACTACTACGATGATTGAGGTGCTGCACCCCACCGTGCTCCTGTTCACGGGTGCGCCGCTGGTGCCGCTATTGCGCGGGCGGGTGCAGCAGGGCTGGCTGCTCCTCGTGCCGGCGATGGTCATTCTTGCCGTGTTCACGCTGCGGCACGGCGAGTACGGCGCGTTCGAGTTCATGGGACTCGAGCTCTCGCCGGTGCGGGTAGACGCGCTCAGCATGGTGTTCGCCTCGGTGTTCGCGATCATCACCCTGGTGGGCGCAATCTACGCGCTGCATGTCCGGGACACCACGCAGCACGTGGCGGCGCTGGTCTATGCCGGCGCGGCGCTCGGCGTGGTGTTCGCCGGCGACCTGTTGACGCTGTACGTGTTCTGGGAACTGATGGTGTTCTCCTCGGTATGGCTGATCTGGTGCCGCCGCAATCCGGTATCGATGGCGGCGGGCTTCCGCTATCTGCTCGTGCACGCCTTCGGCGGCTTGATGCTGCTGGCGGGCATCGTGCTGTATTACCAGCAGACCGGCACGCTGGACTTCGGCGTGATCCAGGCCGGCGGGCCGGCCTTCTGGCTGATCCTCGTCGGCTTCATAACCAATGCGGCGGTGCCGCCGCTGCATGCCTGGCTGGCCGACGCCTATCCAGAGGCGACTGTCACCGGCGCGATTTTCTTAAGCGCCCTGACCACCAAGACAGCGGTCTATACGCTCATCCGCGGTTACCCGGGGACCGAGATCCTGGTGTGGCTGGGCGTGATCATGGCGCTGTACGGCGTGGTCTACGCGGTGCTGTCCAACGACATCCGGCGCCTGCTGGCGTATCACATCGTCAGCCAGGTGGGCTACATGGTCGCGGGCGTGGGCATGGGCACGATCGTGGCGCTGAACGGCGCCTCGGCGCATGCCTTCACGCACATCCTCTACAAGGCGCTGCTGTTCATGGGTGCGGGCGCGGTGATCCACATGACGGGCAAGGCGAAGCTGACCGAGCTCGGCGGCATCTACCGTTACATGCCCTGGACCTTCGTGCTGTACATGGTGGGCGGGTTCTCGATCTCGGCCTTTCCGCTGTTCAGCGGCTTCGTCAGCAAGACCATGGTGCTCGAGGCGGCGGCACTCGACGGGCGCGCCTGGGTGTGGCTGCTGTTGGCCATGGCCTCGGCGGGCACCTTCCTGCACACCGGGCTGAAGTTGCCGTGGTTCACCTTCTTCGCCCAGGATTCCGGCCTGCGGCCGAAGGAGGCGCCGTTGAACATGTTGGTGGCGATGGGCATCGCGGCCTTCCTGTGCATCTTCATCGGCGTGTATCCGCACTGGCTGTACGCCATGATGCCGGCGCCGGTGGACTACAACGCCTATACCACCGGACATGTGCTTTGGGAGCTGCAGCTGTTGCTGTTCACTGGCGTGGGATTCTTCCTGCTGCTGAAGCACGTCGGCGGCGAGAAGAAGATCAGCCTCGACACCGACTGGGTGTACCGGGTGCTGCTGCCATGGGCCGCAGGCGGCGTGCAGCGCATTGGCCAACGGCTCGGGCAGGCCACGCTCGGCGCGCTGCTGCGGCGGCTTGACGGTCTCGCCACCGGCCAGTTCCACAACC
>CAZOSZ010000300.1:0-2521 GCA_964582505.1 uncultured Ectothiorhodospiraceae bacterium | reverse complement strand
TGCCGACCAAGGGTTACAAGACCCGCAAGAACAAGCGCACCGACGCGATGATCGTGCGCCGTCGCGGTCGAAAGTAAAAGAGGTATCTGTCGTGCCACGTTCGGTCAAGAAGGGACCCTTCACAGACGCCCACCTTCTGAAGAAGGCGCGTACTGCGCAGGACAAGAATGATCGCCGGCCGATCAAGACCTGGTCGCGCCGCTCGATGATCGTGCCCCACATGGTGGGCCTGACGATTGCCGTACATAACGGCCGTCAACATGTGCCGGTGCTGATTTCCGAGAACATGGTCGGGCACAAGCTGGGCGAGTTCGCCCTGACCCGCACCTTCAAGAGCCACTCGGGCGATCGCAAGGCTGCGGCGAAGTAGGAGTCATCGAGATGCAGGTTGCAGCCAGGCTTCGTTACGCCAGGATCTCGCCGCAGAAGTGCCGGCTGGTCGCGGACATGGTTCGCGGCAAGCCCGTGGGCGCCGCGCTGCAGACCCTGGAGTACACGCCGAAGAAAGCGGCACGGATCGTCAGGAAGGTGCTTGAGTCGGCCATCGCCAACGCCGAGCACAATCATGGCGCGGACATCGACGAGCTGAAGGTTGCGGCGATCATGGTCGACGAGGCGCCGACCTTCAAGCGCTGGCAGGCGCGCGCCAAGGGCCGTGGCAACCGGATCATCAAGCGGAACAGCCACATCACCATCCAGGTGGCGGACGAATAGCACGGGAACGGTATCCATGGGTCAGAAAGTACATCCAATTGGCATCCGGCTGGGCATCACCCGGGAGTGGGACTCCCGCTGGTATGCCGACACCAAGCATTTCCCGGAATACGTCCAGACCGACTTCCGGATCCGCGCATTGCTGCGCAAGCGCCTCGCGCAGGCCTCCGTGAGCCGGATTCACATCGAGCGTCCGGCGCGCAAGGCGCACATCACGATCCACACGGCCAGGCCGGGCATCGTGATCGGCAAGAAGGGCGAGGACATCGAGAGGCTGCGCGTCGAGGTGGCCGAGATGCTGCAGCTGCCGATCGGCGAGGTGCGCATCAACATCGCCGAGATCCGCAAGCCGGAGCTCGATGCCCAGCTGGTCGCCGAGGGCATCGCCCAGCAGCTCGAGCGCCGCGTGATGTTCCGCCGCGCGATGAAACGGGCGGTGACCAACACCATGCGGCTCGGCGCGCAGGGCGTGAAGATCAAGGTCGGCGGCCGCCTGAACGGCGCCGAGATCGCGCGCTCCGAGTGGTACCGGGAGGGGCGGGTGCCGTTGCACACCTTCCGCGCCGACATCGATTACGGCTTCGCAGAGGCCAAGACCACTTACGGCGTCATCGGCGTGAAGGTGTGGGTGTTCAAGGGCGAGGTGCTCGACAAGCCCGCCGCCGCGCAGCCTGAAGCGGCGACCAGCTAGGAGTCACGGTGATGCTGCAACCCAAGCGCACCAAATACAGGAAACAGTTCAAGGGACGCAACCGTGGTGTCGCGCAGCGCGGTAACACGGTCGCATTCGGCGAGTTCGGCTTGAAGGCGACCGGCCGTGGCCGACTGACGGCGCGGCAGATCGAGGCTGCCCGGCGGGCGATGACGCGCTACGTGAAGCGCGGCGGCAAGATCTGGATCCGCGTGTTCCCGGACAAGCCGGTCACCGCCAAGCCGCTCGAGGTCCGCATGGGCAGTGGCAAGGGCAACGTGGAGTACTGGGTTGCCCAGGTCAAGCCGGGCAAGGTGTTATACGAGATGGAGGGCGTCAGCGAGGAAATCGCCCGCGAGGCCTTCCGCCTGGCTGCCTCCAAGCTGCCCTTCGGCACGACCTTCGTATTCAGGCAGGTGATGTGATGAACGCCAGGGAACTGCGGGGCAAGACCGCGACCGCGCTGAAGGAAGAACTGCTGAAGCTGCGTCGCGAGCAATTCAACCTGCGGATGCAGAGGGCCACGGGGCAGATGGCGCGGCCGGACCAGTTCGGCAAGGTCCGCAAGGACGTGGCACGGGTCAAGACGGTGCTCGGTGAAAAGGCCGGGGCCAGGGCAAAGGGTAAGGCGTGATGAGCGAGACCATCGAGAACGCGGCCGCCACCGGCGTCCGGACCCTGACCGGCCGGGTGGTCAGCAACGGCATGGACAAAACGGCAGCAATCGCGGTCGAACGGGTGGTGAAACACGCGCTGTACGGCAAGTACATCCGTCGCACCAGCAAGATCCTCGCCCACGACGAGAACAACGAATGCCGCATCGGCGACACCGTCAATATCGTCGAGTGCCGGCCGCTGTCGAAGCGCAAGGCCTGGCGGGTGGTCGAGATCGTCGAGCGGGCGGAAGAGCGCTGAGTGACAGCGGGACGAGTTGAGAGAGAGCAGCCATGATCCAGATGCAGACCGTCCTGACGGTGGCGGACAACAGCGGGGCGAAGCGCGTCCAGTGCATCAAGGTGCTGGGCGGCTCCAAGCGCCGCTACGCGGGCGTCGGCGACGTTATCAAGGTGAGCGTCAAGGACGCGATCCCGCGCGGCAAGGTGAAGAAGGGCGAGG
>CAZOSZ010000299.1:0-2523 GCA_964582505.1 uncultured Ectothiorhodospiraceae bacterium | reverse complement strand
CGGGCGCGGGTCTCCCAGCGCGCCCAATGCCCCGGCGGCCGCGGCGCGGAGGGCCGCGGCAGGGCTTTGCAGCGCGTTCAGCAGGTCGAGGAGGGCGTCCGGATCGCCGAGCACTCCCAGGGCCTCGGCTGCGGCAGCCCGTTGGGAGACCGGCTGGCGGGGATCGCGCAGGGTTTCGAGCAGCGCCGGCAGGGTGGTAGCGCGGCCGGCGTGCAGCGCGTCGGTCACGATCCATCCCCGGTTGGATCGCTGGAGCGAGGCGTAGGCCTCCAACAAGGCGGCAGTCGCCCCGGGGACGGCGAGGCGAGACAGGGCTTCAGCGACCGTGCAGCGAGCGTACAGCCCGGCGCGCTCGTCGACCAGCAGTTCGCTCAAAACCGGGATGGCCTCTGCGCCCAAGGCGCCCAACGCCGTGGCCGCAGTCCAGCGCACATCCAGGTTGGGGTCCTCCAGGAGACGGATCAGACCGGGGGCCGCAGAGGCATCGCCGATGGCCGCCAGGGCTTCAAGCGCGGCGATACGCAAAGCATCGTCCGGGTCGCTCAGAGCAGACAGCAAGACGGGCACAGCGGTTTGGTCACGAATGGCGCCGAGCGCGCCGGCCGCCAACCGGCGCGCCTCAAGGTCTGCTCCCGCCAACGTTTCGATCAGGCCGGCGATGGCCGAGGCGCGGCGGGCGAGGCCCAGGGCTTCCGCAGCGGTGAGGCGCAGCCGCAATGGCTCGGTCGGGTCACGCAGCACCCGCAGGGCGCCTGGCGCAGCGCTGTCGATGACGACGCGCATGGCGTTCTCGGCCCGCGTGCGCACCTGCGGGTCGTCGTCGTTCATGGCGACCAACAGGCCGCGGATACCCGCTTCGCCGAAGGCGCCCAGGGCGCCGGCCGCCCGCCAGCGCACGTCGACCTGGGAGTCTTCCAGGGCTTCCAGGAGGGCTCCGGCAGCGACCTCACTCCCGAGGGCCTCCAAGGCGCCGGCGGCCACTGAGCGGATGCGCAGGTCCGGGTCACGCAGGGCTGCCTGCAGCCCGGGCAGAGCAGCCGGGTCGCCGATGGCCCGGAGGGCGGTGGCGGCGCTCAGGCGGACTTCCGGCTCAGGCTCCTGCAGAGCGGCCAGCAGTCCGGGGGTTGCCGGAGTACCCAGGCGGACCAGGGCCTGGGCTGCGATAGACCGGGCGCCGCCATCCCTGGCGCGCAACCCGGCCAGCAGGGCCGGGAGCGTGGCCGGGCCAATCTCGACCAGGCGGTTGGCGACGGAACGCCGCTCGAATTCGTCCGTTTCCGGCGCGGTGAAGGCCGGCAGCAGCCGCTCCCACTCGGGGCGGATAAACTCCCGGGCGGCAGGGGCCAGGTCGACCTGCAGGCGGGCCAGCATGCGATATACCGGCTCCAGGCGTTCGTGCGGCCAGAGGTAAGCCTGGTCGCGCCCGCGCTCGGCCCACTCCTGGGCGGCGGCCTCCAGCCGGCGCAGCAGGCGCAGGTCATCCAGCTCGGTCTCGATCCAATCCGCCAGGCGCGGCCAGCCGTCTCGACGCAGCAACGCTTCGTGGGCCAGCTCGACCACCGGCCGGTTTTCAGCATCCCTGGCGCTGGTGAACAGCCGGGCGGCGACAAAAGCGCGCACCAGCGCCTCGTCCTGCGCGGCGCCGGCCACCTGTTCGAAGAGGGCTCTCTGGCGGGCGGCCCGGCCGGCGTCGTCCACGGTAACCAGCCGGCGGAAGACGCGCTCCAGGGCAGCGGTTTTGGCCTCTTCAGCGCCGGGCAGAGACCGGAAGAGGTTCTCGGCCCGCGTGCCGATCGAGCCGTGCACGCCGCCCAAGGAACGGTAATCGCTGAAGGATAAGCGCTCCACCTCACCGCGCTCCTGGCGGGCTTCGGCCAGCCGGTACAGCTCATCCAGGGTGAAGGCCATCAGGGCCAGGTTGCCGGGTTCGTCGCCCGTGTCGTCGAGGATGGCCTGGACCAACCCCGCCTCGAATTTCAGCCCGGCCTGCTCGGCGGGAAGCTCGATCATGTCCCGCAGGGCATCCCGCTTCGGGCGGGAGAGGGTCAGGGTGCTGGCGTTGAACAGGCCGGCCAGGTCGGGATGATCGGCGACGTGATGGTAGAAATCGGCGCGCAGGGTGATTACCGCCCGCAGGCGCGGGCTGGCCGCGGCGGATACCAGCATGGCGATAAAAGGCGAAATATCAGCGCCAGGCCCCAAGGTGAACAGCTCCTCGAACTGGTCGACGAACAGCAAAACCTCCACCCAGGGTACTTCGTCTTTCAAGGCATAGGTCAGGATTTTCGCCAGGTAATCTGGCTGGGATCGCAGGCTGGCAGCCAGCTTATCCAGCCGCTCGGGGAACTCCAGCGGGTCGCCGGGGGCCAGGGCCGGGACGCTCTCCACCAGCGCCTGGGCCAGCGCCGCGAACGGGTCGCCCGCCTGCCCCGGGGTGAAACGGGCGACCAACCAATCTTTGCTGGCCACCTCCCGGCCGGACACGGCGTTGGCGCGCAGCCGGGGGAGCAGCCCGGCGGCCAC
>CAZOSZ010000298.1:0-2524 GCA_964582505.1 uncultured Ectothiorhodospiraceae bacterium | reverse complement strand
GCTCCTACGTCCGAATCCGACCGTCTCGCGGCGCTGATTACCGGCGGTGCGCTGCCCGCGGTGCTGGCGGTGTTCTTCGGCTTCGGGCTGTTGCTTGCGTTCACGCCCTGCGTGCTGCCGATGGTGCCCATCCTTTCCGGGCTGATCGTCGGCCAGGGACCCGAGATCACCACGCGTCGGTCTTTTCATCTCTCCTTGGTCTTCGTGCTGGCGATGGCGCTGACCTACACCGTCGCCGGAGTGGTGGTCGCGCTGCTCGGCCATAACCTGCAGGCGACCTTCCAGCACCCGGCGGTGCTGATCGGATTCTCGGTGGTGTTCGTCGCGCTGGCGCTGGCGATGTTCGGCTTCTACGAGCTGCAGATGCCCGCTGCACTGCAGACCCGACTGGCGACGCTGTCCAATCGGCAGCGCGCCGGCACCTGGTTCGGCGCCGGCGCGATGGGCGTGTTCTCTGCGCTGATCGTCGGACCCTGCGTGGCGGCGCCACTGGCCGCGGCGTTGATCGTCATCGGCGCCTCCGGCGACCCGGTGCGCGGTGGCGCCGCGCTGTTCGCGCTGTCGCTGGGCATGGGTGCGCCGCTGCTGGCATTCGGCGCCTCCGCCGGCCGGCTGTTGCCGAAGGCGGGGCCGTGGATGACGACCATCAAGAACCTGTTCGGCATCCTGCTGCTGGGCGTCGCGGTATGGATGCTGGAGCGGATCGTGCCGCCGGCCGGCGCGCTGGCGCTGTGGGCCGCGCTGCTTTTCCTCGGGGCCATCTTCCTCGGCGCGCTCGACCCGCTGACGCCCGATGCGGGCCCCGGCAGGCGCGCGCTGAAGGGCCTCGGCTTGATGGGACTGCTGTATGGCGCAGTGCTGCTGGTCGGCGCCGCCGCGGGCGGAGGCAGCGTCTGGCAGCCGCTCGTGGGCATCCGCAGTGGCGGCTCGCTCACGCAGCCCGTCGCCGTCGCGGAGTTTCGCACCATCAAGTCGGTGGCCGACCTGGAGCATGAGCTCGCCCAGGCGAATGGCTCGGGGCGAGCCTTGCTGCTGGACTTCTACGCCGACTGGTGTATCGACTGCAAGCGCATGGAGCGCTACACCTTTCCCCAGCCCGAGGTTCGCGCGGCACTCGACGGAGCCGTGCTCCTGAAGGCCGACGTCACGGCCAATGATTCCATCGATCGCGAGCTGATGAATCGCTACGGCATTTACGGTCCGCCGGCGATCCTGTTCTTCGGGTCCGGTGGCGAAGAACTGCGCGGCTTCAGACTGCTGGGCTTCGTCCCGGCGGCGCGCTTCGCGCAGCATGCCCGCGAGGCCTTTGGCCGGCGCAACGGAGCGCTGTGAATCGCATCCTGCCGCTCGTTCTGCTGGTGCTGGTATCGGCGAGTGCGGGTTTCTACCTGTACCGGGGCATGTCCGACAGGCCACCAGCGCCGCTGGACACCCTCCCGACCGTGGCGGCGCCGCGAGCCGCCGCTTTCGCACCGGACTTCGTGCTGCCGGACCTTGCGGGCCGGCAGCGCTCGAGCAGCGAGTGGCACGGCACGATCCGGGTGGTGAACTTCTGGGCCACCTGGTGCCCGCCCTGCCTCCGCGAGATCCCCCTGTTGGTCGAGATCCAGGATGAGTACCTCGAGCGCGACGTGAGGGTGATCGGCATCGCGATCGACGACCACGAAGCGGTGGCGGAATTCGCAGCGCAGCTGGAGTTCAATTATCCGGTCCTGATTGGCCAGGACGAGGCGATGGATCTCGGCAACCTGTTCCTGGACGGCTTTATCGGCCTTCCGTTCACCGCCTTCATGGATCGCCGCGGCCGGATTCTGCGGGTCCACACCGGGGAAATTCACCGCGAGCAGATCGAATCGATCCTCGCCGAACTGCTCTGAGGGCGGCCCGGCCGATAATCCGGTTCGTGCAATCTTGTCGCGAAAAGTTATAGACTTGGCGCGATCTGGCACGCATCTGGCCGTAATTAGAAAGAGTATAAGCCTTGCGATGAGCCACCTCCTGCTGTTGAACGGGCCAAACCTTAACCTGCTTGGGGGGCGCGAGCCGGATCTCTACGGCGATGACTCGCTGGAGGCGATCGAGGAGCGCTGCAGGCGGCTCGCGGTGGAGCTCGGCCACCACCTCGACTGTTTCCAGTCGAACGCGGAGCACGAGCTGGTGCAGCGCGTCCAGGCCGCACCGGGCGATGGCGTCGGCGCGATCGTGATCAATCCGGCCGCCTTCACTCACACCAGCGTGGCGCTGCGCGACGCACTCACCGCGGTGGCCATCCCGTTCATCGAGGTCCACTTGTCCAATGTGCATGGACGGGAGCCTTTCCGGCGCCGGTCGTATTTTTCGGCGGTCGCTGCCGGAGTGATCTCCGGGCTGGGCCCGCTGGGCTACGAGCTGGCGATTCGCGCCGCGGACGCGCTGCTGCGCGGCACTCACAGGAACTGAACATGGACATTCGCAAGGTCAAGAAGCTCATCGAGCTGCTCGAGGAATCCGGGATCGCCGAGATCGAGATTCACGAGGGCGAGGA
>CAZOSZ010000297.1:0-2530 GCA_964582505.1 uncultured Ectothiorhodospiraceae bacterium | reverse complement strand
GTAAGCGTACGCTGACAACCGTCTGGACGGCGGGCTGCCGGCGGCCGCAAGCTTGAGGGATGGCGGCGAGAGCGATCCAGGTTCACGAGGCGCAAGCAGAGGCGGTCATCGCGGACTCCACCTCGGCGCCGAGGCGGCGGCGGTCGAAGCAGGAGCGGCGACGAATCGTGGAGGAGACCCTGGTTGCTGGCGCCTCGGTGGCGCGGGTCGCGCGTGCGCATGGCGTGAATGCCAACCAGGTTTTCTATTGGCGCAAGCTCTATCAGCAGGGTCTGCTCGACGAGGAGGCACGGAGCAGCGCGCTGGTGCCCGTTCGCATCACCGACCCCGAGCCCCTGCTGCCGCCCAGCCGAAAGCGCCGCACTCCAGCCGGCGCCATCGAACTCGAACTGGTGCGGGGGCGAGTGCGGCTGGAAGGCGCCGTCGATCCGCTGGCCTTGCGCGTGGTGCTGGAGTGTCTGCTGGGATGATCGCGCTTCCCGCGGGCACGCAGGTGTGGATCGCCGCCGGGGTGACCGACCTGCGGCGCGGGTTCACCGGCCTGAGCGCGCTGGTGCAGACGGCGCTGGAGCAGGATCCCCACTCGGGCCACGTCTTCGTGTTTCGCGGCCGGCGCGGGGATCTGATCAAGCTGCTGTGGTGGGACGGCGACGGCCTGTGTCTGCTGGCGAAGCGGCTGGAGCAGGGCCGCTTTGTGTGGCCGCGGGCGGAGAACGGGACGGTCGCCTTGACGCGCGCGCAGCTTTCCATGCTGCTGGAAGGGATCGACTGGCGCAGACCCGTGCGGCCGGCGGCTCCGCAATTGGCGGTGTAAAGAAAAAGGCCGAAAAGCGGCGGCATTCTTTCGAATTCCTATTGGAATTGCGGCAATCCGTGTTATATTTGAATGGTGCCCGCCGCGCCGGAGACATTCCCCGATCTGAACAGCCTCGACGCCGATGCCTTGCGCGCCATGATTGTTGCGCAGCGCACATTGCTGGCCACGCGCGACACCCAGATTGAGCATCTCAAGCTGCTGATTATTCAGTTGCGGAGGATGCAGTACGGCCGCAAATCGGAAAAGCTCGACAAGCGGATCGAGCAACTGGAATTGCAGCTCGAGGACCTGGAAGCGAAGCGCGCCGAAAGCGCGGCAATAGAAGCGGCCGCGATCCCGCCTGCGGCCGAGCCCGCGAACCAGCCCGCGCGGCGCGCTCTGCCGACGCATCTGCCGCGCGAAACCAGAACGATTGCCCCGCCGCACGAAGCCTGCCCCGATTGCGGCGGCCGGCTGCGGCCACTCAGCGAGGACGTCGCCGAGATCCTCGAATACGTCCCGGCGCGCTTCAAGGCCATTCGCGTCGTACGGCCGAAGCTGAGCTGCTCCTGCTGCGCGCGCATTGTGCAGGCGCCCGCGCCGAGCCGCCCTATCGACCGCGGCCTCGCCGGGCCCGGCCTGCTGGCGCACGTGCTGGTGGCCAAGTACGCGGATCACCTGCCGCTGTACCGGCAGGCCGTGATCTATGAGCGCGAGGGCCTGGAACTGGACCGCTCGACGCTGGCCGATTGGGTCGGCGGCGCAAGCCGCACGCTGGCGCCGCTGGTGGAAGCGGTCAAACGCTACGTGCTGGCGACCGGCAAACTGCACGGCGACGACACGCCGGTGCCGGTGCTGGCGCCGGGCAACGGGTCGACCAAAACGGCGCGGCTGTGGACCTACGTCCGCGATGACCGGCCGGCAGGCGACACCGCGGCGCCAGCCGTGTGGTTCGCCTACTCGCCCGACCGCAAGGGAGACCATCCGCAGCAGCACCTGAAGGGTTTCCAGGGCACGCTGCAGGCCGACGGCTACGCGGGCTTCAATCGGCTTTACGAAGAGGGCCGCATTCAGGAGGCGGCTTGCTGGGCGCATGTGCGGCGTAAATTCTACGAATTACACCAGGCGCACAAGTCGCCGATTGCCGGCGAGGCGCTCAAGCGAATTGGGGCATTGTACGAAATCGAAAGCGACATTCGAGGCCGGCCGCCGGATGTCCGAAGAGAAATCCGCAATACGCGGGCGCGACCTTTGCTTGATTCGTTGCACGAATGGCTGCAAACAACGCTGGGCACAGTTTCTCGAAAATCCGACGTCGCGTCGGCGATCAGCTACGCGCTGGGGCGCTGGACTGCGCTCCTGCGCTATTGCGACGACGGCCGGATCGAGATCGACAACAACGCCGCCGAACGGGCGCTGCGCGCGGTCGCCTTGGGCCGGAAGAACTACCTGTTCGCGGGCTCGAATGCGGGCGGCGAACGCGCCGCGGCGATGTACACCCTGATCGGCTCGGCGAAGCTGAACGGCCTGGACCCGGAAGCCTACCTGCGCCATGTGCTGGACCGCATCGCGGACCATCCGATCAACCGCATCGACGAGCTGCTGCCCTGGAACGTCCGCCTGGCGGAAGCACCGGAAGAGCCACCAACCACCTGATCCCCCCATCCCAGAGTGTGTCCACATAACCGTTGTGTGGACACATAGCCCGCAGGCTCACAGACACTCATAGGAGGA
>CAZOSZ010000296.1:0-2537 GCA_964582505.1 uncultured Ectothiorhodospiraceae bacterium | reverse complement strand
CAAAGGCGAACGGCAGCAACCGCCCCCGGCCGCCGCTGGTGCGCGGCGCAAGCGGTTCCGGCGCCGCGCCGGCCTGGACCTCGAGCTCAGTCGTCTCCGTCGCCACGGGCGGCTCCGGGTGGCGTGTCGCGGGTGTCTTCGTCTTCCTCCGGCGGCGGCGGAACGTAACCGGCCGACGGAGGCTCGAGCTCCTCCATGGAGGGCATCCGCGGCTTGGGAACGCGGCGATTGAGGAACTGGCTGCCGCGTTCCGTGGCACGCTGCTGTGCATCCTGCATCATCCGGTACTTGGCGTTGGTTTCCATGGTGGATTGCACGCCGTCGCGCAGGATGACCGGCCGCAGGAACACCATCAGTGTGCGCTTCTCGCTGGTCGCGCTCTGTGAGCGGAACAGGTAGCCCAGGATCGGGATGCTGCCGAGGATCGGCACCCGCTGCTCGGACTGCACCAAGTCATCCGACACCAGCCCGCCGAGCACCAGCACCTCGCCGTTTTCGATCAGCACCTTCTGGGTGATGCGACGCTGGTTGGTGATCAGGTCCACGGCGCCGCCGGTACCGGCGCGACTGAGGTTGGAAGTTTCCAGCGAGACGGTCATCACCACCGCGTCGCCTTCGTTGATCTGCGGAGTGACCTTCAGCGTCAGGCCGACGTCCTTGCGCTCGATCGTCTGGAACGGATTGACCACGCCCTGGGCGGCGCCGGTGCTGGTGAACTGGCCGGTCAAAAACGGTACTTCCTGGCCCACCTTGATCTCGGCCTCCTCGTTGTCCATGGTCACAATGGACGGCGTGGACAGCACGTTGGTGTCGGCGTCACTCAGCAGGGCCCGCATGATCACGGCCCAGCTCGTTCCGGATTCGCTGAGCCGGCCGCCGCCGAGAATGATGCCCTGCGGCAGGCCCGCAAGCGCCTGCGCGACGGCGGTCTCGCCGGCGAGGCCCGCCGCGACCAGGTCGGACACGTTCGGGCCGGAGCCGAGCTTGGTCAGCCCGACGATGTTGTTGTCGTTGGTGCCGTCTATCGCCCAGGTCACGCCGAGTTCCGCTGCGCGGTTGTAGGAGACTTCCGCAATGATGGCCTCCACCAGCACCTGGGCGCGACGGATGTCCAGCTTGTCGATGACCATCCTCAGGCTGCGCATGACTTCGGCCGGAGCGGTGATCACCAGCGCATTGGTGCCGGGGTCCGCCCAGATGATGACGTTCTCGGGGCCCACCGCGGTGGCCGGCTGCCCGGGCTGCCCGGGCTGGCCGGGCTGGACGGCGACGCCGGACGCAACCTGATCGCGCAGCCGGGTGGCAAGATCCTCGGCATCGGCATAGCGCAGGTAGATGACCTGGGTGTTGCCGCCGTCTTCCAGCGGCGTGTCGAGGTGCGAGATCAGCGCGCGCAGCCGCAGCCGCGCCACCTGGTCGCCACTGATCAGCACGCTGTTGGTACGGTCGTCGGCCACCAGTCCGAGCGGCTTGCCCGCCTCGCCGCCGCTCGCGGCCTGCTGCAGCGCCGAGACCACGCGCACCACGTCACCCGAGGAGGCGTGCTGCAGCGGGATCACCTCGATCTCCGCATCTGCGCCGGTATCGATCCGATGAATGATGCGCAGCATCCGGCTGACGTTCGCCGCGCGATCGGAGATGATCAGCATATTGGAGGCCTGGTGCGCGGCGAGATGGCCATACTGGGGAATCAGCGGACGCAGGATGGGGACCAGCTGCGCTGCGCCCACGTTTCGCACGGTAATGACCTGGGTCACGATCTCATCGCCACTGCCGGGACGATCGAGGCCCGGGACCTGCCGGGCGTTGGCATCGGGCACGATCTTGATCAGGTCTCCGGAAGGCACGGCGACGTAGCCGTGGACCTCGAGAATCGAGAGAAATGCGGCGTAAAAGGCATCGGGGCTCATCGGCTCGGCGGACAGCATCGTCACCTGGGCACGAACGCGGGGATCGACGATGAAGTTGCGACCGGTAATCGCGCTGACTGCCTCGATGATCTGGCGAAGGTCGGCGTCCTTGTAGTTCGGCGTGATGGTCGGTGACTGCGCCAGTGCCCCGGGGGTCGCGATGGCCAGCGCCAGTGCCGCAAGCAATCCCGCAAGGCTCCGGGAGGCCACGTTCGGTCGTGTGACAAGCTTCATGATCGCATCCGCCGTGGGCTCATTCCGTTGGAGTTCCGTCTTCGAGGTTCTGCAGCCCCTGCTGGAGCATCGCGGTATTCAGCGTCAACATCTCGATCTGGCCGTTGCGGTCCACCGTGACGGTGACCGAGGTGGCATCGGCCAGGCTGCGAAATATCTCCATGCCACGCGCCGGGTCGTCGAGCGCCATGCCATTGATCTGGGTGATCAGGTCGCCGGGCCGCAAGCCGAGCTGCGCGAACTGCTGGCGTTGGCGGCCAGGGTACACGCGATAGCCCTGTTGGCGGCCATCCTTGAACACCGGCTGTGGCCGGATGACCTCGGTCAGGTTGGCGGCACCCTGCTGGATCACGTCCTGCACGCTGGCCGCGCGCGCCGGCGGTGCCGCGGCCC
>CAZOSZ010000295.1:0-2588 GCA_964582505.1 uncultured Ectothiorhodospiraceae bacterium | reverse complement strand
CGATGAACTGCACGACGATGCGGGCCAGCTCCTCGCCCATGTCTTCCTGGAGGAAGTGCCCCGCACCCGGGATCCTGCAATGCGGCTGGCCCCTGGCGCCGGGGATCTCCACCTGGAGTACACGATCAAAGCCGGCGAAAATCGGGTCACCGGTGGCGAATGCGGTCAGGAAAGGCTTGTCCCACTCGCGCAGGCGGCGCCACGCTTCGCGGTTTGCCCCGGCGGCAGGGTCGCTGGGTGTGGTGGGCACCAGGCGGGGGAATGCCCGGGTGCCCGCCTTCGCGCGACGGCTCGGGAAAGGCGCGTCGTAGCCCGAGGCGACGGCAGCTGAGAACCGGCTCGCACAGCCCGAGCGGACGATGGTCGAGATGGGGAATACCGGTGACCAGCGCGCAAACAGCCGCCACACCTTGAAGGCCATGGGCAATACACCCTCGCCGTTGGGCAGATAACCGTTGGCGATCACCACCCGGCTGAACAGCTCCGGGTGTTCGCCGACCAGGCGCAGGCCGATCAGCGCGCCCCAATCCTGTCCCACCAGGGTGATGTTGCGCAGGTGATTCTGGCCAATCCAGTCCGCCATCCACGCAACGTGCCCGGCATAAGAATAATCGCTGATTCGCGTCGGCTTGTCGGAGCGCCCGAAGCCGACCAGGTCGGGCGCCATGGCACGGTGTCCGGCCGCGGCGATGACCGGAATCATCTTGCGGTACAGAAAGCTCCAGGTCGGCTCTCCGTGGAGCAGCAGCACCGGGTCGGCGTCCGCAGGACCGGCCTCGACGTGATGCATCCGAAGCCCCTGCACTTCCGTGTAGCGTGGCTCGAAGGAATAGTCCGGCAATCCGGCGAAGCGCTCGTCTGGCGTACGGTAGATTTCCACGGCAGCGCCCTCCCCGGTTGAGTCAAGCAGCCTAGATCGATTCGGCCACCTGCCGCCCCCGCTCCAGGATCACCAGCCCGATCCCGCCCAGCACCGCCGCCGAGGCCAGCACCAGCCGAAGCGTGACCGGCTCGGCCAGCAGCAGCACGCCGCCGATCGCGACGATCACCGGCACGCTGAGCTGCACCGTGGCGGCGCTGGTGGACTTGAGCTCAGGCAACAACGAGTACCAGAGCACGTAGCCGAGTGCCGAAGTCAGCGAGCCCGAGGCAATCGCATACCAGAAACCCGCGGTGTCCACCGACGCGTCCTTGAGCAGCACCAGGCTCAGCACCGCGGTGATCGGCACGGTGCGCATGAAATTGCCGGCCGTGACCCGGATCGGGTCGCCGGCGCCCTTGCCACGCACCGAGTAGATCCCCCAGGAGACACCGGCGCCGATCATCATCACCGCGCCGGCCAGCGGCGGCGCTGACAGCCCGGGCATCAACAAACCGACCAGCCCGCCGAAGGCGAGCGCCACACCGAACACCTGCACGCCGTCGAGCCGCTCGCCGCGTGACAGCCCGAGGCCGATCATCGTGACCTGCACCGCGCCGAACAAAAGCAGCGCGCCGGTGGCGGCCGACAGGCTCAGGTAGGCGAAGGAGAACAGCACCGCGTAACCGAACAGGGCGAAGGCCGAGGGCCAGTTGCCCGTGCCGCCGCGCGCGTTGCGGCTCAGCACGACCAGCAGCCACAACGTCAACGCCCCGGAGATCAGCCGGATCGAGGTGAAGCTGGCCGCGTCGATGCCGGTATCCCTGAGTGCTGCGCGGCACAGCCACGAGTTCGCCGCCAGCGGCAGCATGGCGAACGCGGTCAGGGCGATGGTGCGGGGCGTAGCCAGTCAGCCAGGCACCCGCTGTACGACCGCCGTATCGGCATTGTCACTCATCGGCTCCCCTCCCATCGGCTTGATTGATGGCACTTGTTCAGGCAGCTGCTTTCCTGCCGCGCACAAAGGCCGCCATGAGCCGACCCTCGAGCTTGCCGCCGATCGCATCCACATCGATTCCCGCGCCCGCCAGCATCTCATGCGCGTCTTCCAGCCGATAGACCCGCGTCGGCTCGATGCTGACGTCGACGAAGCCGACCTCGGCCAGCAGGCGCTCAAACTCGAGCTCCTCGAGCGCGCCGGCGACGCAGCCTGCCCACAATTCGAGGTTGCGCCGCACCTCGGCCGGCATTTCGCCGCGCGCCACGATGTCCGAAACCGCGAAGCGGCCGCCGGGCTTCAGCACGCGGAAGGCCTCGGCAAGCACGCGCCGCTTGTCGCCGGAGAGGTTGATCACACAGTTCGAGATGATCACGTCGACCGAGGCGTCCGGCAGGGGAATGGCCTCGATCTCGCCGCGCAGGAACTCGACGTTCTCGACCCCCGCCTCGCGCTGGTTGCGGTGCGCGAGTTCCAGCATCTCGTCGGTCATGTCGAGCCCGTAGGCCTTGCCGGTGGGGCCGACCCGCTTCGCCGAGAGCAGCACGTCGATGCCGCCCCCGGAGCCAAGGTCCAGGACCACTTCGCCCGGGTGCAATTCCGCCAATGCAGTCGGGTTGCCGCAGCCCAGCGAGGCAGCCACGGCCGCCTCCGGCAGCTCGCCGGTCGTCGCGACATCGTACAGCTCGCGCGTGATCGGGTCCCCGCCCGGTGTCGCGGCCGTGCCGCAGC
>CAZOSZ010000294.1:0-2590 GCA_964582505.1 uncultured Ectothiorhodospiraceae bacterium | reverse complement strand
GCCTCGAGCCGGCCTGCCTCGGCGCGCGCGGTGCTCTCGCCGACCGGCACCAGCTCGGCGAGGCGGCGGAAATCGCCCGAGCCGATGTAGCCCACGGGCGGGCGCAGGTAGACGTCCTCGTCTCCGAGCAGCTCGATCGATTCGCGCGTGTTCAGCCGGATCAGCATCCGCGAGAGCTGGTCGAGGGCGGCGAAGGGGTTGTTCAGTTCCTCGCGGCTGTACAACCCGGCCTGGATGTCCGAGGCGATAAAACGCTCACCGCCCATGTCGCGCGCGACGCTCACCGGCAGGTTGTCCGAGACCCCGCCGTCCACCAGCAGGCGGCCCTCGTACTCGACCGGGGCGAACACCCCGGGCACCGCCATACTTGCGGCAATCGCCTCGGCGAGATCGCCGTGATCCAGCACCACCTTCTCGCCGCTGACGATGTCGGTGGCCACCGCGCGAAACGGGGTCGGCAGCGCATTGAAGTCGCGGGTGGCGACCACCGGCGCGAGCAGCTCCTGCAGCAGCAGTCGCAGGCGCTGCAAGGGCAGGGCGCCGCGCGGCAGCGCGATCCGGCCCTCGCGCACCCCGAGACGGTAGCGGATGAGAAAGTCGTCGTCGTCGAGTTTGCGCCGCCAGGACAGGTGCTCGCGCGGCGTCACCGGCGAGAACAGCATGGCCCAGTTCAGGCTGGTCACCAGCGCTTCCATTTCCGCGGCGCGGTAGCCGGCCGCATACAGCCCACCAATGAACGCTCCCATGCTGGTGCCGGCGATGCAGTCCACCGGAACCCCCAGCTCCTCGATCACCTTGAGCGCGCCGACGTGCGCGGCGCCGCGGGCGCCGCCGCCGGAGAGCACCACGCAGACCCGTGGCCGCTCCACCGCCGCGGGTTCCGCCGGCCCGGGTTCCGCAGCGGCCAGGCCCGCAGGCGGGGCGCAGACCGTCAGCAGCAAGGCGAGGATTCGGGTACGGAGACAGTCGGGCATGGCTCGGCTTGCGGGCACCGGCGGGAAATCCGGGCGCGGCTTCATTATCCTTGTCACTGGCGGCCTGCAGAGAATATCAGTCGCCGCCGTCCGCAGCGCGGGCGGGCACCGGGATCTTGAAGAAGGATCTTGCAGATGGATTACGAAATGGCCCGCCGGCCCGAAACCTGGCTGATCGCGCTGGCGGGACTGGCGTGGTTTGCCTGCGGGGCCGACGGCGGCCTGCCCGGCATCCTGGCCGCAGCGCTGCCGGGGGCGCTGCTGTTGACTGCAGCGACCGCCACGGCGTTCTTCCCCGGCGACCGGCGGATTCCGCGCACCGGTGCGACCGGTGCGCTGATCGGGCTCGTATTCGCCGTGCCGCTGCTGTTCTACGCGCCGCTCAATGCGCTGCTGCTCGGCGCGCTCTCTGCGCTGGCCGGCCTGGCCGCGGCGCGGCTGACCGCCGAGGACCTCGCACTGGCCGAGGACCAGCCCTTGCCCGAACTGGACCTGCGGGTGTCCGCGCAGATTGCTTTGGACGAATCCGTGCTCGGCACGCTGACCGCCCTGATGGGCGTCTACAACCAGCCGATCCAGTCGCGGGTCGGCGAGGAACTCGAGGCGCAGCTCGACTGGCTGCGTGCGGGGGGCTGGCTGGACGCCCCGGCGGAGTTCCACGAGACGCCGCCGCCCCTCGGCCCGGTGAGCCTTGCCAACCGTCACAGCGCCGGCCTCCAGGTCGAACTGATGCGCTATGCCAGCGAGTTCGAGCCCAGGCGCGGCGCGCCGGGGCGCGAGCGCTGGCTCGGCTATTCCGCCAACCGCGACGCCGGGGTGCGCATCGTGCACTCGAGCGGCAGCCGCGACTGGCTGATCTGCATCCACGGGCTGGGCATGGGGCGGACCTGGTTCGACCTGTACGCCTCCGGCGCGGCCCGTCTGCACGCGCACGGGCTCAACCTGGCGCTGCCGGTGCTGCCGTTGCACGGCTCCCGGGCGCTGGGCACGGGGATCGCCAGCGGCAAGGGTTTCATGGTCGGCGACATCGCCAACACCCTGCATGCGCTGACCCAGACGGTCTGGGACATCCGTCGGCTGATTGCCTGGCTGCGCGAGGAGGGCGCCGAGCGGATCGGCGTGTACGGAATGTCGCTGGGCGGCTATTCGGCCGCGCTGGTCGCCTCGCTGGAGGACGGCCTGGACTGCGTGATCGCCGGCATCCCGGCGACAGAGTTCGGCGAGCTCGCCGCCTTCCACGCCAGCTCCCGGGCGAGGTGGCTGGCCGAGGAGGCGGGCATCACCCCGGAGCGCGTGGCCGCGGCGCTCACCCCGGTAGCACCGCTGGTGCTGCAGCCGCGCGTTGCGCTGGATCGGCGTTTCATCTTCGGCGGGCTGGTGGATCGCTTCGTACCGCCGCCGCAGGTCGAGGCCCTGTGGCGCCATTGGGGCGAGCCGGAGATCCACTGGTTCCCCGGCAGCCACCTCGGCTTCCGTCTCCACCATTCGGTGCGCGACTTCGTCGATCGCGCGCTGGACGCCACCCTGCAGGCCCCCCGCTGAGCGCGGCATGGCCCGGATGATCTCCGCGGCGACGGCCACCGCCGGGCTGGCCGTGCGCGGTGCATTGCGCCTCG
>CAZOSZ010000293.1:0-2596 GCA_964582505.1 uncultured Ectothiorhodospiraceae bacterium | reverse complement strand
CTAACTATAAGTCGACGCAGTAACGGCAGGGGACTAAACCAGCAAAGAGGCCGGATAGTCTGGTTGGCATGGCGGCAACTCCCTGCTTTGCTTGTGCCTGGATCCCCATATACCACAGGATCCCAGGGGGATGTCATGCCGCAACCACGGCTGCTGGATGTCGTTCGCGACCGGATCAGGGTCAGGCACTACAGCTACCAGACGGAGACGGTTTACCTGGGTTGGATTCGTCGCTTTGTGCGCTTCCACAGGGGTCGCCACCCGCGGCAGCTGGGTGGCCCGGAGGTGGAGCAGTTTCTGAGCCACCTGGCCGTGGACCGCAACGTCTCGGCGTCCACTAAGAACCAGGCCCTGTCGGCAATTCTGTTCCTCTACAAGGAGGTGCTCGAGCTCGCGTTGCCGTGGCTCGATGGCATCGTCCGGGCCAAGCGCCCCGCGCGTATCCGAGTGCATGCGGCTGCGGGTAAAGGGCCTCGCTGGTCGAGCCCTTGCACCGGCATCTCTAGCGCTGCGCTTGCTGTACGAGTCAGATCGCGCGCGCGGTGAAGCGGCCGGCATTGCCAAGCCCGCCTCCTGCCACACTCTTCGCCACTCCTTCGCCACCCATCTGCTGGAGGATGGCTACGACATCCGCACGGTGCAGGAGTTGCTCGGCCACTCGGACGTGTCGACCACCATGATCTACACGCATGTGATCAAGCGCGGCGGCCGCGGCGTGAAAAGCCCGATGGATTGAGCCGCTTCAGTCGGCCACCTCGTAGAGCCGCAGCGTCTCCGGTACGCCCTTGAGCGGCTTCTCGCCGCGGTCATTGAAATGGATGCCGGAGCCGCCGGCGAGTTCCTTGACGGTGGACGAGACGAGGATCTCCCCGGGACCGGCCTCGGCAATGATCCGCGCGGCAACGTGCACGGCCATGCCGGCAAGACGGTTGCCTTCCATCTCGCATTCGCCGGCGTGCACGCCGGCGCGCAGCTCGATGTCGAGCGCTGCAGTCGCGACGCGGGCGGCCCGCGCCGCCTCGATCGCGTAGGCGGGCGAATCGAAGCGCACGAAGAAGCCGTCGCCGGCGGTGTCGACTTCGGTGCCGTTGAAGCGGGAGATTTCGCGCCGCAGCTTGAGCCGGTACTTCTCCAGCAGGGTGCGCCAACCGGCATCGCCGAGCCGCAGGGCATGGCCGGTGGAGTCGACGATGTCGACGAACAGCAGGGTCGCCAGCACGCGGCGCGAAGCCGTGGCCTGGCGGCGCTGGCGGCGGCTGGAGTCGAACAGCCCGACCAGGGCGGAGGCCTGGGCCAGCAGCTTGTCGTCGCTGTCGTGGATCGTCACTTCCAGGCTGTGCAGCCTCGGCGTCGGGCTGCGGACGGTGGTTTCGGCACGCAGCCGCCGGCCGTCGGGCCGTGCGCGTTGCAGGAAACTCGTGCTGCTGCCAACCAGCGCGAGCGGGCTTCCTGGCCGGTGCAGGCCGACCACTCCGCAGAACACCGCCATGTCGGCAAGCGCGCCCATCGTCGAGCAGCAGATGTGCGGGGTGAAGGCGCAGAACCACTCGCTGGCCGGGATCGAGAGCCTCATCCGGCCTTCCTCGAAGTCCTCGAGAATCACGCCGTACAGCGACGCGACCGGCATGGACAGGCGGCCGTCCTGGAACTGGCGCAGCATGTTGAGTCCGCTCTCGCTTTCCAGCAGCTCGGCGACCGGGCTGACCGGGAAGTGGCGCAGGTAGGGGTCGGGGCTGTCGTAGACCGGCTCCTGGACCGGTGGCATCGACTCGGGCGGCGGCGGCGGCGGCGGGTCGATCCGGAACACTGCCGAGTGCAGCGAGCCCTGGGCGATGTGCCGGCCCTCGGAGTCCTCGACATGCACCTCGGCGAACACCGACAGGTTGCTGCTGTTGACCACGCGGGCGCGCGCCAGCACGTTGCCCCCGCCCGGGCCAGGCCGGACGAAAGGGATCGAAGGCGAAACGCAGCGGGTAGATGTCGAAACCGGCCGGCAGTGCGGTGTAGCTGGCGCATTCCAGGGCGGCGACCATCGGCGCACAGACCTCGACCTGGCCATTGCCGCCGATGCTGGCATCGCTTGCCGGCATGGCTACGGTGACCGTGCCGGCGGCGACGTGCGTGGTGCGCAGGCCGAGCAGGCGGCTCATCGGCGTGGCCGGCAGCAGGCCCTGGCTGTAGGCCCGACAGCGCTCGATCCCGCTCAGCGCGCCGATCCAGGGCGGTGGCGTCCGGCCGCGTACGGGCTCATCGGGAATCATCCGCTGTTTCTGCTGTAATCCCCCGGGCGAGGCACAGCTTAGTACGCGGCGCGTGCGGGCGCGAGCTTCAGATCGCGGCTGAAGCCGCTCCCACAGAACTCAGCGCTGCCCGGCCGTCAGATCGCGGCTGAAGCCGCTCCCACAGAACTCAGCGCTGCCCGGCCGACTTCTTGATCTTCTCCAGCAGCGCGAGCTGGGCGGCTGCCTGGGCGAGCTCGGCCTGGGCGATGGCGATGTCCTTGGCGGATTCGCGGTTCTCAAGCAGCTCCTCGGCGCGGCGGCGCGCCTGCTCGACGGCGGCCTCGTCGAGGTCGCGGGCGCGCAGCGCGGCGTCA
>CAZOSZ010000292.1:0-2605 GCA_964582505.1 uncultured Ectothiorhodospiraceae bacterium | reverse complement strand
TGGCGACCGCCCAGCCGGAGGTGGGATCGGCGTGGCCGCCGGTGGTGGCGATCGACTTGCCGGCGGCGAGGATCCGCGGCCCGACGACTTCGCCGCGTGCCACGGCGTCGCGCAACGCCACCGTCACGAGGTCGCGGTCGCCGAGATCGCGCACGGTGGTGAACCCCGCTTCCAGAGTGCGGCGGGCATTGACCACCGCCCTCAAGGTGTACTGCGGCGGGTTGAGGGTGAAGCGATCGATATAGGAGCCGGGCCGCTGTTCACTGGTCAGGTGAACGTGCATGTCCATCAGGCCCGGCAGCACCGTGGCCCCCGAGAGGTCGATCAGCGCATCGCCCGGGCCCGGCTCGCGGAAGCCGCGCTCCACGGCCGTGATGTGCCTGTCCTCGACGACGATCGTTGCCGGGCCGAGCGCACGGTCGGCGCGGCCGTCGATCAGCGTGCCGGCGTGAATCAGCGTTGCCGCCGCCGCCCCCTGGCCGGCCAGTGCCGCGAGCAGCAGCGCCAGGCTTGCGCGGCCGGTCATTGCGGCGCGGCTCCGGACTCCTCGATACCCAGCAGCTCGACGTCGAACAGCAGCGTGGCGTTCGGCGGGATCACGCCGCCGGCGCCGCGGCTGCCGTAGCCCAGCTGCGGAGGGATCAGCAGCCGGCGCTGGCCGCCGACCTGCATGCCGGCCACCCCCTGGTCCCAGCCGCCGATCACCCGGCCGGCGCCGAGCGGAAATCTGAACGGCTGGCCGCGGTCCAGCGAGCTGTCGAATTTGGCGCCCTTGCCGTCCTCGGCCGCGGGATCGAACAGCCAGCCGGTGTAATGCACCACGGCGGTGCTGCCTGCGGCGATGGCCTCACCCTCGCCGACCACCAGGTCGGTGATCACCAGCTCGGGCGGTGACACGGGGGGTTCTGCGCCGGCCAGCGTGGGCAGGCAGATTGAGGCGAACAACAGGCTGAGTCGGCGCATCGGCGGGCTCCAGGCGAATGGAGCCCGAACCTTAGAGCACCGCCAACGCGCGGTGCAAGCCGCCGGCCGGCCTCAGAGATCGATCAGCGGTTTGGCGCGCAGGCGCACCAGCTGGGCGAGATAGGGGTCGCCGTCGTCGGCCGGTCCCTCGAGTCGCGGGGCCCGCGGTGGCGGCGGCTCGCGATGTTTGCGGCCCTCGTGGGCCAGCTGGGCGAGATAGGGATCGAGATCGCCCTGCCAGGTGCGCTCGTCGTCCAACAGGTCGGCGGGCATCAGCTCGTCCGGTCGTTGGGGAGTGCTCATCCTCGGTCCTCCTGGTCTGTGTCGGCGGGCCCGGCCTCAAAAGCCGCCGACGCCCAACCCGATGCCGACGCCGGCGAGCCCGGCGGCGAACACGCCTGCCAGACCCGCGAGGCGATACCCGGAGGAGTACAGCAGCACGCCGGTCGCGACCCACATGTCGTCAAGTTCATCAGCCCACTGCAGCATGATCTCCACGGTGCCGGCAGCCTCACTGTTGTTATCCGTGACTGCACGCTGACACGCGCAGGGCCGCCGCGCCGTGATCGAGTTCGCGAAAATCAGCGCGAAAACGCTGCCGCTGCTCTGCCCGAGGTCTGTCGGACGCCTGTAGGAGCGGCTTCAGCCGCGACCGGGTGGAGCTCTCTGCGGGATCGCGGCTAAAGCCGCTCCCACAGCTGAAGCCGCTCCTACAGCCAGCGCAGGTCGTCCACCCGGGCGCGCATGAAATCCTGCCAGTCGTCCGTGCCGATCCCCCAGCCGGCAGCCAGCCGGACAGGCACCTTGAACTCGCCGAATCGGGCCTCTTCCTCGACCGCGACGCCGAACGGCGACACCACGACCGTGCCGTCGCGTGTCAGGCGACGGCGGACCATGCTGGCCTCGCGCAAGCCGCCATCCTCGGCCACCACCACGGTGAGCGGCGCCGAGCCGTTGTTCGGCGTCACCACCGCGCGGTCGGCGTCGCCCTGCTGCCAGTGAGCGCCGCGTTGCGGGGTCAATGCCGACGGCAGCCACACCAGCTCGGTCAACATCCGGCCGGCCGCAGAGCGGGCGAACTCGAGGCTGCGCCGCTCGAGCACCGGCCACCAGCCGGCCAGCACGTACTGCAGGCCGGCGTCGTCGCCGAGCAGCCATTCCACGCCGCTGACCGACAGCCGGCGCATCACCGCGATGCGCGATTGCCAGAGGAAGCCCTGCTCCGCGCAGATGCGCCCATGGGCCTCGAAGGGCACCCAGTCGTCGTCACGTGCTCGCAGCATGCCGGTCATGTGGATGTCCACTGAACGCGCCAGCGGCGCGCCGGGAGCAAGCGCATGTCGCAGGTAGCGGGTCGCCGGATCCGGCAGGCCCTGCAGGCTGGCGGGACTGAAGGTGTCGCCGCTGACATTGAGCTGCAGCAGCACATCGTGGATGCGGGCGGCACGCGCCGCGCGCAGACGCCGCCCTCGCGCCAGCCAGCCGAGCCCGATGAGCAAGCCGAGAAGCAGCAGTAAGCCAAACAGCGCCATCGGCTCCCCGCCAAGGTTGCAGCCAGCGGGGGATTATAGGTCTGCCGCGGCAGCCGCGGCCTCAGCCAGCGGGGGGATCGGGCTGCTCGCCGCGTGGCGGGTCGGGCTGT
>CAZOSZ010000291.1:0-2640 GCA_964582505.1 uncultured Ectothiorhodospiraceae bacterium | reverse complement strand
GAGCCCGCCCGCAAGGTCGAGGCGCCGGCCGCCGAAGCGGCTCCCCCGGCCGAGACCGGATCCGCCGAAGCGCCCGGCCAGCCGGCCGCCGAGTAATCGCCTGCGGCGGGGACACTGCTCCTGGCGAGCAGTGTCCCCCCTTCGCTCATCCTGAGGACGTGACCCCATGACTATTTCCGCAAGCCTGGTAAAGGAACTTCGCGAGCGCACCGGCGCCGGCATGATGGAGTGCAAGAAGGCGCTGGTCGAAACCGGCGGCGACCTGGAAGCGGCCATCGAGCACATGCGCAAGCAGGGCCTTGCCAAGGCCGACAAGAAGGCCGGACGGATCGCGGCCGAGGGCCTGGTGGTGATCAGCAGCTCGGCGGACCGCAAGCGCGCCGCGATTGTCGAGGTCAATTGCGAAACCGATTTCGTGGCCGGCGGCGACGAGTTCCGCAGTTTCGCGCAACAGCTCGGCGAACTCGCGCTGGCGACGTTGCCGGCGGACCTGGACGCATTGCTGGCCGCGCCGCTGTCCGGTGGTGCCAGTGTCGAGGAAACCCGCCGGGCGCTGGTCGCCAGGATCGGCGAGAACATCAGCGTGCGCCGCTTCGAGGTGGTGGATTCCGCAGGGATCGTCGGCAGCTACGTGCACGGCACGCGGATCGGCGTGCTGGTGGCCGTCGAGGGCGGAGACGAGGCGCTGGCGCGCGACCTGGCGATGCACATTGCGGCCTCCCGTCCGCAGTACATCGACGAGTCCGGGATTTCTCCGCAGTATCTGGAGAAAGAGCGCGAGATCCTCATCGAGCAGGCCCGGGGCGAGGGCAAGCCGGCCGAGATCATGGCGAAAATGGTGGAGGGCCGGCTGCGCAAGCAGCTTGCCGAGATCACCCTGGTCGGCCAGCCCTTCGTCAAGGACCCCGAGCGGAAAGTCGGCAAGCTGCTGGCCGACGCCGGCGCCACCGTCAAGGCGTTCACCCGCTTCGAGGTCGGCGAGGGCATTGAAAAGAAGGCCGACAACTTCGTCGAGGAAGTCATGGCACAGGTGCGCGGCGGGTGAGGCCGGTGGCGCCACCGCATGCCCGTCTCGCCGTCCAGGGGTCAAGGCGCCCGCGAATCGCGAATGAGGTAAGCTTGAAGACCCCGCGGACTGCGGGGTTCTTTATTTGCGGCAGGCGCTGCCAGGACACTGATTGCAGGGGGTGAGATGAGCCGGAAAGTCCCGAAACGGATCCTCCTCAAGCTGAGCGGCGAGGCGCTCATGGGGCGAGTCGACTACGGCATCGATCCGGAGGTCATCCAGCGCATCGCCAGCGAGCTGCGCGACGTCCGCGAGCTGGGCATCCAGGTCGCGGTGGTGATTGGCGGGGGCAACATCTTCCGCGGCGCAGGCCTCGCCAAGGCCGGCATGGACCGGGTCACCGGCGATCACATGGGCATGCTGTCGACCGTGATCAACGCGCTGGCCTTGCAGGACGCGCTGGAGAAACTCGGCGTGCACGCCAGGGTGATGTCAGCCATCAAGATCAATGAAGTCTGCGAGGACTACATCCGGCGCCGCGCCATCCGCCACCTGGAGAAGAGCCGCGTCGTGCTGCTTGCGGCCGGCACAGGCAACCCGTTCTTCACCACCGACACGGCCGCCAGCCTGCGCGCCATCGAGATCGGCGCCGACCTGCTGCTCAAGGCCACCAAGGTGAACGGCGTGTTCTCCGCCGATCCCAAGCGATTCCCGGACGCGGAGCGCTACGTCCGGCTGACTTACGACCAGGTGCTGACCGACAAGCTCGGCGTGATGGATGCCACGGCGGTGGTGATGTGCCGGGACAACGACCTGCCGCTGCGCGTATTCAACGTGCATAACAAGGGCGATCTGCTGAGGATCATCAACGGCGAGGAAATCGGCACCCTGGTGACCAGCGCGTCCGAAGACCCCGCCGAATCCTGAGGAGTACCAAGCATGTTGCAGGACATCAAGAAAGACGCCGCTGAGCGCATGGGCAAGAGTGTCGAGTCGCTGCGCGTGGAGCTCAAGAAACTGCGCACCGGGCGGGCCCATACCAGCCTGCTCGATCACATCACGGTCGAGTACTACGGCAGCGAGGTACCGCTGAGCCAGGTCGCCAATATCGGCGTCGAGGATCCCCGCACGCTGAGCATCTCGCCGTGGGACCGGCAGATGGTTTCAGTGGTTGAAAAGGCCATCCTGACCTCCGACCTCGGCCTCAATCCCACCACGGCCGGCACGGTGATCCGCGTGCCCCTGCCGCCGCTCACCGAGGAACGCCGCCGCGACATGGTCAAGGTGGTGCGTCACGAGGGCGAGAATGCCAAGGTTGCGATCCGCAACATCCGGCGCGACGCACTGCACCAGGTGAAGGAACTTCTCAAGGAGAAAGAAATCACCGAGGACGAGGACCGCCGCGCGCACGACGACATCCAGCAGCTGACCGACAAGCACATCGCCCAGGTGGAAAAGGTCGTCGAGGAGAAGGAGCAGGAACTGCTCGAGGTCTGAGGCCGTCTGGCCCGGCATGTCTCCAGTGAACGCACCGCCGATTCCCGCCCACGTCGCCGTCATCATGGACGGCAACGGCCGTTGGGCCCGCCAGCGGGCCCTGCCGAGGCAGGCGGGACACCGCGCGGGCGTGCGGG
>CAZOSZ010000290.1:0-2645 GCA_964582505.1 uncultured Ectothiorhodospiraceae bacterium | reverse complement strand
GTAAAGCCCTGTTGCTTGCGCATTGGAAGTCTCCTTGCGGAACGTGAGTCGGGAATCTGTCAAGAAATTTGCGGCGAAGATTCGTCCGTGGCAAGAAGGCTGCAATCGCCGTGCCAACTCCGGGCGAAGTCGATCAAGCGACTGATATATAGGTAACAACTGGATATCGAGGCGCCGCGAGCCGGCGTCCTCGAGCACCGGCGTTCGCCCATCCGAAGCCAGAAACTGACGTCGCGCGTCAGTTCGTGACGCGCGTCACACATTTTACTTAATGCCGAGTTTCTTGATGCGGTAGCGCAGCGCCCGGAAGCTGATGCCAAGCAGCTTGGCCGCCTGGGTCTTGTTGTAGCGGGCCTGCTCCAGCGCCTTGAGAATCGCCGCCCGCTCGAGGTCCTCGAGCTGGCCGCCGAGGTCGCCGGACTCCGGGATGAGGACCGGGTCATGCGAGGCGGGGCGGGCGGTGGGCGGCGATTCACCGGGCTCGGGCGGTCCGCCGGGCCGCCGGAGCTGGATATCGCCCGCCTCGATGGTGCCGCCCTCGCACAACGCCAGCGCCCGCTCCAGGGTGTTCTCGAGCTCCCGGACATTGCCCGGAAAAGCGTGCGCGAGCAACAACTTGGCGGCGCCATCGCTGAGCGTGGGGACGGCCATGCCGACGCGCGGCGCGAGCCGTGCGAGGATGTGCCCGGCGAGTTCCAGCAGGTCCTCGCCGCGCGCCCTGAGCGGCGGCACCTCAAGCTCGATGACGTTGATCCGGTAGTAGAGGTCTTCGCGGAAAGCCCCGTCGGCCACCAGCGCGCCGAGGTCGCGATGGGTGGCGGACAGGAAACGCACGTCCACCGGGATTTCGCGGGTGTCGCCCACCGGGCGCACCGCCCGCTCCTGGATGACCCTGAGCAGCTTGACCTGCATCAAAAGCGGCAGCTCGGCGATCTCGTCGAGCAGCACCGTGCCGCCCTCGGCGCTGCGGATCAGGCCCTCCTTGTCCGTGGTGGCGCCGGTGAAGCTGCCCTTCTGGTGGCCGAACAGCTCGCTTTCCATCAGCTCCGTGGGAATCGCGCCGCAGTTGATCGCCACGAACGGCATGCCGGCGCGCGGCCCGGAATCATGGATCAGCCGCGCCACCAGCTCCTTGCCGGTGCCCGAATCGCCGACGATGTGCACCGGTGCCTGGCTGCGCGCCACCTTGGCGATCATCGCCCGCACGCGCTCCATCGCCGGGGAGCTGCCCAGCAGCCGGTCGCTGCCGTCCTGCTGGTCGAGGGTCGCGCCGCGCAGCTTGAGCGCGGTCGAGACCAGCTTGCGCAGGTCCTTGACCCGGACCGGCTTGGAGACGAAGTCGAAGGCTCCGAGCTTCAGTGCGCGCACCGCGGTCTCGACGTTGCCGTGCGCGGTGATCACCGCCACCGGCACGCCCGGCGCGTGGCGCTGCATCCATTGCACCAGTTCCAGGCCGTCGCCGTCGGGCAGGCGCATGTCGGTCAGGCAGAAATGGAATTCCGCCGTCTGCAGCTTGTGGCGCGCCTCGGCGACGTCGGCCGCGGTGTCGGGCGAGATTTCCATGCTCTCGAGCGTCATCGAGAGCAGCTCGCGGATGTCGGGCTCGTCATCGACGATCAGGACGGTCGGTTGCGCCACTTACGTCTCCCAACGCTGCGGGTCGGTGAAGATGATACGAAAAATACTGCCGCCGTCGTCGCGCGGGGCGTACACCAGCGCCGCGCGGTTGACCTCGCACAGCTCGCGCGAGATGAACAGCCCCAGGCCGCTGCCCTGGCGCTGCTCGGCCTGCTGGCTGGCGCGAAAGAAGGGTTCGAACACGCGTTCGGCGAGTTCCGGCGGGATGCCGGGGCCGCGGTCGCGCACCTCGAGAAAGGGCCGGCTGGTGCCGCCGCGCCGGCCGATGGCAAGCTCGATGCGCGGCGCCTCGCCTTCGGTGGCGGCGTAGTGCAGCACGTTCTCGCAGAGGTTGCCGACCACCTGGTGGAGGTGACCGGGGTCCATCCGCACCGCGATCGGTGCGTCGGTGATGTCCAGGTCCACGGCGGATTCCGGCAGTCCGGCCGAACCGGCGAACTCCTCGACGAACTGCTTGGCCCAGGCCACCAGGTCGACACGCTCCGCCTTGATCTGCTCGCGCCGCGACAACTGCAACACATTCTCGACGATGCTGCTGACGCGCGAGGCGTTGCTCTCGATGATCGCAGTCAGCCGCTGCTGCGGCTCGTCCAGGTTGCTGGCCTCGCTGAGCAGCTGCGCTGCGTGGCTCAGCGCACCCACCGGGTTGCGGATCTCGTGCGCGATGCTGGCGGACAGCCGGCCGAGCGCCGCCAGCTTGGCCTGCTGGGCCTGCTCCGTCTGCAGCGAGATGTCCGCCAGGAAGATCAGCAGCGCACCGCTCTTCGGCCGGCCGATGGGGGCGAAGTAGGGCGCCACCAGCGTGTTGCCGTCGGCCGACTGGAACGGCGGCGGCGATTCGCCGCGCGAACCGGACTCGCGCCACTGGCGCACCGACTCCTGGAGGCGCGTCGAGGCTTCGCCGATCGGCCGGCCGCGCCAGCCGGGGCCGATGCCGAGGTACTTGGCGGCCGCCTCGTTCATCAGCCGGATGCGGTCCTGGGCGTCCAGCACCACGATGCTCTCGC
>CAZOSZ010000289.1:0-2647 GCA_964582505.1 uncultured Ectothiorhodospiraceae bacterium | reverse complement strand
ATCCGGGCTCCCAGGTCTACGTCGCGGGGAAGGAGCGCGCCTCGGCCGAGGTCGAGCTGCAGCACGCCGACGGGCGCAGCGGCCGCGAGGCCGCCTGTGGTGACGGCCCGGTGGAGGCCGCGTTCAGCGCCATCGAGCGACTCACCGGCATCAGCGCGGAGCTGAAGAGTTTCGACATCCGCAATGTCACGGTCGGCGAGGACGCCCAGGGCGAAGCAGTCGTGACGCTGGCCCACGGTGGACGCATCTGGCAGGGCAAGGGCTTTGATACCGACATCATTCAGGCCAGCGCACTGGCGTTCCTGCAGGCCGTCAACCGGATCTGCGTGCGGCGCGTCGAGGCCCCGCCGGATGCGGCCTGATCGCAACCAGACATCCACAGGCAACGGAGTATTCAAGTGAGCCCGCAGTTTCCCCGTTACATCTGGCAAAACGGCAGGCTGGTGCCCGGCGAGCAGGCCACGGTGCACGTGTTGTCGCATGCGCTGCACTACGGTTCGTCGGTGTTCGAGGGGATCCGCGTCTACCGCACGCCGTCAGGCTCGAGATCCTTCCGGCTGCGCGACCATATCGAGCGGCTGTTCAACTCGGCCAGGTTGTATCGCATCGACGTGCCCTACAGCCCTGGGGAAATCGAGCAAGCCTGCAACCAGGCGGTGATGGCCAACGGCCTGGGCAACGGTGCCTACCTGCGGCCGGTGGTATTCCGCGGCTACGCCGGGCTGGGGCTCACGGCGCCGGCCGACTCGCCGGTCGAGGTGGCGATCGCGGCGCTCGAGTGGGGTGCCTACCTCGGCGCCGAGGGCCTTAAAAACGGCGTCGACGTGTGTGTCTCGTCCTGGCAGCGGGTCGCGCCGAACACCATCCCGGCCGGCGCCAAGGCGGCAGGCGGATACCTGTCGAGCCAGCTCATCAGTATGGAGGCCAAGCGGCACGGCTACGCCGAGGGCATCGGCCTGACCACCGACGGCATGGTCGGCGAGGGGGCGGGCGAGAACCTGTTCATCGTCAAGGACGGCAGGATCTTCACGCCGCCCGCCGCCTGCTCGATCCTCGCCGGCATCACCCGAGACACCGTCATCACGCTGGCACGGGATGCCGGCTTCGAGGTGCATGAACAACCACTGCCGCGCGAGCTGCTCTATTTCGCCGACGAGGTGTTCCTCACCGGGACCGCCGCCGAGATCACGCCGGTGCGCTCGGTGGACCGCCTCCAGGTCGGCGCAGGCACACGCGGGCCAGTGACGGAATCGCTGCAGGAGCGCTTCTTCGGCCTGTTCAGCGGCAGGACGCGCGATGCCTGGGGTTGGCTGAAGCCGCTCGAGCCGGCGGCGGCGATGCCGGTTGCCTCGGTGGCCATATGAACGCAGGACCGCGCACCTTGTTTCGCAAGGTCTGGGACCGGCACGTGGTCGTGCCGGAGACCGCGGACACGCCAGCGGTCCTGTACATCGATCTGCACCTGGTGCACGAGGTGACTTCGCCGCAGGCCTTTGCGATGCTCCGCGAGCGCGGCCTGGAAGTGCGTCGTCCGGCACGGACGCTGGCGACCATCGATCACTCGGTGCCGACCTCGACGCAAAGTTGGGCGGGTGGACTGGCGGACATGGATCACGCGGCCCGCCACCAGGTGCGCAGGCTCGGTGACAACTGCGGCCGCGCCGGGGTGCGGCTGTTCGGCATCAACAGTTCGCGGCGCGGCATCGTCCACGTGATCGGCCCCGAACTCGGCGCCACCCGGCCCGGCATGACGATCGTCTGCGGCGACAGCCACACCACCACGCACGGCGCCTTCGGCGCGCTGGCTTTCGGCATCGGCACCACCGAAGTCGGCCATGTGCTCGCCACCCAGTGCCTGCTGCAGCGGCGGCCGAAGACGTTGCGGGTGGAAGTCACCGGATCGCTGCCGCCCGGCGTGGCGGCCAAGGACCTGATCCTGGCGCTGATCGGCGAGATCGGCGTGGGCGGTGGCACCGGCCACGTCATCGAATTCTGTGGCGCGGCCGTTGCGACGATGTCCATGGAAGAGCGCATGACGGTCTGCAACATGGCGATCGAGGCCGGCGCCCGCGCCGGCATGGTCGCGCCGGACGACACGACCTTCGAATACCTCGCCGGGCGGCCGATGGCACCGGCAGGCGCCGCCTGGGAGCAGGCTGTAGCCGACTGGCGGACGCTGGCTTCCGACCCCGGGGCCGCATTCGACCGCCGGCTGGGCTTCGACGCCTCGCGGCTCGAGCCACAACTCACCTGGGGCACCGACCCGGGCATGGTCATGCCGGTCAGCGGCCGCATTCCCGAGCCCGCCAGCTCCGGGCATCGCAAAGCGCTGGACTACATGGGCCTGCAGGCCGGCGCGCCGATCGCCGGCCAGCCCGTACAGGTGGTGTTCGTCGGCAGTTGCACCAATTCGCGACTCAGCGACCTGCGTGAGGCGGCCTCGGTGCTGCGCGGCCGGCGGGTGGCGCGCGGCGTGCGCATGCTGGTCGTGCCCGGCAGCCAGCAGGTGCGCGCGCAGGCCGAAGCCGAGGGCCTGCACTGCGTGTTCATCGAGGCCGGCGCCGAGTGGCACCAGTCGGGCTGTTCACTGTGCATCGCGATGAACGGCGAGCGCGTCGCTGCCGGGCAATACGTGCTCAGCACCAGC
>CAZOSZ010000288.1:0-2677 GCA_964582505.1 uncultured Ectothiorhodospiraceae bacterium | reverse complement strand
TTCGACGGCGCCCAGGTCGCGCCCCGACATCACCACCCGCGTGCCGCGGGCCGCCAGTCGACGGCTGATCTCCAGGCCGATGCCGCGGTTGGCCCCGGTCACCAGCGCGACGCGCCGGGTTTCTGCCTTCATGCCAGGTACTCCGCGCCGGGTGGCGGTGCGCCGCCCGGGCGCATGAACACTAGTCCAGACGCTTGTGGAACCGTAGCACGGCCAGCGTCATGACGATGCCGAAGAACATCAGCAAGGCGCGGATGTCCGGCCACATGTCGGCCAGTCCCGCGCCACGCAGTACGATGCCGCGCACCATCCGCACGAAGTGCGTCAGCGGCAGCACCTCGGCGATCGCCCGGGCCGCCGCGGGCATGCCGTCGAATGGAAACATGAAACCCGACAGCAGGATCGACGGAAGGAAGAAAAAGAACGTCATCTGCATCGCCTGGAACTGCGACCGCGCCAGCGTCGAGATCAACAGGCCGAGCGCCAGGCTGGCGGCGATGAACACCAGTGCCGCCACGTACAGGTCGGCGAGCTGGCCGCGGAAAGGCACGTCGAACAGCAGGTGGCCGACGAGCAGCACGATCGACACCTGCAGCAGGCCGATCAGCACGTAGGGCAGGAGCTTGCCCAGCATCAGCTCCAGCGTGCCCACCGGCGTGGTGATCAAAAACTCGAGATTGCCGCGCTCGCGTTCGCGAACGATGGCCACGGCCGTGAACAACACCATGGTCATGGTCAGAATCACGCCGATCAGCGCCGGCACGATTTGCACCGCCGAGCGACGCTCCGGGTTGTAGGCATTGCGCAGTTCGAACAGCCCGGCTGCCTGCTCGCGGGGAGCCGCGCGGCCTGGCGGTGGCATCTCCACGAGCTGGCGTGCGACACCGAGGATCGCCGGATCACTGCCGTCGACCAGCAGTTGCGCAGCCGGCCGCGTCGGGTCCTGCAGCCGCCGCTCGAAATCGGGCGGAATGTAGATCCCGACGACAATCTCACCGGCCTGCATGCGCCGCTCCAGCTCGGTGGGCGTTTCGGCGACCCCCACCAGCTCGACCACCTGGCTGGCCTGCAGGTCGCTGACCAGCTGGCGCGAAAGCTGCGTGCCGGCCTGGTCCGCGACTGCGGCGCGCAAGTGACGCACGTCGAGATTGATGGCATAGCCGAACAGCACGATCTGCAGCAGCGGGATGCCGATCACCATGCCCAGCGTCAGCCGGTCGCGGCGCAGCTGCCTGACCTCCTTGCTGGCGATGGCGCGAACTCGCCGTTGCACGCTCATCGCGCGACCGCCTCTGGCTGGCCTGCCCCGGCCCGGCGGGTGGCGGCCACGAACACGTCCTCGAGGCTGGCGGGCACGCGCTCGACCTCGGCCGACAGCCCGGCCGCCGAGATGCGCCCCTGCAGCGCCGCCGCGGGGTCACTCAGCGTGGCGTCGTCGACCAGCACGCGCAGCTGGGCGCCGAGCTGGGTGATGCTCACCAGTCCAGGTGTCGCGTCGAGCGCGCGGCGTGCTGCCAGCGGGTCCTCGGCATGCACCTCCAGGACAGTCCCGGCGATGGCGCGCATCAGCTCGCGCGGCGCCCCCTCGGCCGCGATCCGGCCGCGATCGAGAATGGCCAGCCGGTGACAACGCTCGGCCTCGTCCATGTAGTGCGTGGACACCAGGATCGTGGTCCCCCGGTCGACGAGCTGGAACAGGCTGTCCCAGAAGTCGCGGCGGCTTTGCGGGTCGACCGCGCTGGTCGGCTCGTCGAGCAGCAGCAAGTCCGGTCGGTGCAGCGTGGCGGCAGCGAGCGCGAGGCGCTGGCGCTGGCCGCCGCTCATGGTGCCGGCGCGCTGCCGGGCAAGCTCCTCGAGCCGGTACTCGGCCATCGCGGCCGCAATCCGGGCGCGTTTCTCGCGCACCGGCAGGCCGTAGATCTCGGCGCAGAATGCCAGGTTCTCCAGCGCCGAGAGGTCCTCGTACAGGGAGAACCGCTGCGTCATATAGCCGATCCTGCGGCGCACGAGTTCCGCCTCGCCGGGGACGGCATGTCCCAGCACCGTGACGCTGCCCTCCGACGGCAGCAACAGCCCGCACAACAGGCGGATGGTGGTCGACTTGCCCGATCCGTTCGGGCCGAGGAAGCCGTAGATCCGGGCGCGCGGAATGCTCAGGTCGAGCCGGTCTACCGCCACGAGATCGCCGAAGCGACGCGTCAGGCCTTGCGCGATGATGGCAGCCGTGTCGTTCAATGCGTCGCCAGGCCGGGAAAGTCGACTTCCACGGGCAAGCCGGAAGGCAACTCGCGTGCCACTGCCTCGGTCAGCGTGATCTCGGCGACGTAGCTCAGGCGGCTGCGGTCGCGCTCGGTGAGCGCGAAGTACGGCGTGAAGGCCGCGTCGGAGGCGACGCTGCGGACCTCGCCGGCATACACCTGCTCGAAACCATCCACGCGCACCGTGGCCGGCGTGCCGACGCGGATGCCCGGGCGCACGGCCTGTGGCACGTAGACGCGCGCATAGGGGGCCTCGTCGGCCAGCAGCACCACCACCGGCGCGCCCGCCGCCGGCCGGTCGCCGCGCTTGTAGGGCAAGGCATCCACCACGCCATCGCGCGGTGCCCGCAGCGACAATCGTTCCTGCGCGAGCTGGGCATCGTCCAGCACGGCCTCGGCCTCAGCAAGTGCGGCACGCG
>CAZOSZ010000287.1:0-2690 GCA_964582505.1 uncultured Ectothiorhodospiraceae bacterium | reverse complement strand
GGCCGAGGCGGTGCTGGTCGAAGCCCTGGCCGCCGGCCTGCCCGCCGGGACGCCGCTGTTCGTCGCCAACTCCCTGGTGGTGCGCGACTTTGACAGCTTCCTCGCCCGCCGCGCCGCGCCGCTGGCGCTGTACGCCAACCGCGGCGCAAGCGGCGTCGACGGCAACATCTCCACCGCCGCCGGCCTGATCGAGGGCATTGGCCGTCCCGGCGTCGCCGTGGTTGGCGACCTGGCGCTGTTTCACGATCTCAACGGCCTGTCGCTGTGCCGCGACCGGCCGCTGGTGGTGGTGGTCATCAACAATGGCGGCGGCGCGATTTTCGGCCAGTTGGCCCAGGCGGCGCTGCCGGAGTTCGAATCGCTGTGGCTGACGCCGCCCGGCATCGAGTGCGAGAAAGCGGCGGCGTTGTTCGGTCTGGATTACCTCCGCCTTGATCCTGGAGCCGAGCTGGCCGGCACGGTGTCGGCCGCGCTGGCTGCCGCCCGCCCGGCGCTGCTGGAACTGGTGGTCGACCGCAACGCGAGCCACGCCGCCCGGCAGGCCTGGTGGCAGGCGCTGCGGCAGGGTCCGTAGGAGCGGCCGTAGGAGCGGCCGTAGGAGCGGCTTCAGCCGCGACCCCGGATCGCGGCTGAAGCCGCTCCTACGGCCGCTGCCGAGCTGAATTCACGCACGATCGCAACAAGGAGCACGCAAGGTGAAACCCCCGAGCCGGCAACCGGCCATCCGCGTCACCATGATGCCCAAGGACACCAACGCCGTGGGATCGATCTTCGGAGGCGTGATCCTGTCGCTGATCGACCAGGCGGCTTTCGTCGAGGCGAGCCGCCAGGCGCCGCGCAAGTTCGTCACGGTGGCGATGGACAAGGTGGAGTTTCACAAGCCGGTGCAGATGGGCGACATCGTCAGCCTGTGGGCCGAGACCGTCCACATCGGCCGCAGCTCGATCCGGCTGCGGGTGGACGTGATGGCCCGATCGCGCTACTCGGACGAAGAGGCGCGCGTCACCAGCGCCGAGGTGACCATGGTGTCGATCGACGAGCAAGGCAAGCCGGCGCCGATCTTTGGTGCCGGGTCGTAGCGACGCAGCTGCGACTCAGTTGCCCCGCGGCACCGCGTACTCGGCCGGATGGGTCGCCTGGAACTCCGGCAGCGCCTCGCACCGCTGGTGCAGTGCGTCGAGCGTCGGGTGACGGCCTTCCGGCAGGAGATCGGGGTCGACCATGCGCACATACTGCAGCATGCAGGCCGTGCTGATCTGCGGCTGGTCGAGACGAGCTGCGGCCGGCCAGGGCTCGGCAGCGAGTGTGGCCAGCGCGCCCGCCGCCTGGATGCGGCAGCGCTCGATCCATTCCAGCCAGCGCAGCGCCGATGGGCGGATGATCCTCTCGTAGGCCGCGGCGCCGGCCTTGTCGATCGCACCGGTCGCCAGTGCGATCAGGCGCAGGGCCCGCCGCCGCGGCTGTCCTGCCGCCGGCAACAGCGCGCGCCCCGGTCCGACCGACTGGTCGAGATAATCGAGAATCGCGGCGGAATCGATCAGCACCTCGCCGTCGTCCAGCACCAGCGAGGGAATGCGGGCAAGCGGATTGGTGCGCCGCATGTCGTCGAAATCGCCGAACACCGAGCGCGTGTCGTGCTGGTACTCGAAGCCCAGCACTCGCATCGATATCGCAACGCGCCGCACGAAGGGGGAGTCATATTGGCCGACCAGGATCATCGGCAAATCATACGCCGCCCCGGCACCCGTAGACCTGGCAGGCGATCTCCAGCGCCTCGTTGGTTGCGATCACCAGCACCGCGGCGCGGCTGCCGATGGCATGCACTGCCGCCGGCAGCGGCCCGGGCGCCGCGTTTCTTGCGCCGTCGAGCTCGACACCGACGATGCCCAGCCCGTCGCAGATGCGTGCGCGCATTGCCGCGCGATGCTCGCCGATGCCGCCGGTGAACACCAGCCCGTCGAGCCGGCCCATCGCCACGGCCAAGGCGCCGACCTGCTTGCGCGCCCGGTAGCAGAACAGCTCGAGCGCAAGCTCGGCCCCGGCATCGCCGGTCGCGGCACGGCGCTCGATCTCGCGCATGTCACTCGCCCCGCACAGGCCCCGCAGGCCGCTGTCCCGGTAGAGCGCGTGCTCGATCTCCCCGAGGTCCAGCCCTGTGCGGCGCGCCATGTAGCCGGGTACCGCCGGATCGAGGTCGCCGCAGCGCGTGCCCATCACCAGCCCTTCAAGCGTGGACAATCCCATCGAGGTGTCCACGCTGCGCCCGGCCAACACCGCGGTGGCGCTCGCGCCGTTGCCGAGGTGCAGCACCACCAGCGCCAGCTCTGCCGGCTCGCGCCCGAGGCAAGCCGCCGCCGCCCGGCTGACGTAACTGATCGAAGTGCCGTGAAAGCCGTAGCGGCGAACGCCATGGCGCGCATACCAGTCCTCCGGCACGGCGTAGCGCCAGGCACGCTCCGGCATGAACTGGTGAAAAGCCGTGTCGAACACCGCGAACTGCGGCACGCCCGGGCAGGCGGCCATGGCCGCCTCGATGCCCACCAGGTTGGCCGGGTTATGCAATGGCGCCAGCGGCACCAGTTCGCGCACCGCCTGCAGCACTTCCGGCCCGATGCGCGCCGGCGCCCGGAAACGCGCCCCGCCGTGCGCCACACGGTGACCGATGGCATCCGGCACGCCATGCGTCTTCA
>CAZOSZ010000286.1:0-2723 GCA_964582505.1 uncultured Ectothiorhodospiraceae bacterium | reverse complement strand
GCAGCAATTCGGCGCGGCCCGGCAGGGTCTCGCTGTCCACCAGTTCGGCAAATTCCTCGCCCAGCCGGCGCGACTCGGCGATCACGGTGCGCCAGCGGCGCAGCCGCTCGGCGTCATCGAAGCTCCAGAAGTCCCCGCGGTCCGGGATCTTGCCGCCAGGCAGCGCCGCGACGAATTCCGCCGAGGGACAGAGGATCACGGTGCGATCCAGCGCCGCGCGGCCGGCGCGCCGCCACGGCAGCATCTTGTCGAACCAGCCGGGCACCAGGTGCGGATAGAAGTGCGGGTACAGCACCAGGCCCCGGTCGCCCGCCATCGGCAGATTGAAGTGGTAGTCGAGCACGCCGCCGTCGCGATACAGCCCCGGCGGCGCGCCGGGGATGGCCCGGATGCCGGCGAGCACCAGCGGCACGGCGCCGCTGGCCAGCACCGCCGAATACAGGTTTTCGGCGCTGAGCGCCACCCTGATCCCGGGGAACACCGCCGGGTCCATGAACGGCGCCTGCTCGCGCGGGTCGTGGAACAGCACGCGCTCGAAGAACAGGCCGAGCGCCGCGGGCGAGACTAGGTTGGCGAGCGCCGCCGCGCCGAGCGCCGGCTTCTGGATCCAGGGACGCTCGACCGCGGCGAAATGCCGCGCCCTCACCACCGTCAAATTCAGCCGCAGCAGCGGGTGGCCGAGAATCTCCCCGACGCCGCGTTCGCCGAGCAGGGCGTGGAGAATCTCGCCGCTGACGCGACTCACCTCGGCGGCGGAGGGCCGCGTACTGTAGCGCTGCCCGAGGTAGGCGGCCTCGAAGCGGTCGAATGCGGCGATCGGGTCGGCCTGGGCATGACAGCAGGAACGCCATGCGCCGATCGAGGAGCCGAGCAGGAACAGCGGCTCGCGCCGGGCGGCGAAGAAGTGCGTCGCCAGCGCCCGGTCCAGCCCGCCGAGCACCAGCCACTTGGCGCCACCCGAGGCACCGGCCATGACCGTGAAAGCGTCCCGGTCAAAACCGTGCGCGCGCAGCTGCTCGAGGGCCGTGGGGCCGGCCAGGATGCGGAGGGCGGGGACGGGCATGAAGCGAAAGCATAGCAAGACCCGGCCGCCCCTTTTCACAGCGCCCCTGCTAACATCGCCGGCGCCATGATCGAGACCGGCCCCGCCGTCACCGCCACGTTCGTCGTCTATCTGCTGGTGGTGCTCACCATCGGCGTGATCGCGTGGCGCAGCACAGTCAACCTGCGCGACTACATCCTCGGTGGACGGCGGCTGGGCCGCTGGACCACGGCGCTGTCGGCACAGGCCTCCGACATGAGCGGCTGGCTGTTGCTGGGGCTGCCGGGCTATGCCTACCTCGCAGGCCTGGAGTCGCTCTGGCTGGTGGTCGGGCTGCTGGCCGGCACCTGGCTGAACTGGCGGCTGACCGCGGCCAGGCTGCGCACTGCCACCGAGGCCTACAGCGACGCGCTGACCCTGCCCGAGTACCTGCAGCGGCGCTTCGCCGATCCGCACGGCTTGCTCAGGCTGCTCGGAGCGGCGGTGGTGCTGCTGTTCTTCACCTTTTACACGGCCTCCGGCCTGGTTGCCGGGGGCAAGCTGTTCGAAGCGGTATTCGGCCTGCCCTACACCTGGGCGGTCGCGGCCGGCGGCGGCGCGGTGCTCGTTTACACCTTCATCGGCGGCTTCCTGGCGGTCAGCTGGACCGACGCGTTGCAGGGCATGTTGATGCTGGTGGCGCTGGTTCTGGTCGCGCTATTCGGCCTGGCCGTGGTCGGCGGGCTGGACGGACTGGCCGCCGGCCTGGAGGCCCGCAACCCGGCATTGCTCGGCGTGCTGAGCGATTCGACCGGCGCGCCCCTGACGTTGATTGCAGTGCTCTCGCTGCTGGGCTGGGGGCTCGGCTACTTCGGCCAGCCGCACGTGCTGGCGCGATTCATGGCCGCGCGCTCGGCCTCAGAACTGGAAGACTCGCGGCGCATCGCCATGACCTGGGTGAGCCTTGCGCTGGGCGCGGCGACGCTGGTCGGGCTGGCGGGCGCTGCCTGGCTGGCTCCGCCGCTGCAGGGCGCGGACTCCGAGAAGGTGTTCATGGCGATGGCAGCCGCCTTGCTGCACCCGGTGATCGCCGGGATCTGCCTGGCCGGCATTCTTGCCGCGATCATGAGCACTGCCGATTCGCAGCTTCTGGTCGCGTCATCGGCCGTTTCCGAGGACCTTTACCGCGACCTGCTGCGACGCGATGCCGGCCAGGGGGAGCTGTTGTGGATCGGCCGTCTCGCGGTGATCCTGATCGCCATCGGCGCGTTCCTGCTGGCGCTCGACCCGGACAGCAAGGTACTCGACCTGGTCGCCTATGCCTGGGCCGGATTCGGCGCGTCTTTCGGCCCGACCGTGCTCGCCTCGTTGTACTGGCGGCGGATGAGCCTGGCCGGCGCCTATGCCGGCATCCTGGTCGGCGGTATCACGGTGATCACATGGAAGGCACTCTCCGGCGGAATCTTCGATCTCTACGAGATCGTCCCGGGCGTGCTGTTCTCGACCCTGGCGGTGGCGATATTCGGGCGCATCGGCGCGCCGGCGCCGCTGCCGGAAAGACTGCGGCGCAACTGATCCTTTCGCGCCGCGGCCGCGACTTCAGCCTGCCGCCAGCGCCAGCATCCAGGCGAGCGCGAGCGCAGCGACCGCGAACAGTCCGGCTACGCCCTGCAGCCAGCCACGCAGCAACAGCCCCTGCGGG
>CAZOSZ010000285.1:1603-2757 GCA_964582505.1 uncultured Ectothiorhodospiraceae bacterium | reverse complement strand
CTCGCCGTCATGGACCGTCGCAGACACCTCGGTGCGCAGCTGTGGCAGCGCGGCGACCGTGTCCCAGGTACCCGGCAGCGCCGGGGGCGGCGGGGGCGGTGGCTCGAAGGCGGGCGGTCCGCCTGTGCCACCGCCGCCACAGGCGCCGAGCAGCAAGCCCAATACCGTCGGTATCACCGCGCGCCACGCCCACGCCCGCATCGGCAATCTCCAATATCAGCGCTTTGGTCCGTCATTCGACCCGCGCATCGACGGTGATCTCCAGATTGTTGCGCAACGCACCAGAGATCGGGCAGCCGTCCTCGGCCTGCTGCGCCACCGCGGCCAGGCCCGACGCCTCGAGGCCCTCCAGTCCGGAGACCACCAGCTCGAGGTGCGAGGACACCAGCTTGATGCCGGCATCGCCCTTGTCCGCGGTGACCGTGGCGGTGACCCGGGTGCGCGCCGCCTTGGCATTCTGGCGGCCGAGCGTCGCGTTGAAGGCCATCGCGTAGCAGGCGGCATGAGCCGCGGCGACCAGCTCTTCGGGGCTGGTGCTGCCCTCGGGCTCGCCGATGCGGCGCGGGAAGCTCACCGGCAGGGAAAACGCGCCGCTGCCGGCTTTCGCCTCGCCGCCGCCGTCCATCAGTCCGCCCTTCCAGTCGACGTTCACGCTTCTCGAGAATGTGGCCATGGTCGCTCTCCTCGTTGGTGTTTGTTTGCCCAATCCTAGTTCATCGGCGGCTGAGATGCGGGTTGCCGGCGAGGTGAAAACGCAGCGGCTTGTCGGCCCACTCGCCGGCGCAGGCGATGCCGATCCGCGGTGTCGCGACGATCGAGGCAGGCGCCACGCGCGCGCCGCGCTCGATGTACAGCACCTCGCCCGCCACCAGGTCCGCACCGTCCAGCGAACGGTCGAGGCAAAGTGCCTGCGCGAGCCGCGCGGGACCCGAGCACAGCGCGGTGTCGCGCAGCCGCGCGGCGGAGATCCTCACGGCACGGTGTCGGCGCATGGCCTCGAGGCCCACGAGGGGCTCCAGCGCGCGCAGCAGCACTGCCGAGGGCCGCTCCGGGCCTTCGCTGACGACATTCATGCAGTGGTGCATGCCGTAGGTGAAGTACAAGTAGGCGTGGCCCGCCGGGCCCCACATGGCGCGGTTGCGCGCAGTGCGCCG
>CAZOSZ010000285.1:0-1503 GCA_964582505.1 uncultured Ectothiorhodospiraceae bacterium | reverse complement strand
GGCGCTGAATGCGAATTTCGATCAAGGGGAGAGGCAAGACAATGAAATATTTCAGTTTGACGACGCTGGTGCTGGCCGTATCGGCGGTCGTGGGCATGGTGATGGTGCCTGCCCAGGGCGAGCCCCGCGGCAAGAGCGAGCGCAGCAAGATCCAGATCGGCTTTGCGATCGCGCCGGTCCCGCTGGACCTGAAGGGCAAGAATCCGGCACTGGTCGGTCTCGGCAGTTACATCGTCAATGCAGCGGGCGATTGTGCCGGATGCCACAGCAATCCGCAGTACGCTGAGGGGGGCAATCCGCATCTGGGCCAGCCGGCGGTCGTCGAACAGGGCGGCTACCTGGTCGGCGGGGCAGATTTCTTCGGGCCCTTTGTGCCGCGAAATCTCACGCCCAATGCCGCGGGGCGACCCGCCGGTCTCACGCTGGAGGAGTTCCTGTTCGTGATCACCACCGGTGCCGACGTGAAGCACCGTCAGCCGTTCGTGCCGTCGGAAGAAAATGATCTCTTGCAGGTGATGCCCTGGCCGGTGTTCCGAAACATGACCGAGCACGAGTTGCGTGCGATCTACGAGTACCTGCGGGCCATTCCCTGCCTGGGCAGCGTCAATCGCTGCACGGGGGGAGGGGGCTAGGCCGACATTGCGCCTGAACTCGGGCGCTGTACGACGAGGCACCGGGCAGTACGGTCCGGCGGGCTCAGACCGCCGGAGTGTACTGCCGGCGCGTGCGTTCCCTGTCAAAGCGGGTCGTCGCCAGCCAGCGGGGCCCCGCAAGCCATCAGCAGCCCCGCGCCAGCGATACGCGCGGTGATCCTGCGGCCGGGCCCGGCCACTCAGGCGCCCGGCTGCCGGGTCGTCCTGAGATAGGGCAGTACGCGCTCGAAGCCGCCGAAACGCTCGTTCGCTTCCTCGTCCGAGACTGCCATGGTGATGATCACGTCCTCGCCCTGGCGCCACTGCGCCGGCGTGGCCACCTTGTATTTCTCGGTGAGCTGGATCGAATCGATCGCCCGCAGGATCTCGTCGAAGTTGCGCCCGGTGGTCATCGGGTAGGTGAGGATCAGCTTGACCTTCTTGTCCGGGCCGATGACGAACACCGAGCGCACGGTCTGGTTGTCCGCCGGCGTGCGGCCCTCGGAGCTGTCGCCGGCCTCGGCCGGCAGCATGTCGTAGAGTTTCGCCACCTTGAGGTCGCGGTCGCCGATCAGCGGGTAATCGACGTCATGGCCGGTGGCGGTCTTGATGTCCGCCTTCCATTTCGCGTGGCTTTCCACCGGGTCGACGGAAATGCCGATGATCTTGGCATTGCGCCGGGCGAAGTCGTCCGCCAGCCCGGCCATGTAGCCGAGCTCGGTGGTGCATACCGGCGTGAAGTCCTTCGGATGGCTGAACAGCACCGCCCAGCCGTCGCCGAGCCACTCGTGAAAGCGGATCGTGCCGTGCGTGGTCTCGGCGGTGAAATCCGGCGCCGTGTCGTTGATGCGCAGTCCCATGGCAGTCTCCA
>CAZOSZ010000284.1:0-2781 GCA_964582505.1 uncultured Ectothiorhodospiraceae bacterium | reverse complement strand
GCGGTTCCCGCGTGCGCGCCGACGCGCAATTCCAGGGCGTGCGCCAACAGCGGAGCTGCGGAATCCAGCGCGTGAACGCCGCCGGCCAACTCCCGCGCAGGGATGCGCAGGAACGCCGCCGCGCCTGCCGGACGGAAGCGTATGCCCAGCAGGTCCACGCGTCCGGTGGGAGCGATGACGATGCGCCGGTTCATCTGCCCGGCCAGGATGTGCTGCGGCTGGCGGCGCCACGAGCCGTCGCCGGTCTGTTCGCGGAATCGGTCGGCGAAGTTGAGGATCCACTCGGTGCAGCCGTCGGGCAACACCGGCTGGGGAACGGGATGCGGGCCGGCGTCGCCGGTGAGCGTCCAGAAACACTCGACGAAGCGGTCGAGCGGCGGCGCGGGCTGCACTTCGGCGTAACGCATCCGCATAGTGTCCCGCAGAAGGGGCCGCTCTCACAAGGACTCTCCGGGTTATTCACGGCGGCCAGGGGATAAAGGGGCGCCCGCCACTTTACGCTCGGCGCCGCTTGGCGTTTCAACTCCTCGAACCAATTCAGCACCACCACCAGGGTCCGGGGGGGCCGACCCCGCCGTCCGTGTTGACCCGGGTGGCTATCATGCGGTTGGCCTTGCGAAAGTACAGCTCCTTCCCGTTCCGGGCCCACACCGGTTCCGCGCCGCCTTCGGTGGACACCTGCCAGCGCTCGCCCGGGCAGGGAAAGGCCTGGACATAGATTTCATTGGTTCTGGAGACGTCAGACTGGTAGTCCAGCCAGCGCCCGTCACGGGAAAGCGACGAGGCGACCTTGTCAATCGGCGAGGAGTAACCGACCTCATGAGGTCAAACGGTACGGCCGTCGATCCTTCCGAGCGCATGAAGACCAAATGGCCGGTGGGAAGATAGCGGCCGTAGGAGCCGCCTTCGAACACCATCTTCTGCTGGCCGGTCCGGAGCGAATAAACCACCAAGCGGGCTTTCTCCATCGGTGTGATCCAGCCGGTGAACAGCATGGCGTCGCCGCCGGGCAGAAGCTGGGGCCACCAGTGCCCCAATTCTCCAGTCGAAATGTACCAGCGCGCGCAAACTCCAGCCGGATTCCCGCCCGGCGACGATCGCTCGGCCGGCCAGGTACGCATCACAAGCCGCGAGGTCCGGCAGCCGCTGCTCGGCTTCAGGCGGCGCGATCTGCGGCGCGATGCTCCTCGCCACCGCTTCGGCAATCTCATCCTGCAGTTGAAAAATGCCGCCGAGCTGGCGATCGAAACTGCTGCTCCAGACCTGCACCCCGGTGTTGTCCACCAGCTGCGCGGACATCCGCAGCTGCTGGCCATCGCGCCGCATACTGCCCTGCAACAGATATTTCACGCCCAACAGCCCGCTGATCCGCGCAATGTCGTAACCGCTGTCCTTGAACGCAAAGCTCGAGGTCCGCGCGATCACCTTCAGCTCGCGAAACGCCAACAGCCGGTTGAGGATCTCCTCTGAAATCCCGTCGGTGAAATACTCCTGGTCGCGCTCCGGGCTCAAGTCCGCAAACGGCAGCACCGCCACCGAGTGCGGCTCGATCTCCGCCGCCGAGGGACGCCACTCCCCCGACCCCGTCGCCGTCGCCGTCTTCATCACCCGCCCGCTGGTGTCATGCACGATCGCTGCCACCACGACGAGGAAGGCCGTGAGAATCGCATAGTCCGCGCGCCTGAGTGGCAGTGAGCGCAGCAGCTCGTCTTGCGAAGTCACCGGCTGCGTGCGCCGGATCCCCTGTGCCGAGATGTGGAACACCCAGCCGAACACCAGCGCCACCGGGAACCCCAGCAGTCCGGCCCATAACAGATAGGTAATCGCGGCGGCCGGAATCCCCCAGGCCGGAAACAGAAAGTTGGCCGCCTGCATCAGCAGCCACACCGCCACCACGTACAGCCCCGCCACCCGGAACACCCGCCGGCGGCGCAGCTCTCTCAAGAAGCGAACAACTGCCGAGTCCCCCATGCTCGAGGCACCTGCAAAGCATAAGGTCCGAAGAGCATGCGCTCGTTTGCGCGCTGCGACGCAGGCCACAAATCCTTGACATCCCATGGCCAGGCAACTATGCAAAGTGATACTGGCCTGATGGCGGGCAGCGCCTGGGCCGACACCTCTCCAAAAGGGAGGCGGGACAAGTATGATGGCCAGGGGGAACTTCAGCCTGCCCGCGGTTCTGCTGGCACTCGGGTTCCAGCCCGCCAGCGGTGAAGAGGAACGCCAGGCAGGACAGCCGGACACGCGAGGGTCGTTCATCGACCATGTCGTCGTCACCGGCACGCGCATTGCGCGCCCTGACAACGAGTCCGCCAGCCCGATCGTGACCGTCCTGCCAGAGCTGTTCGAATCCGGTGCGCCGACAGTCGAGGCGGCGCTGAACCAGCTGCCACAACTCGGCCCGCATGGCGCAAGTACTGCGAACAATCGCAGCGTCGGCGGACAGGCGCTCCTCAACTTGCGCGGCCTCGGGCCGACATCGACGCTGGTGCTGCTCGACGGCCGGCGCTGGAGGTCGGTCGGCCGGGCTGATCGGGCATCGGCATGAAAGCGTCACGCGAGGGAGCACTCCAGTCATGAAACATCCGCCCGACCACGCGCCGAATGAGCAACATGCTGCCGTCAAACAGGCCTACGACGACGTCCAGATCGACGGCCGCTATGAGGAAGGCATGGCACGGATGGCGGTGTACCACCGCCACTGCCAGGACCCGGTGATTTTCCGCGCGCTCGGGGATGTTCGCGGGAAGTCACTGTTGGACCTCGCCTGCGGCGATGGCT
>CAZOSZ010000283.1:0-2794 GCA_964582505.1 uncultured Ectothiorhodospiraceae bacterium | reverse complement strand
CCTCGGTCACGCGGAACAGCCGCTCGAGGTGCTCCGGCGTGGTGGCGGTGCCGAGCGTCGCGACCGCCCACGGCACGCCCGCCTGGTGCAGCCCGATCACGTCCATGTAGCCCTCGACCACCAGCAGCCGCGGAATCTGCCGCAGCGCCTGGCGCGCCTCGTAAAGCCCGTAGAGTTCCCTGCCCTTGTGGAACAGCCCGGTTTCCGGCGAGTTCAGATACTTCGGTTCGCCCCCGCCCAGCACCCGCCCGCCGAAGCCAATCACCCGGCCGCGGGCGTTGCGGATCGGGAACATCACCCGGCCGCGGAAACGGTCGTACCAGCCGCCCTGTTCGCGCTCGATCACCAGTCCGGCGGCGGCCAGCCGCTGCACCGCTGAGTCGTCCTTGCCGAAGCGCTTGAGCAGGCCGTCCCATTCCTCGGGCGCATAGCCCAGGCGGAAGCTGGCCGCCGTTTCGCCGCTCAGGCCGCGCGCCTGCAGATAGCGAGTCGCCTCGGGATGGCGCTTGAGCTGCTCGCGGTAATAGCCGGCGGCCGCGTCCAGTACGCTGTACAGGTCGGGGCGACGGTCCTCGCCCCCGGCCTGCTCGCGCGGCACTTCGAGCCCTGCCAGCGAGGCCAGTTCCTCGATGGCCTCGGGGAAGCTCAGGTGCTCGTAGTCCATCAAGAAGCCGAGCGCGGTGCCGTGCGCGCCGCAGCCGAAGCAGTGGAAGAACTGCTTGCTCGGGCTGACCGTGAACGAGGCGGTCTTCTCGCCGTGGAACGGGCAGCAGGCCTTGTACTCGCGGCCGGCCTTTTTCAGCGGCACGCGCCCGTTGATGACCTCCACGATGTCCGTGCGGGCCATCAGCTCGTCGATGAAGCTGGTCGGGATCAGTCCCATTTACTGGTGTGCGGCGACTCGCGGTCGGCACCGGTTGAGTGGCGTGGTGGCGACGGCTGCTAGGGGCGGGATGCGGTCAGGCACCCGCTATACATAGTCCAAATGTGAGAAAACACAAGTAGGAGCGGCTTCAGCCGCGAAAAGGGGTCGCGGCTGAAGCCGCTCCTACATGCCAGCCAGCGCGGCCTTGACGCGCGCGCTGAGCACGGCCATGTCGGCGCGGCCCTGGGCGCGACTGCGCAACACGGCCATCACGCGGCCCATGTCCTTCATGTTCTGCGCACCGGTCTCGGCGATTGCAGCGGCGACGAGCGCGACCAGTTCCTGCTCGCTGAGCGGCTCGGGCAGATAGCCGCCCAGCACCTCGATCTCGGCGGCTTCCTTCGCGGCGAGGTCCTCGCGGCCGCCGGCGCGGTACTGCTCGACCGACTCGCGGCGCTGCTTGATCATCTTCTCGATGACGCCCAGCAGCGCAGCCTCGTCGAGCTCGATGCGTTCATCCACCTCGCGTTGCTGGATGGCGGCCAGCGCCATGCGGACCACGCCGAGCCGGGCCCGGTCGCCGGCGCGCAGGGCCTGCTTCATGTCGTGCTGGAGGCGGGACTTGAGGGACATCGTGGGTCGGGGCTGAAGCCCCTCCTACGAAAGTGGGGGAGGGCTCAGAACAGGCGCCGGCGCCTGGACTGCTCGCGCTGCATCCGCTTGGCGTGACGCTTCACCGCCGCGGCCTTCTTGCGCTTGCGTTCCTGGGTCGGCTTCTCGTAGAACTCTCTGCGACGAAGCTCGGTCAGGACGCCGGCCTTTTCGCAGGCCCGCTTGAAGCGCCGGAGCGCGGCGTCAAAATACTCGTTCTCGCGTACGCGTACACCAGGCATTAAAACTCACCGTCCTCGCAATGATCGGCCCGGGCCAGAGCCGGGTAAAGACCGCGCATTCTAGCGGCCCGACGGGCCGAAAGCCAGTAGGCAAAAGGGGAAAAACACCGTGCGGGTGCTGGGCATCGAGACCTCCTGCGACGAGACCGCGGTCGCTATCTTCGACCAGCGCGAAGGCTTGATCGCGCACGCCCTGTACAGCCAGGTGGCGCTGCACGCGCAATTTGGCGGCGTGGTCCCTGAACTGGCTTCCCGGGACCATGTCCGCAAGCTTCTTCCTCTTGTAAAACAAGTGCTTGCTGATGCAGATTGCGCGCCTGAGCAGCTCGGCGGGGTGGCCTACACGGCCGGGCCGGGGCTGATCGGGGCGTTGCTGGTCGGCGCCTGCGTGGGCCGCAGCCTGGCCTGGGCCTGGGGCGTGCCGGCCGTCGGCGTGCACCACATGGAGGGCCACCTGCTGGCGCCGATGCTCGAGGACCCGGCGCCGGAGTTTCCCTTCATCGCGCTGCTGGTCTCCGGCGGCCACAGCATGCTGGTCGAGGTGGCCGGCCTGGGCCGTTACCGGGTGCTCGGCGAGACGCTCGACGATGCCGCCGGCGAGGCCTTCGACAAGACCGCCAAAGTCCTGGGGCTTGGCTATCCCGGGGGCCCCGCGCTGGCGAAGCTGGCTGAACGCGGCCGCCCCGGGCGCCTGCGCCTGCCGCGTCCGATGCTCAATCGTCCGGGACTGGACTTCAGTTTCAGCGGCCTGAAGACGGCCGTCATCACCGGCATCCGCGGCCTGGACCTGGATGCCCAGGGCAAGGCCGACGTGGCGCTGGAGTTCCAGGAGGCGGTGGTCGACACGCTGGTCGCCAAGAGCCTGCGCGCGACCGAGCGGACCGGAATTCCGCGGCTGGTGATCGCCGGCGGAGTCGGCGCCAACCGGCGCCTGCGCGGCCGGCTGTCGGAGGCGGCACGCCGCGCCGGCGTGCAGGTCTACTACCCGCGCCTGGAGTTGTGCACCGACAATGGCGCGATGATCGCCTACGAGTGT
>CAZOSZ010000282.1:0-2804 GCA_964582505.1 uncultured Ectothiorhodospiraceae bacterium | reverse complement strand
CCTCGCGGTCACTCAGATTTTGATCAGCAGCGGCTCGCTGTCGGTCGCGGTGCGACTGGCGACGGTCGGGGCGCTGGTGCTGGCAGGCGGCTGGGCGGCACTGGCGCCGGTCGAGGGCGCGCCCTGGCACGAGCTGGTCAGTGCGATCGTGGCGCCGTTCGCCGGGCAGGCCGGTCTGGACGCCGGCCAGATGGCGGACATGCTGCTGCCGCTTCTGCCCGGGATCATCGCGGCGTCACTGTTGCTGGTGTCGCTCGGTGGGCTGTTCCTGGCGATGTGGCTGCACGCCGGCCTGGCGCAACCCGGCGCCTTCGGCGAGGCCTTTCGTGCATTGCAGCTCGGCCCGGTGCTGGGCGGCGTGGCCGCGCTGGCGATGACCGGCGCATTGTTCGCCGGACTGCCGGTCGCCGCCGCGATGGCCATACCGGCGATCATCGCCCTGGTGCTGCAGGGCATCGCCGTGATGCACCACCTGGTGCGTCAGAAGGGCCTGCACCGTGCCTGGCTGCTGGCCGGCTGGGGCGTGCTGGTGCTGCTGTCGCCCTGGGCGCTGATAGGTTTTGCCTGTTACGGGCTGGTGGACACTTTGTTTGACCTGCGACGACGGGGCGCGGGCCAGGCCTGATCGGATCAATACTTTCCCGGGGACCGGATCCCGGGGCGCAACGAGGAACAGGAAGATGGAAGTCATTCTGCTGGACACGGTCGAGAACCTCGGGGGGATCGGCGACAAGGTCAAGGTGAGGCCGGGCTACGCCCGCAACTACCTGCTGCCGCAGGGCAAGGCGACCCGGGCCACGCCCGAGAACGTCGCCGCCTTCGAGGCGCGCCGCGCCGAACTCGAGGCCAGGGCGGCATCGGCGATCAACGAGGCAAAGGCGCGCGCCGAAAAGATCGCCGGACTGAAGCTGGTGATCCGCGCCAAGGTCGGCTCCGAGGGCAAGCTGTTCGGCTCGGTGGGCACAGTGGACATCGCCGACGCCGCGGAGGCTGTCGGCGTGCTCATCGAACGCAGCGAGGTGCGCCTGGCGGAGGGCCCGCTGCGGATGGTCGGCGACCACGAGGTCGAGATTCATCTGCATTCGGAGGTCTCGGTGCCGATCACTGTCACGGTGGAAGCCGAGGAATGAGGTCGCGGCCGCGGGAGCAGCCTCCCGCGGCCGTTTCCCTGTGCTAAGGTGACCGGCATCCCGCGACGATGCCAGGTAGGACCGCATTGGCCGGCAATCCGGAAACCATGTTCGCCGCGCGCAGCCCCGAGGCGCTGCGCCTGCCGCCGCATTCGCTCGAGGCGGAGCAATCCGTGCTCGGCGGGCTGATGCTGGACAACACCGCCTGGGACACGGTCGCCGATGCGGTATCCGCCAACGACTTCTACCGTCGCGACCATCGGCTGATCTTCGCCGCCGTCGGCGAACTCGCCGAGCGCGGCGAGCCTTCCGACGCGGTCACGGTTGCCGAGCTGCTCGACCGCAAAGGCGAGCTCGATGAGGCCGGCGGCCTGGCCTACCTCGGCCAGCTGACGCGCGAGACGCCGAGCGCCGCCAACATTCGCGCCTACGCCTCCATCGTCCGCGAACGGGCGATGCTCCGCGAGTTGATCCGCATCGGCGGCGAGATCGCCTCCAGCGCCTACCTTCCGGAGGGCCAGTCGGCCAGTGAGCTGGTCGACCGCGCGGAGCGCAAGGTGTTCGAGATCGCCGAGCAGGGCAAGCGGCGCGGCGCCGGCTTCCAGCCGCTGAAGCGCATCCTCGGCAGGACCATCGACCGGCTCGACGAGCTGCAGAAGAACCAGGGCGACGTCACCGGACTGTCGACCGGCTTCAAGGATTTCGACGCCATGACGGCCGGCCTGCAGCCCGGTGACCTGGTGATCGTTGCCGGCCGCCCCTCGATGGGCAAGACCAGTTTCGCGATGAACATCGCCGAGCACGCGGCGATGGGAATCGGCGCTTCGGTGGCGATCTTCAGCATGGAAATGTCGGCCGAGCAGCTGTCGTTCCGCATGATTTCCTCGCTGGGGCGGGTCAACCAGTCGAACCTGCGCCGCGGCCGCTTCTCCGACGAGGACTGGAGCCGCATCAATTCGGCGGTCTCGGTGATGTCCAAGTCGCGGGTGTTCATCGACGATACCCCCGCGCTCAACCCGACCGAGCTGCGCGCCCGCGCACGCAGGCTGAAACGCGAGCACGGCCTGGACCTGATCGTGGTGGACTACCTGCAGCTGATGCAGGTGCAGGGCACCGCGGAGAATCGCGCCACCGAGATCTCCGAGATCTCGCGCTCGCTGAAGGCGCTTGCCAGGGAGCTGGAGCTGCCGGTCATCACGCTCTCGCAGCTTAATCGCAGCGTCGAGCAACGCACCGACAAGCGGCCGGTGATGTCCGACCTGCGCGAGTCCGGTGCAATCGAGCAGGACGCCGACCTGATCGCCTTCATTTTCCGCGAAGAGGTCTACAACAAGGACTCGCAGCGCAAGGGCATCGCCGACATCATCGTCGCCAAGCAGCGCAACGGCCCGATCGGCGACGTGCAGCTGACCTTCCTCGGCGAGTACACGAAGTTCGAAAACTTCATGCCGGACAGTTTCGGCAGCGCGCCATTCGGGTGATCGCCGCGTGACCAGGGCCGCGCGAGCCACGGTCGACACCGCGGCTCTCCAGCACAACCTGAGGATTGCGCGCCGGCGGGCACCGCGCTCGCGGGTCATGGCGGTGATCAAGGCGAATGCCTACGGCCACGGGCTGGTCGGCGTGGCGCGGGCGCTGCGCGAGGCGGACGCGTTTGCGGTGGCGCGCCTCGAG
>CAZOSZ010000281.1:0-2810 GCA_964582505.1 uncultured Ectothiorhodospiraceae bacterium | reverse complement strand
GGAGAATCGCGGCTCAAGCCGCTCCTACAGTCGCGGCTGAAGCCGCTCCTACAGGAAGGCCTTCAGGCCCAAAGGACAGAAAGACCATGGCTAACCAGAACATCCGTATCCGGCTGAAGTCGTTCGACCATCGGCTGATCGACAATTCGGCCCGGGAAATCGTCGAGACGGCGCGGCGCACCGGCGCCCAGGTGCGGGGGCCGATCCCGCTGCCGAGCAAGACGGAACGGTTCACCGTGCTGGTCTCGCCGCACGTCAACAAGGACGCCCGGGACCAGTACGAGCTGATCACCCACAAGCGGCTGATGGACATCCTCGATCCGACGGACAAGACCGTGGACGCGCTGATGAAGCTGGAACTGCCGGCCGGCGTGGACGTCCAGATCAAGTTGAACTGAGCGGGGGCGCTGCGTACAATATCGGGCTCCCTGCGGCCCGGTACGGGAAAAACCGTGCCGGGCCGCTGATTTCCGGGCGCCAGGGCGCCCAGACCACCGCCACCGCGGTCGGCCCGGCGTTCGGGCGTCCGGTGGGGCGGGTGAAACCAGGCTGCAGCACCGGCCAAACGAAGTCGGTGCGGTGACAGAGGAACAGACAAGATGGCGATCGGTCTCGTGGGCCGCAAGTGCGGCATGACCCGCGTTTTCACGGAGGACGGCCTGTCCGTGCCCGTGACCGTGATCGAGGCGTTGCCCAACCGGGTCACGCAGGTCAAGACGGCAGAGACGGACGGCTACCGGGCCGTGCAGGTCACGACGGGCAGCCGCAAGCCGTCCCGCGTGACCCGCCCGCAGGCCGGGCACTTCGCGCGCGCCGGCTCTGAGCCGGGCGATGGGCTGTGGGAGTTCCGGCTCGAGTCCGACGAGGGTGCGGAGCTGGCGCCGGGCGCCGAAATCAAGGTGGATGCCTTCAGCGACGGCCAGGTGGTGGACATCGCCGGCGTGACCATCGGCAAGGGCTATGCCGGCACCATCAAGCGCCACAACTTCGCCGGCCAGGACGCCAGCCACGGCAACTCGGTGTCGCACCGCGTGCCGGGCTCGATCGGCCAGAACCAGTCGCCGGGCCGCGTCTTCAAGGGCAAGCGGATGTCCGGCCACATGGGCAACGTCAACTCGACGGCCCTGAACCTCACCGTGGTCCGCGTGGACGCCGCGCGGAATCTTCTCCTGGTCAAGGGCGCCGTCCCCGGGGCGCGTGGCGGCCGCGTGGTCGTCCGGCCGGCCGTGAAGGCGCGGGGTTAAGTCATGGCGATGAAACTGCAGCTGCATGGCGCCACCGGCAAGGACCTGCAGGTCTCCGAGCTGGCGTTCGGCAGGGAGTTCAACGAGTCGCTGGTCCACCAGGTGGTGAATGCCTTCCTGGCGGCCGGCCGGGCCGGAACCAAGGCGCAGAAGACGCGTGCGGAGGCCTCGGGCGGCGGCATCAAGCCATGGCGGCAGAAGGGCACCGGCCGGGCGCGCGCCGGCAGCATCCGCAGCCCGCTCTGGGTGGGTGGCGGCCGGGCCTTCGCGGCGAAGCCCCGCAGCTTCGAGCAGAAGGTCAACCGCAAGATGTACCGCGGTGCGATGCGCTCGCTGCTCTCCGAGCTGATCCGCCAGGACCGCCTGCTGGTGGTCGAGTCGCTGGAGCTCGCCGAGCCGAAGACCCGCGCTTTCGTCGAGCGGATGAAGGAACTGGGCGTCGACGGCGGCCTGTTCGTCATCGAGGCCTTCGAGGAGAAGCTCTGGCTGGCCTCGCGCAATCTCCCCAGGGTCGAGCTGCTCGAGGCGGCCGCGCTGGATCCGGTCAGCCTGTTGCGCCATGACCGGGTGGTGATGACCGTGGCGGCCCTGCGTCGTGTCGAGGAGAAGCTGGGATGAATGCCGAACGCCTGTTGAACGTGCTGCTCGAGCCGCACGTCTCGGAAAAGGCCACGCGCGCCAGCGAGCAGGGCAACCAGGTGGTGTTCAAGGTGCGGCCCGACGCCACCAAGGCCGAGATCGGCAAGGCCGTCGAGATGGTCTTCGAGGTCAAGGTCGAGCATGTCCAGGTCGTCAACCAGAAGGGCAAGGCGAAGCGATTCGGCGCCCACCACGGGCGGCGCTCGAACTGGAAGAAGGCCTATGTCCGCCTGGCGGCGGGCCAGACCATCGATTTCCTGGGCGGCGATTGAGCCGCGCGCAGGGACAGGACCAGAGAGCCATGGCAGTACAAAAAGCAAATCCGACCTCGGCGGGACGCCGTTTCGTCGTCCAGGTCAAGACCCCGGGGCTCCACAAGGGCGAGCCCTGGCGGCCGCTGCTGGCCAAGAAGAACCGGACCGGTGCGCGCAACAACGCCGGGCGGATCACCGTGCGCCACCAGGGCGGCGGCCACAAACAGCGCTACCGGCTGGTCGACTTCAAGCGCGACAAGGACGGCATTCCCGCCCGGGTCGAGCGGCTCGAGTATGACCCGAACCGCAGCGCGCACCTGGCCTTGCTGCTGTACGCGGACGGCGAGCGCCGCTACATCATCGCGGCCAAGGCCCTGCAGGTCGGCGACCCGGTGATCTCCGGCTCGGAGGCACCGATCAAGGCAGGCAACGCGCTGCCGCTGAAGAACATCCCGGTCGGCTCGACGGTGCACTGCGTCGAGATGAAACCCGGCAAGGGCGCGCAACTGGCGCGCAGCGCCGGCGCCGGCGTGATGATTGCCGCGCGCGAGGGCCACTACACCACCTTGCGGCTTCGTTCCGGCGAGACCCGCAAGGTCCACGTCGACTGCCGCGCGACCATCGGCGAGGTCGGCAACGGCGAGCATTCGCTGAGGAAGCTCGGCAAGGCCGG
>CAZOSZ010000280.1:0-2831 GCA_964582505.1 uncultured Ectothiorhodospiraceae bacterium | reverse complement strand
CGCGCCGACGGGCCGCGCCGATGTGCCGCGCCGACGTGCCGCTCCTGCACGCCCCTGCTGTGGATCCGGTGGCTGGGGTAAGCTGCCGCCATGAAACTGTATGACATGCGCGTTGCACCCAACCCCCGTCGCGTGCGGATCTTCCTGGCCGAAAAGGGCATCGAGGTCCCGCGGGTGGAGATCAACATCCGCGCCGGCGAGAATCTCCAGGCGGAGTTTCTGGCCGTCAATCCGCGCGGCGTGCTGCCGACCCTGCAACTCGAGGACGGCACCGTCATCGACGAGAGCGTGGCAATCTGCCGTTATTTCGAGGAGCTGCGACCCGACCCGCCTTTGCTGGGCCGCAGCGCGCTCGAGAAGGCCATGATCGAGTGCTGGAGCCGGCGCATCGAATTCGATGCGGGGCAGCCCGTGGTGGACGCCTTTCGCAACAGCTACCCGCCGTACGCGGAGCGCGCAGTGCCGGGGAGGGCCGGAATCCGGGCGATCCCGGAGCTGGTGGAGCGCGGCAGGACGCGGCTCGCCGAGTTCTATCCCGCGTTCGACCGGCGACTGGGGGAATCGGAGTACGTCGCGGGCGTGTCGTTCTCCTTGGCCGACATCACCGCCTTGTGCATCGTGGACTTCGCGCGCGCCATCAAGCTGCCGTGGCCCGAGGGCCTCGAGCACTTCGACCGCTGGCACGCACTGGTCTCGGCCCGGCCGAGCGCCGCCGCCTGAGCCCGCTCAGCTGCGGTCGGTGAGTCGCCGCTCCAGCGCCGCGACCCGGTCCTCGAGCTCGTAGACGGTCCGCACTGTCTCGTTCAGCGTCTGCGGGACGAACACGCCGGCCGGCGGTCCGCGAAACAGCGCGTTCATCTGCTTGAAGAAAGTCGGATCGGCGAGCGCGGTCTCGCCCAGGCCGGAAAGGGTGAATCGCGGCCGGTTCACGGGCGCCAGCACCTCGATCGCGACCGAGCGCGCTGCGTTGCGCTTGCCGTCGTCGGCGAGCGCCGGGTGTTGCCACCAGCAGATCCGGGTGATGCGCTCGGGATGCGGCAGGACGGCGAGCAGCTCCTGGCTCGGGCCGCCCTGCACCAGGTGCTGCTCCGCGAGCGAGCGCAGGTCCGGCGCGGATCCCACCAGCATCGCCCGCTCTCCCTCGTACAAGGCGTAGACGCCCGGGCCGTCGGGAATGACCTTCAGGCTGAATCGGAACATGACGGATTCTTCCCTTGCTGCACTGCCACTATTCTAGCCGTTTCGCGCGCAGCGGCATCACGGCTTTCCGCTTCAGGCGTCGGGCTGCCGGTCCGGGACCGCGGCCCGGAACGCCTCCAGTTCGCCGCAGGCTGCCTCGATGCGCAGCAGCGTGGGAAGCTCCTCGAGCTTGCAACCGAAGCGGCGCGCGTTGTAGAGCTGCGGCACCAGGCAGCAGTCCGCCATGCCCGGCGCATCGCCGTGACAGTAGCGCCCGGTTGCCGGCTCGCCGGCCAGGCGCCGTTCCAGCACCCGCAGCCCCGTGTCGACCCAGTGGCGCACCCAGCGGTCGCGCTGCGTCTCGTCGAATCCGCCCTGTTGCTGGAGGTACTGCAGGACCCGCAGGTTGTTGAGCGGATGGATGTCGCAGGCGACCAGTTGCGCCAGGCTGCGAACCCGTGCGCGCCCGGCGGCGTCGGCAGGCAGCAAGGCCGGAGCCGGTCGGGTCTCCTCGAGGTACTCGATGATCGCCAGCGACTGGCTCAGCACCAGCCCGTCGGCCTCGAGCACCGGCACCAGCCCCTGGGGGTTGAGCTGCAGGTAGGCGGGAGCGCGCTGCTGGCCGCCGTTGCGCAGCAGGTGCACGGGCACGGCTTGCCAGTCCAGCCGCTTGAGATTCAGCGCGATCCGCACTCGCCAGGCGGCGGAACTGCGCCAGTAGGTGTACAGCTTCATCGGGCTTCACTCCCGGGCGCGCGACGCACGGCGCTCAGAGCCGATAGGGCTCGTAGACGTGCTCGATCGCCCCGAAGATGCTGTGCCCCTCCCCGTCGGTCATCTCGATCCTGACGCGCGCGCCCCAGGCGAGAAACGGGGTCTTCGCCTCGCCCTCGCGGATGATCTCCAGCACGCGTTTCTCCGCCAGGCACGAGGCGCCGCGCGACTCGTCCTGGTTGGCCACCGTGCCGGAACCGATGATGGTGCCGGCCGCCAGCGGCCGGGTCATTGCCGCGTGCGCAATCAGCTCGTGAAACGAGAACTGCATGTCCACGCCGGCTTCGGGTTCGCCGAACTTTTCGCCGTTCAGCCAGGTCACCAGCGGCCGATGCACCTTGCCGTCACGCCAGGCATCACCAAGCTCGTCGGGCGTGACCATCACCGGCGACAAGGCCGAGCGCGGCTTGCCCTGCAGGAAGCCGAAGCCCTTGGCAAGTTCCGCCGGAATCAGATTGCGGAGCGACACGTCGTTGACCAGGCAGATCAGCTTGACGTGACCGGCGGCCTCCTCGGCCGACGCGCCCATCGGCACGTCGTCGGTGACCACGCAGACTTCCGACTCGAAGTCCATGCCGAACGCCTCGCTGGCCACCGGGATGGTGCCGACCGGCGGCAGGAAGCCGTCGGACACCGCCTGGTACATCAGCGGATCGCTCAGGAAGCTCGGCGGCATCTCGGCGCCGCGCGCCCGCCGCACCCGCTCGACATGCGCCAGGTAGGCGCTGCCGTCCAGGAACTGGTAGGCGCGCGGCAGCGGCGCGGCAAGGTCCTCGACCCGCAGCGCGAACGCGCCCTCCGCCCGGCCGGCCTCGAGTTCTCCGGCGAGCCGGGCCAGGCCGCGCGAATGCAGGTCCCAGTCGTCCAGCGCCGCCTGC
>CAZOSZ010000279.1:0-2845 GCA_964582505.1 uncultured Ectothiorhodospiraceae bacterium | reverse complement strand
TACGGGATTCGCGGCTGAAGCCGCTCCTACATCAGCCGCCCCGACGGGAGGGATCAGCCGGTCGAGCCGTTGGAGCGGTTGGTGTCGTTTTCCTCGGCGACGTAGCGGCGCATCATCATCGCCTGCTGCAGGCGACCCTTGCGCACGTAGGTCTCATAAAGGATGTCGCGCATGAACTCCATCAGCACGCCGGCCTCGACCGGCGTGACCAGCGGCATGCCCTCGCGCGCGGCATCCGTGTCGAACAGCACCCGGCGCACCATGTTGAAGGTGACGCTCTCGACTTCCGCCAGCTGGCGGATCTCGTTGCACTGCTCGAAGATGCGCATCTTGCCGGTCTCGCCGAGATCGGCGAACAGCCGCTGCATGGTCCGCCGGCACATCGAGGCAAAGGCATTCAGTGCGTTCATGCTGTAGCAGGCAAGCGCCTCGCGGAACAGCGACTCGGTCTCTTCCGGCAGGTAGGTGAAATCGAAGGTTTCCTTCGGCCGCTCCACCTCGATGAAGTTCGCCGACAGCTCGATCTGGTCCTCGGTGTAGCCCTTCACGGGGAAGCGCAGGAAGATCGGCGAATTACAGCTGTCGCAGCGATACACCAGGCCGGTCTCCGGCGGCTTGTAACGCCACAGCTCCTCGAAGCGCGGCACGGCGATCGGCGTGACGTGCGAAAACACATTGCACGACGGGCAGGTCAACGCGAAGTGCTGACCATGGTCGTGATGGAACTCGCCGCTCCTGTCAACGAAAATGGGCATCGGCACCGCTCCCCCGTGTCACGCCCGATCCCGGAAACGGCTCGAGTGTAGCTGAATGGTTGGCGAGGGCGCCAACAATCCGCTTATGTAAAATCAATGTCTTGGGAGCAAATCTTCAGTCCGGCTCAGGCCGCGCGGCGCGATCGTCGAAGGCGCCCTCCCGCACCTTCTCGGCAAGCGCCGCAATATCCTTATCGAGGCGCCGATCACCGCGCACCAGCGGCGAGAGCGCACGGATACGACGATGCACGGCCTGCAGCGGCGGCGTGGTGTTCAGCGGTTGCTGGTCGTCCAGCGCGTGCGCGGCGGCAAGCAGCTCGATGGCCAGCACCCTGTCCGTGTTGTCGCAGGCGGCCAGCAACTTGTGGCCCGCCCAGGGCGCCATGCTGACGTGGTCTTCCTGGCCGGCCGAAGTCGGGATGGTATCCACCGAAGCCGGGTGCGCAAGCGTCTTGTTCTCCGAGGCGAGTGCCGCCGCAGTGACGTGCGCGATCATGTAGCCCGACTCCACGCCCGGCTCGCCGGTGAGGAACATGTTCAGGTTCGGGTTGACGCGGCGTGCCAGCAGGTCGATGCGCCGTTCCGACATGTTGGCCAGTTCGGCGACTGCGACGGCCATGAAGTCGGCGACGAAGCCGACCGGCGCCGCATGGAAGTTGCCGCCCGAAAGGATGTCCTCGCCGAACACCAGCGGATTGTCGGACACCCCGTTGGCCTCCGCCTCGAGCACCTCACGGGCATGCGCCAGGGTCGCCGCCACCGCGCCAAAGACTTGCGGCATGCAGCGCACCGCGTAGGGATCCTGCACCCGGTCGCAGTCGGCGTGGCTGGCGTGGATCGCGCTTTCCGTCAGCAGGGCGCGAAAACGGGCGGCCACTTCGCGCTGCGCGGCCAGGCCGCGCGCCGCGTGGATGCGGTCGTCGAACGGCGTGTAGCTGCCGGCCAGGCCCTCGACGCTCATTGCGCCAGCCGTGATGGCGGTCGCCAGCAGCGTCTCGGCACGAAACAGGCCCTCGATCGCCAGCGCTGAGCTGAGCTGGGTGCCGTTGAGCAGTGCCAGGCCTTCTTTCGCCTGCAGCTGGATCGGCTCGAGGCCGGCGGCCTCCATCACCGCCGCGCCCTCGAGCCGCCGGCCGTCGTGCAGCGCCTCGCCTTCGCCGATCAGCGCGAGCGCAAGGTGCGCCAGCGGAGCGAGATCACCGGAGGCGCCGACTGAACCACGGCCCGGGATCAGCGGCAGCACCTCAGCCGCAAGCAGGCCAAGCAAGGCCTCGACCACCTCGGTGCGGATTCCGGAATGGCCGATGGCCAGGCTGTTGGCCTTGAGCAGCATCACCCGGCGCACCAGCGCGGCAGGCAGCGGCTCACCGACCCCGCAGGCATGGCTGCGCACCAGGTTGTATTGCAGTTCGCGCAACTGCTCGATCGAGATGCGCCGGTTGGCGAATGCGCCGAAGCCGGTGTTGATGCCGTAACTGGCATTCCCCGAGGCGACGATCCGGCGCACGCTGTCGACGCTGTCGGCCATCCGGCGGCGCGCCGCCTCGTCGAGCCGCAATTCGCCGCCCTCGCGCTCCCAGCGTCGCAACGCGTCGAGCTCGAGGCTGCCGTCGCCGAGCGTGATCACCGTCTGCTTGTTGCTCATATGCGCTCTCCGCCGACGAACACCGCCTCCGGTCGCAAGCCGCCGAGCTGATAGGCGAGCAGCTCGGGACGCTCCAGGTCCCATGCGCTGAAATCCGCCGGCGCGCCGGTCTTGAGCGAGCCCAGCTCCATGCCGAGCGCGCGCGCGGCATGGCGGGTCACTCCGGCCAGCGCCTCGGCCGGCGTCAGGCCGAACAGCACGACGCTCATGTGCAGCGCCGTCAGCAGGCTGACGAGCGGCGAGGTGCCCGGGTTGGCGTCGCTGGCCACCGCCATCGGCACGCCGTGCTCACGCAGCAGCTCGACGGGAGGCAGCCGGGTCTCGCGCAGGCAGTACCAGGCCCCGGGGAGCAGCACCGCGATCGTGCCATGCCGCGCCATCGCCTCGACCGCCGCCCGGTCGGCGTATTCGAGGTGGTCGCAGGACGCCGCGCCGAACGCGCAGG
>CAZOSZ010000278.1:0-2850 GCA_964582505.1 uncultured Ectothiorhodospiraceae bacterium | reverse complement strand
GCTGCTCCTCGTTCTCGCCCAGCCCGAGGCGCACGGCGGGGACCCCCGGGCCGAGCTTGCCGCGCCTGGTCAGGAAATCCGCGTGCTTGCGCTCAGCGGACACACGGCGCCGGACGGACACGGCACCATCGCCGGGCTGCGCAGCGGCCCGCCGCTGCTGAACAACCGCGGGCAGGTGCTGCTGATTGCCGACATTCACGCGCCGGACGTCGACATCGATGCGCAGGCAATCCTGCTCAGCACCCGGCCGGGCGAACTGCGGCAGTTGCTGCGTACCGGCGGGACCCTGCCGGGCGGCGCGAGCTTCGGCTGGGTACGTGGCGGCGAGGATACTTGCCTGAACGATGCCGGGCAGGCTGCCGTGTACGTCCCGGTGGATGCGTCGGACCGGGTACTCAATGTCATCTACCGCGTTGCAGCAGATGGCAGGATCACCGAGGTGCACGAGCCCGACCGGGTTCGCGGCCTCTCCGGCAGTTTCACGCTCACCGACGCCGGTGAGCTGATGCTGGAAGCGCACTCGATGTCACGGCCGGCTTTCAACGCCCTGGGGCAGGTCGCGTTCCAGGCGCCGCGCGGCATCTTCATGGCCGAGCCGGACGGCTCGATTCGATCCGTGGTGCGCGTCGGGGACCCGCTTGCCGGCGGGCGTGTGCTCGAGATCATGTTTGCCGGTGACGAGCCGTGTCGCAGCGGATTCAATGATGCCGGCCAGGTGGCTTTTTACGCGCGCCTGGCCGTGGCCGGCGAGGAGCGCGACGGAATGTTCCTTGCCGAACCCCCCCGACCATGACCGCCATGGACCAGCCTGCCGACTCGTCTGATCCGCTGGAGATCCCGACCATGCCTGATTGGAGGACACTCGCGATCGTAGCGCCCGCAGTGCTGGCGCTCGCCGCAGCCTGCTCGGAGCGCAGCCCGACGACAGCCGGCGAGGCGCCTTCGGAAGCGGCACCGGTCCAGGGCGTGGCGCGCGCGGCCGACGGAGTCCCGATCGTCTATGAGGCCCGGGGTGAAGGGCGGACCGCAGTGGTGTTCGTGCACTGCTGGGCCTGCAACCGCCAGTTCTGGCGCCACCAGCTCGAGGCCGTTGCGGCCGCAGGCCATCGGGTCGTGACCCTGGACTTGCCCGGGCACGGCGAGTCCGGTGCGGATCGAGTGAACTGGTCGGTGCGGTCCCTGGCCGGTGACGTGCTGGCGGTGGTCGATGCGCTGGAGCTCGATCGGGTGCTGCTGGTTGGCCACTCGATGGGCGGCCCGGTCTCGCTGGAAGTGGCGGCACGAGCTGCCGGCCGCGTACGCGGCATTGCCTGCGTCGACACCCTGCACAATGTGGAATTCGAGTGGCCCGAGGGAATGACCGACAGGCTGACCGCCGGCCTGGAGGCGGATTTCCGCGCCGGCATCGAATCCTTCGTGCCGCAGTTGTTCAGGCCGGACGTCGACGCCGCGCTCGTGCAGTGGGTGATCGACCAGGGCAGCGCCTCCGACCCGGCGGCGACCATCGGGCTGATGCGTGACTTTGCGTCACTGGACATGCCGGCGATGCTCTCGGCGGCGGGTGTGCCGATCCGCTGCATCAACGCGGCGCCAGATGACGGCCGCGGAATGGTGACGCAGACCGCCGTCAACCGCCGCTATGCGGACTTCGATGTCGTGCTGATGGAAGGCGTCGGCCACTACCCGCAGCTCGAGCAGCCGGTGGAATTCAACGAGCGGCTGCTGGGGGTGCTGGCCGGGCTGGCGAATTGACGGCAGCTCGACCCTGCCGGGGAATAACTGCCAATCTACGACCCGCCACCCAGGGATTCGATGTGCGCCACCATGCGCTTGAGCGTCGCGGCGTCCGGCAACCGGCCATGGGCCGCGCCCATGTTGTCGACCATGTGCCGCGCCCGGCTGGTGGCCGGCGTTGCGGCGGTCACCGCAGGGTGGGCAAGCACGAATTTCAGGAAAAACTGCGCCCAGGAGTGAGCGTCGAACTCCGCCGCCCAGGCCGGCACTTCATGGCCGCGGACACGGTCCCACAGCCGCGTGCGGCCGAACGGCAGGTACACCAGCACGCCGATCTTGCGCTCCATGGCCAGCGGCAGGATCGTGCCCTCGACCACGCGATTGTCGATGGCGTAGTCGATGCCGATGAAATCGAGCGGCTCGCGCCGCATGAGCTGCACGAGTTCCTCGTACTGGCCGGAGAAGGTCGTGGTCACGCCGATGTAGCGCACGCGGCCGGCCTCTTTTAACTCCTTGAGGATGCCGAGCTGGGTCGGCACGTCGCCGAGGTTGTGCACCTGGATCAGGTCGATGACCTCGGTGCCAAGCCGCTGGAACGAGGCCTCGATCTGCGCGCGCGCCGCCGCCGGGTCGGCGCGACCGCCGCCGCGGCCCGCGACATTGACCTTGGTGGCCCAGAACACCTTGTCGGTGATGCCGAGTTCGCGCGCGATGTCGCCGGCGACCTGTTCTGAAGCACCGTAAGCCGGCGCAGTGTCGAAAATCGCGCCGCCGTGCTCGACCAGGGCTGCCAGCACTTCGCCCAGTGCGGAGGCTTCCTCGCTGCGCGCCACCTGGGCGAAGGTCGCGGAGCTGCCGAGGCCGATGGCCGGCACGCGCTCGCCGCTCGAGGGGATTGCCCGCCTGATCAGCCCTGCGCGACCGGCCTGGGCCCACAGCAGTCGTGACGGCCATGACAGCATGGCGCCGGTGGCCACGCTTAATTTCAGATACTGGCGGCGTGTAATCATGGCCCTTCACCTCGTTTGTTCTACCGGTTCGAGCCGGGCGCGGCCCGATGGTTCCGCCGGCGTGCCGGCGTGCCGGCGCTGCGCGCGGCCCAGCCACACGCCGAGT
>CAZOSZ010000277.1:0-2888 GCA_964582505.1 uncultured Ectothiorhodospiraceae bacterium | reverse complement strand
CGAGGGCCCGATCGGCCGGCCGTTCGCGCCGAGCACGCTGATGCGCTCGCCGGGCCGGCGGCGCGCAAGCAGCCCGAGCCCCTCGCCGAGCACCTTGAACAGCAGCTCGATCACGCCCGAGCCGGGGTCGGCGCGCATCAGCGACAGCGGCCGGCGCATCGGCAGGGCCGGATCGCAGCTGACGTGCGCGAAACTGCCCGGCCGGGCGTGCGCCGCGCACTTCGGGGCCACCAGCCGCATCACGTACTGCTCGCCGGGCCAGTGCTCGACGTCGAGCAGTTCGGCGTCCTCGAGGAAGATGGTGGCGCGGTGGGGCTTGCCTGGCACCATCGCGGCTGAAGCCGCTCCCACCGCTGTGGGAGGGGCTTCAGCCCCGATCCCGGTCGCGGCTGAAGCCGCTCCCACCTGTCCCACAGGCATTTCAGCCATGCAGCGTCTCCATGACGGTCTGCATCACGGCCATGCGCACGGCCACGCCGTTGGTGACCTGCTCGACGATCACCGACTGCGCGCAGTCGGCGATGCTGCCGGCGATCTCGACGTCGCGGTTCATCGGCCCCGGGTGCATCACGATGGCGTCGGGCCTGGCCATCCGCAGCCGCTCCTCGGTCAGGCCGAATTCGCGGTGATAGTCGGCCGGGTCGGGATGGCGGCTGACTTCCATGCGCTCGCGCTGGATCCTCAGGCACATGATCACGTCGGCATCGCGCACCCCGGCCTCGATGCCGTCGACCAGCCGCGCCCCGGCAAACTCCTCCGGGTCCGGTGCCAGCGCCGGCGGCGCCACCAGCCGCAGCTCGCCGACCCCGAGCGTCACCAGCGCATGGTGCGCCGAGCGCGCCACCCGCGAGTGCTGGATGTCGCCGGCGATGGTCACCACCAGCGCCTCGAAACGCTGCTTGTGGCGGCGGATGGTGAGCACGTCGAGCAGTCCCTGGGTGGGATGGTTGAGGTGCGACTCGCCGGCATTGAGCACCGCCACATGCGGTGCGACGTGGCCGCTGATGAACGCCGGCACGCCCGACTGGGCGTCGCGGATGACGAAGACGTCCACCTGCATGGCCTGCAGCGTCCAGATGGTGTCCAGCAGGCTCTCGCCTTTGGCGCGCGAGGACATGCTGACGTCCAGGCTCAGCACGTCGGCGCCGAGCCGCTTGGCGGCCAGCTCGAACGACGCGCGGGTGCGGGTGCTGGGCTCGAAGAACAGGTTGGCAACGGTGCGCCCTGCGAGCGAGCGGTTGCGCGCCGGCAGTTCGCCGTCCGGACTGAGGAAACTCTCGGCGCGATCGAGCAACCCGACCAGTTGCTCGCGCGACAGCTCTTTCAGGGAGACCAGGTGGCGCAGCCTGCCGCGCGCGTCGAACTGGGATGTCATGGCGACCTCAGCAATGGTTGTCCAGCCAGCTCTGCAGGATCAGCGCCGCCGCCTCGCGGTCCACGTCTTTCTTGCCGATCCGGCCGCGCCGTCCCTCGCGTCGTGCCGTCCGCAGGCGGTCGGTGGCCTCGACTGACGTCAGCCGCTCGTCCACGGTGTCCACGGGAAGGTCGCAGCGCCCCGCGAGGCCGCGCGCGAAGCCCAGCGCCTCTGCGGCAAGCTCGCCCTCGGAGCCGTCGGCATTATACGGGACGCCGACCACCAGGCGGGCCGGCGTCCAGCGCCTGACGAGCGCCTCCAGCCGCGCCCAGTCGGGGCCGGACCCGCTGATCACCAGGGTTTCGAGCGCGCTTGCACTGCCTGTCAGGGTATTGCCGACCGCCACCCCGATACGCCGCCGGCCGTAATCGAAGGCCAGCAACGTCTCGTTCCCGGCCATGCTCAGGCGTGGCCCGCCTCGGAGGACATCGACGTCATGCTGACGCCCAACAGCGCCGCGGCCGATTCCCAGCGCCGCTCGAAGGGCGTGGCGAAGATGATGTCGGGCGAAGCCGGCACGGTCAGCCAGGCGTTGGCCGCCATCTCCGCCTCGAGCTGGCCCGCACCCCAGCCGGCATAACCGAGCGCGATCAGCGCGCGTGCCGGGCCGCGGCCTTCGGCCATCGCCACCAGGATGTCGCGCGAGGTGGTGACCTTCAGCCCGTCCCGCACCGCCAGCGTCGAGGAGTATTCCTCGCCGGAATCGTGGATCACGAAGCCGCGCTCCGGCTGCACCGGCCCGCCCTGCAGCACCGGCATCGCTGCCAGCAGCGGATCCTCGACCTTCAGTTCCATCTGGTCGAGGATCTCGCCGAGCGCCATGCCGGTCGGGCGGTTGACGATGATGCCGAGCGCGCCGTCGTCGTTGTGCTCGCAGACAAACGTCACGGTGCGATCGAAATTCGGATCGGCCATCGCCGGCATGGCGATCAGGAACTGGCCGTTGAGGAACTGTTCCACGCTCATGCGGCTAGTATCCGCGCCCGTCAGCAGAGCGGCAAGCCGCGCCGCCGCGAAGGCCTACTCCACGGGCGCGCGCAGCTGCGAGCCGGCCGAGCGACCCTCGATGAAGCGCCACTCGTAGGCGAAGCGCAGCACGTCGAAGCGGGCGCGGATCTCCGCCGGGAAGGGATCAAAGGGGCTGGCGAGCCGCACCAGGCCGATCGCCGCCTGGTCGAGCGCAGGCTGGCCGGAAGCGCGCGTCACGCGCACCTCGCGCAGGCTGCCGTCGGCCGCCAGTGCCACCTCCAGCACCGGATTGCCACTGCGGCCCCGCAGCGCCGCGTTGGGATAGTTCACCGTGCCGAGTCGCTCCATGCGCGCTTTCCAGGCCGCGAGGTATTCGGCGAACACGCTCTCGCGGGTGTTGACCGAGACGAAATACTCGCGCTCGCCGCTTAAGCTCACGCGAGTGACGCCGCCCTCGGGCGGCAGCTCGGCCAGCCACGCCTCGACCTCGCCCGGCTCGCGCGCG
>CAZOSZ010000276.1:0-2897 GCA_964582505.1 uncultured Ectothiorhodospiraceae bacterium | reverse complement strand
CATCGTGGTGGTCGGCGCGGGCATGGTCGGCGCGGCCACGGCCGCGCTGCTGGCGCGACGCGCGCCCGGCACCATGCTCGGGGTCATCGATGCAGAGGCTCCGCCGCAGTGGCGGCCGAATGACGAGCTCGGGCTGAGAGTCTCGGCGCTGTCCGAGGCAAGCCGCCGCATTCTCACGACCTGCGGCGCCTGGGGCGAGATTGCCGCCGCGCGCGTCTCTCCGTACACGCAGATGCGCGTCTGGGACGGTGCGATCCCGGCGGGCGGGCCCGGCGCGATCCACTTCACGGCCGCCGAGATCGCGGTCGGCGCGCTCGGCTACATCGTCGAGAACGAGTTGGTGCGCCTGGCCCTGCGTAACGCCCTGCTCAGGCTGGACAACGTCAATCTGCTGGACGGCGCGCGCCTCGCCACGCTCGCGCTGGATGGTGCGCACGCCGAGCTGCAGCTCGAGGACGGCCGCCGCCTGCGGGCGCGGCTGGTGGTGGGCGCGGACGGCGCTGCGTCACCGTCGCGCAGCATGGCGGGGCTGGAAGTCCGCGGCCACGATTACCCGCAACAGGCCGTGGTGGCCCACCTGCGCTGCCAGCTGCCGCACGGCGACACCGCATGGCAGCGGTTCCTGCCCGAAGGACCGATTGCCTTGCTGCCGCTGGCGGACGGGCGCGTCTCGATGGTCTGGTCGACCACGCCGGAGCGCGCCGGCGAGCTGCTCGGCGCCGGCGACGAGGCCTTTCGAACGGCCGTCACCGCGGCCAGCGACGGTTGCCTTGGCGAGGTGCTGGAGGCGGGCGCGAGGGCGGCGTTTCCATTGCGCATGCGCCACGCGCCAGTCTACACGCGCGCGCGTTACGCGCTGGTCGGCGACGCGGCCCACACCGTGCATCCGCTTGCAGGACAGGGCGTCAACCTCGGCTTCCTGGATGCTGCGGCGCTGGCCCAGACGCTCGCCACCGGCCTGGCTGCCGGGCGAGACCCGGGCGACCCGGCCTTGCTGCGTCGCTACGAGCGCTGGCGCAAGCCCGAGAATCTGCTGGCGATGGCCGCATTCGATGGCATCAATCGCCTGTTCAGCAGCGACGACCAGGCGCTCAGCATGTTGCGGCGCGCCGGCTTGACGCTGGTCGACCGGCTGGCGCCGCTCAAGGGGGTGTTCATCCGGCGCGCCATGGGACTTGAAGGGGATCTGCCGGAGGCGGCGCGTCCCGCCGCCCTGGCGTGACAGGGCTCGACAACGGAGGCACTTGACGATGCCGCAGAAAGAAATGAACGAGCTGCTTGCCGAACTGCGCAACGAGGTGGCGGGCGCAGAATCTCTGAGCGACAGTCAGCGGGCGCGGATGGCCGCACTGCAGGCGGAGATCGAGCAGCGCCTGGCGGCCGGCGAGGCGACCCCCGAGGGCAGCCCGGCGGATCTCGTGCGGCGCCAGATCGACGAGTTCCAGCGCTCGCACCCGACGCTGACGCTGGTGCTCGGCAGGATCCTCGATTCGCTCAACAAGATGGGCATCTGAGGGGCGCGGGCCATGCAGCCTTTCAACCAGCCACCGCCGCAACTCGGCAACCAGTACGACGACGATCGCCTGCTACGCTCGATGCTGGCGCGGCGCTTCGAGGGCTGCATCCCGGCCGCAGTAGAACAGCCCCTGCGAGAGCTCGGCGAACTGGCCGGCGGCGAACTGTACCGGCTGCAGCTCGGCGATCGCCTGAACGAGCCACGGCTGGTCCAGTGGGACCCCTGGGGCAACCGCATTGACGAGATCGAGGTCTCGCCGCTGTGGCAGCGCGCCGAGCGGCTGGCGGCGGAGTACGGCCTGGTGGCCACCGGCTATGAGCCGCAACATAGCGCCCTGGCGCGCACCGTGCAATTCGCGCTGGTGCACCTGTTTCACCCGTCCACCGACGTTTACAGCTGCCCGCTGGCGATGACCGATGGCGCCGTGCGCACGCTGATCGATTCCGGCCACCGCGCCCTGATCGAGCGCGCGGTGGGGCACCTGACCAGCCGGGACCCGGCACAGTTCTGGACCAGCGGTCAGTGGATGACCGAGTCCACCGGCGGCTCGGACGTCGGCGCGTCGGAAACCGTTGCCCGCCAGGAGGACGGCGGCTGGCGACTGTGGGGGCGCAAGTGGTTCACCTCCGCGGCGACCTCGCAGGTGGCGCTGACCCTCGCGCGCCCCGAAGGCAACGGGCCCGGCGGCCGAGGCTTGGCGCTGTTCTATGTCGAGCCCCGGGATGCCGCAGGGCGCCTCGACCGGATCAGCGTGTTGCGCCTGAAGGACAAGCTCGGCACGCGCAAGGTGCCGACGGCCGAACTTCTGCTCGAGGGCACCCCGGCGATCCCGGTGGCGGGCACCCAGGACGGTGTTCGGCAGATCGTGCCGATGCTCACCATGACGCGTACCTGGAACAGCGTCTGCGCCGCCTCGTTCATGCGCCGCGGCGTGGCGCTGGCGCGTGATTTCGCGCGACGCCGCGTGGCCTTTGGCAGGCCTCTGGCCCGCCAGCCGCTGCATGTCCACACGCTGGCTGTGCTGCAGGCCGAGTACCACGCGGCGTTCATGCTGTGCTTCGAGCTGGTGCATCTGCTCGGCCAGCTCGAGCATGGCGAGGCCGACGAGGACGCGCACGCCCTGACGCGACTGCTCACGGCGCTGACCAAGCTGACCACCGGCAAGCAGGCGGTGGAGGTCGCCACCGAGGTGCTGGAGTGCTTCGGCGGCGCCGGCTACGTGGAGGACACCGGCCTGCCGATGCTGGCCCGGGACAGCCAGGTACTGCCGATCTGGGAGGGCACCACCAACGTATTGTCGCTCGAGCTGTTGAAAGCCTGCGGCGATGGCGCGCCGCTGGCCGTGCTCAGGCGCCGCATCGCGGCCTGCGCGCGGGCCTGT
>CAZOSZ010000275.1:0-2928 GCA_964582505.1 uncultured Ectothiorhodospiraceae bacterium | reverse complement strand
AGACTGATGCCCGGCCGGCGCACGGCGAACACCGTGCCGCCCGGGTGGCGGGCCGCCAGCCAGTCGAGCAGCCGGTCCAGCGACGGCTCGCGGGCAAACTGCAAATCGATGCGGCGCGTCAGCACCAGCTTCTCGAGCGGCGGCGTGCCGATGGCCTGCAGTGCGTTTCGAACCCGCGCGGTCCAGTCCTGGTCCGGGGCCGACAGCACGCAGACCGGGTAGCGGCCAGGTGCGGGATCGGTGGCCGGCGTTCCCGGCCGGGCCCCCGCGTACAGGGCGCGTGCGCCCTCGAACCAGGCGGCGAGCAAGGCATCTTGGTCCTCGCTGGCGGCGCCGTTGAAATGCAGCAGTGTCACCGTGCCACGCCGCTCGGCGACCACGCGAGGTACCGACAGCAGGGCATTCGGCAGCGTCCCATTGACGAAGTCCGGGCTGAAGGCGAAGCCGACGAACGCGGCGCGCAACGTCGCGCTGCCCTCCAGGCCGGTCGCGGACCAGTTGCGCACCAGGCCGCGATGGGCCTCGCCGAGGACGCGGAAGCGTTGATCGCCTTCGGCCTCGACCTCCCAGGCGACCCCCGCGCCGACCCGTGAGCGACCGTCCGCCGGACGGCCCCACCAGACCGCGGGTCCGGACGCCGGCAGGCCGGGCAGCCCGGGGAAATCGTGGGCCCGCAGGCCGAAGCTCAGGAACCCCTCCCGGGGCGAGCGGCGAAGCGCCCGCCCGAGCCGCCGCGGCAGCTCTTCGAGAAACGCTTCATGCGCAACAGTTTCGAGTGGGGTGGAATCCACTTTTTTGCCGCCGTCCTGGTACGCGAAAGTGTATCACGCGAGTGGCGCCGCGCCGGGCTGCGGAATGTGCGGCTGGACGCTTCCCGGACCCCAAGTACAATGGTCGCCCTCACGCGCGGCAGGCTGCAGCGAACATGGACTGGACCCCCCTCAGCGATCTCGGCTTCGAGGACGTGCTCTACCAGCAGTCCGGCGGCATCGCCCGGATTTCCATCAACCGTCCCGAGGTGCACAACGCCTTCCGGCCGGAGACCGTGATGGAATTGCAGCGTGCTTTCAGTCATGCGCACCACGATCCCGCGATCGGCGTCATCATCCTGACCGGCGAGGGCGATCAGGCGTTCTGTTCCGGCGGTGACCAGCGGGTGCGCGGCGAACACGGCGGCTACAAGGATGCGCAGGGCATCAACCGGCTGAACGTCCTCGACCTGCAGATGCAGATCCGCCGGTTGCCGAAGCCGGTGGTCGCGATGGTGGCGGGCTGGGCGATCGGCGGCGGCCACGTGCTGCACCTCGTCTGCGACCTGTCGATCGCCGCGGACAACGCGCGCTTCGGCCAGACGGGGCCGATGGTCGGCAGCTTCGACGCCGGGCTCGGCGCGGGACTTCTGGCGCGCACCGTCGGCCTGAAGAAGGCCAAGGAGATCTGGTTCCTGTGCCGCCAGTACGATGCCGCCGAGGCGCTGGAGATGGGCCTGGTCAATGCGGTGGTGCCACTGCAGCGGCTCGAGGAGGAAACCGTCGCCTGGTGCCGGCGTATGCTTGAGCTGTCACCCACCGCGCTGCGCATGCTGAAGGCAGCCTTCAACGCCGACACCGACGGGCTGGCGGGCATTCAGGAACTCGCTGGCAATGCCACCGCACTGTTCTACATGACCGAAGAAGGCAAGGAAGGCCGCGACGCGTTCCTCGAGAAACGGTCGCCGGATTTTGGCCGTTTCCCGCGCCGACCCTGAAACCGTGGCGGCGCGACCCGGACCGAACTCGCTGCACCGCTGGGCCAGCGCGGTCCGGCCGCGGACGCTGCCGGTGGCCGTCGTGCCGGTGCTGGTCGGTACGGCACTGGCCTGGCGCGAGACCGGACGATTGTCCTGGGTCATCCTGGCTGCGACGATTGCCGCCGCGCTGCTCGTCCAGGTGGCCGCCAACCTGCACAACGACGTCGCCGATTTCGAGCGCGGTGCCGACGATCCCGGCACCCGGCTGGGGCCGAAGCGTGCCACCGCCGAGGGCTGGCTGGATCCCGCCGACGTGCGGCGTGCGGCGGTGCTGGCGTTCGCCACGTCCGGCGCCATCGGACTGGGGCTCGCCTGGGTCGGTGGCTGGCCGATCCTGCTCATCGGCATCGTCTCGATCAGCTGTGGCTGGGCCTACAGCGGCGGCGCGCGGCCAATCTCCTACACCCGTTTCGGCGAACTGTTCGTATGGATGTTCTTCGGCGTGATCGCGGTGGCGGGCAGCCACTACCTGCAGGCCGGGCGCTTCGGCGCCACAGCGCTGGCGGTCGGGGGCCTGGTCGGCATGCCCGCTGCCGCAGTGCTGGTGGTCAACAACTACCGTGACATGGACGACGACCGGCGCGCCGGGCGGCGCACCTTCGCGGTGGTGTTCGGAAGCCGGGCCAGCCGGCTCGAATACGGCGCGTTGATGCTGGCGCCCTTTCTTCTGCTGCCGCTGCTGGCGCTGGCCGGCGGTGCCGCCTGGCTGCTGCCGCTGCTGGCAGCACCCTGGGCGCTGCTGCTGGTGCGACGCTTCGTCAGGCTGCCGGCAGGCCCGGCGTTCAACACTCTGCTGGCCGACACTGCGCGGCTGCAGCTGGCGTTCGGCGGTCTGATCTGCGTCGGTCTGCTGATTGGAGGCCTGCGTGGCTGAACGCGGCGTCGGTCCACGGATAGCTTCGCTGCGGTGTCATCCCTACACGATCCCGTTGTCGCGGCCCTGGAAGTGCGCGCGCGGTGACACGGTGCTGCGACGCGGCTGGCTGGTCCGGATCGAAGACACCGAGGGAGCGCACGGCTGGGGCGAGACCGCCGGTCTGCCCGGCGCCGGGACGGAGACTGCCGAACAGGCGGAGACAGCGCTTGGCGAGGCCTGCGCGGGCCTGCCGGGACTCAATCCCGACGAGGCGCGCGAAATC
>CAZOSZ010000274.1:0-2932 GCA_964582505.1 uncultured Ectothiorhodospiraceae bacterium | reverse complement strand
ATCGTGGTCGGCCCGACGCTGAAGCTGCACCAGTGCGGCCTGCCGAAGAAGATGGCGCTGGAGCTGTTCAAGCCGTTCATCTTTCACAAGCTGCAGCTCAGGGGCGAGGCGCTCACCATCAAGGCGGCCAAGCGCGCCGTGGAGCGCGAGGGACCAGAGGTCTGGGACATCCTCGAGGAGGTGATCCGTGAGCACCCGGTGATGCTCAACCGGGCGCCGACGCTGCATCGTCTCGGCATCCAGGCTTTCGAGCCGGTGCTGGTCGAGGGCAAGGCGATCCAGCTGCACCCGCTGGTCTGCACGGCATTCAATGCCGACTTCGACGGCGACCAGATGGCGGTGCACGTGCCGCTGTCGCTGGAGGCACAGCTCGAGGCGCGCGCCCTGATGATGTCCTCCAACAACATCCTTTCGCCCGCCAATGGCGAGCCGATCATCGTTCCTTCGCAGGACGTGGTGCTGGGCCTGTACTACCTGACCCGCAAGCAGGCCATGGTGAAGGGCGAGGGCAGCCTGTTCGCGGACGTGCAGGAAGTGCACCGCGCCTACGAGAACCGCGCCGTCGGTCTGCATGCCGCGGTCAAGGTGAGGATCCGCGACTGGCTGCTGAGCGAGGAGGGCGAGAAGTCCTCCAGCGTCAAGACCGTGGACACCACCGTCGGCCGCGCGCTGCTCTCCGAGATCCTGCCGGAGGGGCTGCCCTTCGACCTGATCAACCGCGACATGAACAAGAAGGCCATTTCTGCGGTGATCAACGAGTGCTATCGCCGCCTCGGCCTGAAACTGACCGTGGTGTTCGCCGACCAGCTGATGTACATGGGTTTCCGCTACGCGACGCGGTCCGGCGTGTCATTCGGCGCCGACGACATGGTGGTGCCGGCCGAGAAGGCCGAGATCCTCGCCGAGGCCGAGGCCGAGGTGAAGAACTTCCAGGAGCAGTATGCCTCGGGCCTGATCACCAACGGCGAGCGCTACAACAAGGTGGTGGACATCTGGTCGCACACCAATGACCGCGTCGCCAAGGCGATGATGGACAAGATCAGCGTCCAGGAAGTCACCGGCGCGAAGGGCGATACCATCCGCGAAAAGTCCTTCAACTCGGTGTTCATGATGGCCGACTCCGGCGCCCGCGGTTCGGCGGCGCAGATTCGCCAGCTGGCCGGCATGCGCGGCCTGATGGCCAAGCCGGACGGCTCGATCATCGAGACGCCGATCACCGCCAACTTCCGCGAGGGCCTGAACGTCCTGCAGTACTTCATCTCGACGCACGGCGCCCGCAAGGGCCTCGCCGACACTGCGCTGAAGACCGCCAACTCCGGCTACCTGACCCGCCGGCTGGTCGACGTGGCGCAGGACCTGGTGGTCACCGAGGTCGATTGCGGTACCGGCAACGGTCTGCTGATGTCGCCGCTGGTCGAGGGCGGCGACGTGGTCGAGCCGCTCAGGGAGCGCGTGCTGGGCCGCGTGGTAGCCGAGGACGTGATGCTGCCGGGCAGCGACGAAGTCGTCATGCCGGCGGGTACGCTGCTCGACGAGCGCTGCGTGATGGAACTGGAGACGCTCTCGGTCGACCAGGTGCTGGTCCGCTCGCCGATCACCTGCGATACCCGCTACGGGGTGTGCGCGTTGTGCTACGGCCGCGACCTGGCGCGCGGCCACCGGGTGAACATCGGCGAGGCGGTTGGCGTGATCGCCGCGCAGTCCATCGGCGAGCCCGGCACGCAGCTGACGATGCGCACCTTCCACATCGGCGGCGCCGCCTCGCGGGCCGCGGCGCGCAGCACCGTGCAGGTCAAGAACGGCGGCACGGTGCGCCTGCACAACATCAAGACGGTGCGCCACGCCAAGGGCCACCTGGTGGCGGTGTCACGCTCGGGCGAACTCGGCATCATCGACGAATACGGCCGCGAGCGCGAACGCTACAAGATCCCGTACGGCGCCGCGATCGCAGTCGACGAAGGTGCGCAGGTCAAGGCCGGGGCGATCATCTCGACCTGGGACCCGCACACCCACCCGGTGGTGTCCGAGGCAGCCGGCATCATGAAGTTCCAGGACTTCATCGACGGCGTCACGGTGGAGACCCGGGTCGACGAGCACACCGGGCTGTCGAGCATCGTCGCGATCGACCCGAAGCAGCGCGGCGCCGCCGGCAAGGACCTGCGGCCGATCGCGCGGCTGGTGGACGCCAAGGGCAAGGACCTGTTGTTCCCCGACAGCAAGGAGCCGATTGCCTATCCGCTGTCGGTGGGCGCGATCGTGGTCATGGAGGACGGCCAGAAGGTCGGCGTCGGCGACATCATCGCGCGCATTCCGCAGGAGTCTTCCAAGACCCGCGACATCACCGGCGGTCTGCCGCGCGTCGCCGACATGTTCGAGGCCCGCAAGCCCAAGGAGCCCGCGATCCTCGCCGAACAAAGCGGCAAGGTGAGATTCGGCAAGGAAACCAAGGGCAAGCGCCGCCTGATCATCGAGAACGACGAGGGCGAGCACGAACTGCTGATCCCGAAGTGGCGCAACCTGTCGGTGTTCGAGGGCGAAATCGTGCAGCGCGGCGAGGTTATCTCCGACGGCGAGATGAACCCGCACGACATCCTGCGGCTGCAGGACGTCAAGCACCTGGCCGAGTACCTGGTGCGCGAGATCCAGGACGTCTACCGCCTGCAGGGCGTGCGGATCAACGACAAGCACATCGAGGTCATCATCCGCCAGATGCTGCGCAAGGTGGAGGTCAGCGACCCCGGCGACACCAAGTTCCTGCGCGGCGAGCAGCTCGACAGGGCGCGGGTGCTGGAGGAGAACGAGCGGGTCGTGCTGAGGGACCAGCAGCCGGCACAGATCGAGCCGGTGCTGCTGGGCATCACCAAGGCCTCGCTGGCCACCGAGTCGTTCATCTCGGCGGCCTCCTTCCAGGAGACCACCCGGGTGCTGACCG
>CAZOSZ010000273.1:1275-2953 GCA_964582505.1 uncultured Ectothiorhodospiraceae bacterium | reverse complement strand
AGCCCGCCCGGAGGCCGGCGCGGCCGCGGTGGTCTCGGCCGAGGCGGGCAGCGGCTACTACGCCATCCGGGTGCTGTCGGCCACGCCGGGAGGGCTGGACCTGCTGCGACCACAGGAGCAACGCGAACTGAACGATCGCGTGCACGCCGGGCGCGCCTCGCAGGAGCTGCAGGCCTACCTGGAGCACATGCGCCAGGGCGCCAAGGTCACGATCTTCGAGAGCGCCCTCCAGTAGGAGCGGCTTCAGCCGCGACCGGCGACCGATCGCGGCTGAAGCCGCTCCCACAACTGAAGCCGCTCCTGCGGCCTGATAACATCGCGCGATGCCCAGACTGCAACTCCACTGGCAGATCCTGATTGCGATCGTCGCGGGCATCGTCGCGGGCTGGCTCAGCGGCGCGCACGGCGAGATTTTCGGCGTCAGCTGGTACAGCGTGTACGACTTCGTCGGCACGCTGTTCATCAATGCCCTGCGCATGCTGATCGTGCCGCTGATCGTCTCCTCGATCATCGTCGGCGTGGCCGGCATCGGCGGCGGCGGCAGCCTCGGCCGGCTGGGTGGCAAGACGCTGCTGTTCTACGGCGTCACCACGCTGCTGGCGATTCTCGTCGGCCTGGTACTGGTCAACCTCGTGCAGCCGGGCATCGTCAACGGCGAGCCGGCGCGCGAGCTGCTGGCGCTGGAGGAGAGCACGCGGGCGGTGGCCGAAAGCGTCGGTGGCGGCGCCGCCGGCAGCGGCGGCCAGCTTGCGCAGATGTTCCTCAGCATGGTGCCGCCCAACATCATCCAGGCGGCTGCGGACGGGCAGATGCTCGGGCTGATCTTCTTCAGCATCGTGTTCGGCTATTTCATGACCCGCGTCGGCCATGAGCAGGGCGACGTGATGTACCGCTTCTGGGATTCGCTGTTTGCGGTAATGATGAAGATCACTCATTGGGTGATGGCCTTCGCGCCCATCGGCGTGTTCGGGCTGGTGGCGCGCACCGTGGCGCGCACCGGTTTCGACGCGGCCGAGCCGCTGATCGTGTTCAGCCTGACGGTGCTCGGCGCGCTGGCAGTGCACGCGGTGCTGACCGTGCCGCTGCTGCTGAAGACAGTCGGCCGGGTCAGCCCGGTGGCGCTTTACCGGGCCGCCGCGCCGGCACTGCTGACGGCCTTCTCGACGGCCTCGTCCTCCGCCACGCTGCCGATCACCATGGACTGCATGGAGCGTCGGGCCGGCGTCTCGAACCGCATCTCCAGCTTCGTGCTGCCGCTGGGTGCCACGGTCAACATGAACGGCACCGCGCTGTACGAGTGCGTCGCGGCGATGTTCATCGCCCAGGCCTACGGCCTGGAACTTTCCTTCGGCGTGCAGTTCGTGATCGTGCTGACCGCGCTGGTGACCTCGGTCGGCGTCGCTGGCATTCCCTCGGCTTCGCTGGTCGCGATCGCCATCATTCTCGCCGCGGTGGGCCTGCCGGTGGAGGCGATCGGCGTGCTGTTCGTGTTCGACCGCATCCTCGACATGGCGCGCACTGCGATCAACATTCTCGGCGACTGCGCCTGCGCGGTGATCATCGCCCGGCTGGAAGGCGAGGACGGGATCCTGGCCAGCGAGGGCCGCCCGTCGTAGGAGCGGCTTCAGCCGCGACCGGGAATCGCGGCTGAAGCCGCTCCCACAGATCGCGGCTGAAG
>CAZOSZ010000273.1:0-1175 GCA_964582505.1 uncultured Ectothiorhodospiraceae bacterium | reverse complement strand
ATCGCGGCTGAAGCCGCTCCCACAGATCGCGGCTGAAGTCGCTCCTACAGCCGTCTCAGACCCCGGATTCAGTCCTCCGGCAAGGACATGCCGACGTGGCTGTAGCCGCCGTCGACGTACAGGATCTCGCCGGTGATGCCTGCCGCCAGGTCCGAGCACAGGAATGCGGCCGCGTTGCCGACGTCCTCGATGGTAATGTTGCGCTGCAGCGGCGCGATGCGCGCCACCTGGGCGAGCATCTTGCGGAAGCCGCCGATGCCGGCCGCCGCCAGCGTCTTGATCGGCCCCGCGGAGATGCCGTTGACGCGCAGCCCCTCGATACCGAGATCGGCTGCCAGGAAGCGCACCGTGGCCTCCAGGCTGGCCTTGGCCGGGCCCATGACGTTGTAGTTGGGCACGGCGCGCACCGCGCCCAGGTAGCTCAGGGTCAACAGCGCGCCCGCCCGGCCGCGCATCATCGGCAGGCCCGCCTGGGACAGTGCAGCGAAGCTGTAGGCGCTGATGTCATGCGCGATCCTGAATCCCTCGCGATTGACCGAGTCGACGAACCGGCCCGAGAGCTGGTCGCGCGGCGCGAAGCCCACCGAGTGCACCAGGATGTCGAAGCCGTCCCAGTGCCCGCCGAGCGCCGCGAAGGCCGACGCGATCTGCTCATCCTCGGCGACGTCCATCGCGCAGGTGAAACCTCCGCCGAGTTCCTCGGCCATCGCCTCGACGCGCGGCTTGAGCTTGTCGCCCTGGTAGGTGAAGGCGAGTTCGGCACCCTCGCGACGCATGGCCTGGGCAATGCCCCAGGCGATCGAGCGCTCGCTTGCAAGCCCGACAATCAGTGCCCGCTTGCCGTTCAGGAATCCCATTGTCGTTCTCCTCAGCTCCCCGACTGGGCGTGGACGTCGACGTGCAGCACCAGCCGCTGGCCGGGTTGCAGATGGCGCTTGCCGTCCAGTCCGTTCCAGCGCTTGATCTGTTCGACTGACACGCTGAAATTGCTGGCGATCCGGAACAGCGAATCGCCGCGCCGCACAGTGTAATGGACGCGCCGGATGCGCGGTGCGTCCGAGGGCGATGCCGAGGCCTGTTGCGGGACGGCACCGGCCGGGCTCCACACCACCAGCTTGCGGCCCGCCGCCAGCGTGTCGCCGGGCGCCATGCCATTCCAGGCCGCCAGTTCGCGC
>CAZOSZ010000272.1:0-3001 GCA_964582505.1 uncultured Ectothiorhodospiraceae bacterium | reverse complement strand
GTTGCTCGGGCTGTCCGAACCCAGGACCCAGGCGGCAGCGGGCCGCGAGGTCGCGGCGAAGGGCCTGTCAGTGCGCGAGACCGAGCGGCTGGTGAAGCGGCTCCAGCGGCCGCCGAGAAAGCCGCCAGCGGCCGGCCCCCGCGATCCCGACATCCGTCGCCTCGAGTCCGAGCTGGCAGAGAAGCTGGGGGCGAAGGTGGCCCTGCAGCACACCGCCTCGGGCCGCGGCAAGCTGGTGGTGAGTTACAACAGCCTCGACGAGCTGGACGGGATCCTCGGGCACATCCGCTGAGCTTCGTGGTGATCCTGCCGTAGGAGCGGCTTCAGCCGCGACGGTTTTCCTCGGAATCGGGGCTGAAGCCCCTCCTACGGCCGCTCCTACGGCCCCTCGTCCGCCGTGCCACGAAATTGCTGCGCCTGCGGAAAGCAGATATACTCCCGCGGCTCTTGGGGGCCGAGGCCTCTCGGCATGCGACGACGGGTCGGTTCAGTACCCGCAAAGATCATCGCCGGACAGACGGGTGTCACTCTCGTGGCCGCTGCGCTGTTCGGGCTGACGAAGAGTGGCGAGGCCGCGGTCGGGGCCCTTGCGGGCGGAGGTATCAGCGTCGCGCTGAGCCTCTGGATGGCAGTGCGGGTGTTCTCGGTGCCGGCCGGGGCCGCTCCGTCGGCCGTCTTCTCGGCCTTCGTCAAGGCGGAGGCAATAAAGTTGGTAATGGCTGTCGTGCTGTTCTCGGCCGCAGCTATTTTTTTGAGCCACGTGTTTGTTCCGCTCGTGGTCACGTTCTGCGCCACGCTGGTGGTCAACTGGCTGGCGCTGGTGTTCACCCGACGTGATCCGCAGGGCTTTGGTGGATGACAGCCATGGCAGCTTCCCCGACCGAATACGTCACGCATCACCTGAAGCATCTTGCTGTCGGCGAGGGTTTCTGGACGATCCACATCGACACCCTGTTGTTCTCCTGGATCACCGGTTTCATCTTCCTCGGCATCTTCTGGGGCGCGGCCCGCGCGGTGACCGCCGGCGTACCCGGCAAGCTGCAGAATTTCGTCGAGCTGATCCTCGAGTTCGTCGACAAGTCGGTGAAGGACGCGTTTCACGGGCCGCGCGATTTCATCGCGCCGCTGGCGCTGACGATCTTCGTCTGGGTGTTTTTCTGGAATCTGATGGACCTGATCCCGGTTGACCTGCTGCCGATGATGGCCGCGGCGGTCGGCATCGAGTACCTGCGCGTGGTGCCGTCGGCCGACATGAGCGCCACCTTCAGCCTGTCGCTGACGGTGTTCGCGCTGATCATCATCTACGGCATCAAGGGCAAGGGGGCCGGCGGCTTTGCCAGGGAGTTCCTGTTCCACCCCTTCGGCAAGAACCTGCTGTTGGTGCCGTTCAACATCATCCTCAACACCGTCGAGATGATCGCCAAGCCGGTATCGCTGGCACTGCGACTGTTCGGCAACCTGTACGCCGCCGAGCTGATCTTCATCCTGATCGCGATGCTGCCGTTCTGGGCGCAATGGCTGCCGGGCACGGCCTGGGCCATTTTCCACATCCTCGTGATCCCGCTGCAGGCGTTCATCTTCATGACCCTGACCATCGTCTACCTGTCGCTGGCTTACGAGCAGCATTGATTTTCACCCCTGTAGAACCCGCCTCCTACGGAGATTGACCATGGAAGCTATTGCATCTGTTCAGGCCTTCACCGCGCTCGCCGTCGGCCTGATCTTCGCCTTCGCCGCGCTCGGCACCGGCATCGGTTTCGGCCTGCTCGGCGGCAAGTTCCTCGAAGGTGCTGCGCGCCAGCCGGAGATGGCCAACATGCTGCAGATCCGCATGTTCATCGTCGCCGGCCTGCTCGACGCGCTGGCCATCATCGGCGTGGCTTTCGCCGCGCTGCTGCTGTTCGCCAATCCGCTGCTCGCCGCGCTCGGCAGCTGAGCGGACGCATGGCGTCCCTGGCAGCCACGGCACGCTGATCGGGAGTCGGAATCGTGGGCATTAACCTGACACTGTTCGGCCAGATGCTGACCTTTCTGGCCTTCATCTGGTTCACCAAGAAGTTCGTCTGGCCGCCGGTCATGCAGGCGCTGGAGGAGCGGCGCGCGCGCATCGCCGAGGGCCTGGCCGCCGCGGAGCGCGGCCAGAAGGCGCTGCAGAACGCCGACGCCCAGGTCGCCGAGCGACTGCGCGAGGCGCGCCAGCAGGCATCGCAGATCATCGAGCAGGCCGAGCGGCGCGGCGCCGAGCTGGTCGAGGAGGCGAAACAGAACGCCCAGGCCGCCGGCGAGCGCATGCTGGCCCAGGCCCGTGCCGAGCTCGAGCAGGACACCAACCGGGCTCGCGAGGCGCTGCGCGGCGAAGTGGCGGCGATCGCCCTGTCGGGCGCACGCCAGCTGCTGGAGAAGGAGATCGACGCCGGCACGCACCGCGAGCTGCTCGACCGCCTGGCCGGGCAGCTCTAGGCCGGCCCGCGGAGAGTCGGAACCATGGCAGAAAAGATGACGGTCGCCCGGCCCTATGCGAGGGCGGTGTTCGAGATCGCCAGGGAGGACGACGCCCTGGCGGGCTGGTCGGCATTCCTCCAGCGCGGCGGCCTGGCGGTCGCGGACGCGCGCATCCAGGCGCTGATCGGCAACCCCGCGGTCAGCCGCGAGGCGCTGGCCGAGCTGTTCATCGAGCTGTGTGGCGATTCCGCCGGGGACCACGGCGCGAACTTCCTGAGGCTGCTTGCGGACAACGGCCGGATGGCCTGGCTGCCCGAGATCGCCGCGGAGTACGAGCTGCTGCGCGCCGAGGCGGAGAACATCATCGACGTACAGCTCACGACCGCGGTCGAGATCGACGACAAGCAGCGCGAGGGCTTCGCGGCCTCGCTGCGCAAGCGTCTCGGCCGCGAAGTGCGCCTGCACTGCGACACCGACGCGAAACTGCTCGGCGGTGCGATCATCCGCGCCGGCGACCTGGTCATCGATGGCTCACTGTTCGGCCGCCTGGAAAGGCTCG
>CAZOSZ010000271.1:1991-3063 GCA_964582505.1 uncultured Ectothiorhodospiraceae bacterium | reverse complement strand
CCCGTAGGAGCGGCTTCAGCCGCGACCCCGTAGGAGCGGCTTCAGCCGCGATCCCGCAGCAGCCGCGATCCCGCTCAATCCGGCCACGTCCCAGGCGCTTGCAGGTACCCGTGCAGCGCGGCGATCTCCTCGTCGGTGAATCGCACGAAACGCGAGCGGGCGACATTGGCCATCAGCCCGAGGTCGCGGCCATCCGGCGGCATGCCGGTGCGCATCAAGGCTGCGAAATCTTCGACTGAGTACGCCAGGGCACTGGCCAGGCTTGGCGTCGTGCCATCCGGCGCGCCACGCAGGTCGTTGCCATGGCACTCGCTGCAGACGGAGCGCACCAGATAGCGGCCGAAGGCAGCCCGATCACCCGTGTCGGGCGGCGCCGGGTGCTGATGGTCGATGACTTCTGCGGCTATCACGGAACCGTTCTGCCGCTTGAACATGAAGCCCATGATTCTGCCCAGCGGCCCATAGCGCGCCTCGGGCAGGCGCTCCTCGCCCCGGGACTCGCTGCGCAGGTAAGCAATGATCAGGCCGAGGTCGCGGTCGCTGAGTATCGAGAACATCTCCGATGGCATGAAGCGGATGACGCTGGACCCGTCCGGTCGCACGCCATGGCGGATGGCCCGCTCGAGGTCGGTCGTGGAGTAGCGCGCGGCGACCCGGGCGAGGTCGGGGGCCACGACGCGGGTTCCATCCCACAGCTCGACCATCACCCGTCCCTCGGTCGAGTTGCCGTGGCAGCCCCCGGAACAGCCGCGCAGCTGCGCCTGGCGCTGGCCTTCCTCGACGCTGCCCTCCTCCACGGGCACGTCGACGTCTTCTCCGGCCACCTGGAAGTTCATCGCCAGGTCGCGCCCCATGGAAATGTACACGCCCAGCACGGCGATCGCCGCGAGCGCCATCGTGCCCAGCGACGCCAGGCCCAGCCACCGCAGCATCCGCCCGATCCCCATGACACTCCCCCTGTGAGCTACGCGCTTGTCATGCGCCGGTCGGAGATCCTAGCAGGCGCGCGGCCCCCCTGTGCAGGCCCGGTCGCGGCTGAAGCCGCTCATGCGAATCGCGGCTGAAGCCGCTC
>CAZOSZ010000271.1:0-1891 GCA_964582505.1 uncultured Ectothiorhodospiraceae bacterium | reverse complement strand
TCGCGGCTGAAGCCGCTCATGCGAATCGCGGCTGAAGCCGCTCCTACGAGCCCTTGTCGGTCTTGCCGAGTTCCTCGGCGAGGCGCTTGCTCTTGATGTGGCGGACGTCCCGTCCCTCGACCTTGAACACCACGTGCTTGGCGATGTTCTTGGCGTGGTCGCCGACCCGTTCGATGGCCTTGATAATCAGCACTGCCTCGGCCGCCACCGGCAGCAACGCGGGGCGACTCACCACTTCCTCGTGAATCGCGCGCAGTGCGTCCTTGTACTCGAGGTCGAGCAGCTTGTCGCCTTCCGCCACCTGGATCGCCAGCTCCTCGTTGTTCTCGGCAAGCGCCTCGAGGGCTTTCGCCAGCGCGTCCTGCGCGGCCCGGGCGAGCCGCATGAAGCTGTTGCGGTAGGCCTCCACGGGATCGGCCTCGTCGAGAATCATCCGTCGGGCGATCTTCGCGACCTTCTTGGCCTCGTCGCCTACCCGCTCGAGCTCGGTGAAGCTCTTCAGCACGACGATGATGGTGCGCAGGTCGACACCCATCGGCTGTCGCTTTGCCAGTAGCTGTATGGCGTGCTCCTCGCCGCGCGTGTCGAAGGCGTTGATCTCCGCCTCGCGCTCGATCACCTGCCTGGCCAACTCGTCGTCGCGCTCGAGCAACGCCCGGGTCGCGTCGCCCACCTGCCGGACGGCGAGCTGCCCCATTTCCAGCAGCACGCCGGTGAGGCGCTTCAGGTCCTGGTCGAAACTCTGCACCGTGTGGCCCGTATGGGATTCAGTCATGTCGGTCAACTCCTGGTGAAATCGGCACCATGCGCTCAGGCAATCCGGCCGCTCACATAGGCCTCGGTGAGCCGCTGCCGGGGCGTGGTCAACAATTCGTCCGCCCGGTTCACTTCGACCAGGCGGCCCGCGTGGAGGAACGCGATCCGCTGCGCCACCCGACCGGCCATCTGCATGGACTGCACGGTCAGCACGACGCTGCAGCGGCGTGCCAGCGCGTGCAACAGGTCTTCGATGCGCGCCGCGGCGGTCGGGTCGAGGCCGCGGCAGGGATCCTCGAACAGCAGCACTTCGGGCGCCAGGGCCAGCGCCCGCGCGACGCACAGCCGGTAGATCTGCTCGCGATCCAGTTCGCCCGCCCCGCCGGACAGCCGGTCACGCAGCGTGTCGAACAAGCCGACGGTCTCGAGGCTGTCACGCACCCGCCGCTCCAGTTCGGTGCGATCCGGCGCGAGGCCGTGCACGCGGGGCCCGTAGGCCACGTTGTCGAACAGCGACATGCGAAACGGCGTCGGGCGGGCCGGCACCAGCACGACACGCGCCCGCAGCGCCAGCACCTCCATGCCTGCGCCTCGCACGTCCTCACCGTTGAGCAGGACCTGGCCGACCGTGCGGATCTCGGGGTCGAGGTCGATCATCCGGTTCAGCGACTTCAGCAGCGCCGTCTTGCCGGCGCCCGGGGCGCCTACGATGGCCGTCACCTCGCCACGGCCGATGCCGAGGTCGACGCCGGTGACCAGCGGGTCGCGGTCCCGGAACACCGACAGTCGGCGGCATTCCAGCACCGGATCCGGGTGCGAATTCATGCCGCTCTCCCGCGCCGCTCGAGCCACAGGCCGGCAACCCCGAGGACGGCGACACCCGCCACCAGCAGCAGTGCCGCCACCGCGGCCTTGGCAGCAAACAGCGGATCCGGCATCCCGCCCCAGCGGAACACCAGCACCGGCAGCGGCACGCCGGGCTCGGTCAGGCCTCGCGGCAGGCCCGCGGCAAAGGCCGCAAAGCCCACCAGCAGCAGCGGCGCCACCTCTCCGAGGGCGCGCGCCAGCATGGCGAACGCCGCGCCCAGCATCCCCGGCGCGGCGCGCGGCAGCACATGGGCGGCGACCACCTGCA
>CAZOSZ010000270.1:0-3067 GCA_964582505.1 uncultured Ectothiorhodospiraceae bacterium | reverse complement strand
GGCGCGCGGCGCGGCCCTCGGCCTGGACGCCGTTGCGGCGCTCGCGCGTGCGGACTCCGGCGGGTATCTCGCGGCCACCGGCGATGCGCTCATCACCGGCCCGACCGGCACCAACGTCATGGACCTGGTGCTGACCCTACGCCGCTGAGCCATCGATGAGCCGCACAAGAGAGACCCCGCCGAAGCGGGGTCCCATCGAGCGCGTCCAGGACCGGGTCTACCACTCCGGTGGCAAACCCGCGTCGGGCTGGCTGTAGTCGCAGACGCCTTGCGGGAAGATGGCGTGCAGCGCGCCGACCTCCGCCGGCCCCAGCGCCACTTCGCCATAGAAACCGCGCCCGATCGCCTCGGTCACCGGGATCAGCTGGCACTTGAAGATGCTCTGCTCGAACGGTCCGCCGGCCACCCGGCGCGAGGTGCTGTAGACCTGGAACTGCTGGGTGCAGGCACCCGCCGGCTCATCGTCGATGATGCCGTTCCAGACGTCCTCGCCGGCGGCGATCTCCTGCCCTGCTGCGTCGAAGCAGCGATCAGTGGCGCGCGGCGGCCGGTTGGCCGCCACGCCGGCGTCGGGGTCGGCGTGGATATTGGCCATCCACTCGTCGATCACCTCCAGCGCCTCGGGGGTCTGGTCAAAGCGCGAGCCGGCCACGCTGTCGGTGAACCAGATCACCTGGTTGCCGGCGTCCCCGTCGAAGTTCTGCATCCGCTTGCGTGCCGCGAAGGACTGGTGCGAGTTGTGCATGTCGAGCTCATGCTCGAGATAGTGCCGCCAGTCGATGAGCGGAATGTCGACGTCGCCGATGAATACCAGTCCGGCGCGATACGCCCCATGCATCGCCTCGAGGTCGCCCTCGTTGCGCGGCGCCGGCGCGGCACCGGTGCTGAACACCTGGTTGCGGAAGCTCCACGGGTCCCAGTTGGTGAGGTCGATCACGCCCGGCGGAAAGAACGGCGAGCCCTCCTGCACCATCTCCGGCTGTTCTTTCCAGCCGCCGATCACGAAGTTCAGCTGCAGAAACTCGCCCACTGTGATGTCGCCGTCGGTCAGCGCCTTGAGCCCGTACTGCACGCCGACGTTGTCCCAGTAGCGGCGCGCAAAGCCGTCCGCGCCGCGGCCGACGATGTTGACGATGTCGGCGAAATGCGTCCATTCGGTCGCAGCGATTGCCGCAAGTGGATGGAACAGCGCCTGGTTGGCCGCCTGCCCGTACAGCGGATTGAGTGCCAGCGGCGACAGCCCGCGCCAGCCGCGGACGCACTCGGTCAGCCCGGGCAGGCCGCCGGTGTACTGGTTGGGCAGCGTGTCACTGGCATTGAGACCTTGGATCAGCGTGCGATTGCTCCAGGTCGCCCATTTCGGATTGCCGGCATCGAGCACGTCGAAATAGAACTCCAGCGGCTCGCAGTCGCCGATGTGCACTGCCTGGCTGACCATGTCCGGATACGAGTATTGCGGGATGCCGGCATCGATCACGCCCGGGTGGTTCTGCGCATAGACATGCTGCTGGATGGCGCCGCCGGAGCCGCCGATGCCGACTGTGTAGACCGGCACATCGTAGAGCTCGATGAAGCGTTCCTTGACCATCAGTGCCGTTTCGCCGCCGAGCTGCAGGTTGTAGTGCGTGCTGGTCCGAGTGCCGGAGGAGTGCAGGATCGCATAGCCGCGGGACAGGCCGAGCTCGTAGAGCATCGCGCTCTGGCTGACGCTGCCCTGCGTGTGGCCGATTGCCACGCCGCCATCGAAGCGGTAGATCACTTTGCCGTTCCAGGCATCCCGGTTGAGCGCGTGCTCGTCCTCGTCGAACGGCGCCAGCGTCGCGATGCTGTAGATGAAACGGTTGATGGTGCCGCGCTCCCAGCGGACGATGAAGTCCACCGTCTTGCCGTCGATGGTGGTGGTCTGCGCCATGTCCTCGGGACGTGGCATGCCGGGCGTCCAGGGCTGCCAGCTGCCGCCGGTGCTGCGGTAGCGGAATACCACCTGGGTCGGCGCCGAGCAGTTGCGACTGAAGCCGACGGTCTCGCCGCCTTCGATCACGCGGGTGCCGGTTTCCGGATCATCCGGGATCGGCTGGCCGAGCCCCTGGGTCATGGTCGTGCAGACAAAAGGATACTGGTGCTCGCCGGAAAAGATCGGTCCGGTGATCGGGTGGTTCATCAGGGTCAATTCGACCGCCGCGGGGCGGCCCTGGCCCTTGCCGTTGGGCTGCACCACGACGCTGTTGTCGCCGAGTTCGAGGCCGTCGATCACGCCGGTCAGACGGCGCGTGCCCGGCACTGCGGCGAAGCGGTCGCGCTGGTTCACGCCGTTGACCAGCACATCGACCTGGTGCAGAGGCACGGTGTGCGGCACCTCGATGTGCAGTCGCGCGTCGCCGCCGCTGACCTGGTCGGCCGCGGAGGACACCACGCGAATTTCGAATGAGTCCAGTGCGGGGATGCCACCGGCGGGCCCCTTGGCGTGCGCGCTGCCAAGCGCCGCAGCCAATGCAAACAAGCCCAGGATGATGGGTTTCATGACTTGATCCCCCTCCATGCAGGTCGTCGTTGTGGGCCGGAGCCATACTCCGGCGAGATTCACCATACTGCCGCCCGTCGCGGAAGGAAAGATTTGCGCGGTGCCACAACTTTGTGGCGCTGACGGGACGGTGATGTTTATCCTTGCGCAGCCCCACTGGAGGAGCGGAATTGGCGCTGCGCGTCCTGATCATCGACGACCATCGCGACTACCGCATATGGCTGGCGCAGCATGTCGCTGTCGCCCGGCCGCGCGCGCTGGTGGTCGGCCACGACCCCGCCGACGGCGGCCTGTTGCCGCCGGGTTTCGACGCGATGGCCTGGGACCTGCTGTTCCTCGACCATCGGCCCGGCGAGCACGACGGCCTGGCGCTGCTGGCGGAACTCAAGTCCCGGCCCGCCTGTCCGGCGATCGTGTTCCTCACGCCGCAGGGCGACCAGCAGGCCATCGTCACGGCGCTCGGCGCCGGCGCGGACGACTTCCTGCCGAAGGGCAAGGCCAGCCAGGAGCACATCAGCCGGGTGATCCGCGAGGCGATTCGCCGCG
>CAZOSZ010000269.1:0-3084 GCA_964582505.1 uncultured Ectothiorhodospiraceae bacterium | reverse complement strand
ATCGCGGCTGAAGCCGCTCCTGCGGGAAACGGGGTCAGAGACGGGTTTCCTTGATCTTGGTCGCCGCGCCCCCATCCTTCTGATCGGGCCGGCGGTTCCCCGTCCCGGCGCCAGGCCGTAAAATACCCAGTTTTTGAGCCCAGGCAGCGTCTTGCGCCGCCGGCCGCCGCGTTCATCTACGCGCGCCCGAATCACGCGGGCGCGCCCTGAGGTATCCGCCAGTGCGCAATGTGTTTACAGGGATTTTCGGCAGCCGCAACCAGCGCCTGCTCAAGGCCTACGGCAAGATCGTCAAACAGATCAATGCGCTCGAGGAGCAGGTTGCCGCGCTGGACGCCGAGGCCATGAAGGCCCGCACCGCCGAACTCAAGACCGAGGTGGAGAACGGCCGCACGCTCGACGAAGTCCTGCCGGAGGCCTTCGCGCTGGCCCGCGAGGCGGCCAAGCGGACCGTGGGCATGCGTCCCTTCGACGTCCAGCTGCTCGGCGGCATGGCGCTGCACGAAGGCAAGATCGCCGAAATGCGCACCGGCGAGGGCAAGACTCTGGTCGCGACCCTGCCGGCCTACCTCAACGCGCTGTCCGGCAAGGGCGTGCATATCGTCACCGTCAACGAATACCTGGCGCGGCGCGACGCCGGGTGGATGGGCCCGGTCTACGAGGCGCTCGGCCTGACCGTCGGCGTGATCCACGCCAACCAGGCGCCCCCCGACAAGCGCGCCGCCTACGAGGCCGACATCACCTACGGCACCAACAACGAGTTCGGCTTCGACTACCTGCGCGACAACCTGGCCTTCAGCCTCGAGCAGCGTGCCCAGCGCGGGCTGAACTTCGCCGTGGTCGACGAGGTCGACTCGATCCTGATCGACGAGGCGCGCACTCCGCTGATCATCTCCGGCCCGGCCGAGGACAGCACCGACACCTACATCCGGGTCAACAAGCTGGTGCCGAAGCTCGAGCCGCAGCGCGAGAAGGACGGCCCCGGCGACTTCAGCGTCGACGAGAAGACCAAGCAGGTCTACCTGAGCGAGGCCGGCCACGCCCGCGTCGAGGAGCTGATGGCCGGCGCCGGCCTGATCCAGCCGGGCGAGAGCCTCTACGACGCCAAGAACATCATGCTGATGCAGCACCTTTCGGCGGCGCTGCGCGCCCATGCGGTGTACCGTCGCGACGTCGAATACATCGTCAAGGATGGCGAGGTGGTGATCGTCGACGAGTTCACCGGCCGCACCATGCCGGGGCGGCGCTGGTCCGACGGCCTGCACCAGGCGATCGAGGCCAAGGAAGGCGTCAAGGTCCGCCAGGAGAACCAGACACTCGCCTCGATCACCTTCCAGAACTATTTCCGCATGTACCGGCGGCTGTCCGGCATGACCGGCACCGCCGACACCGAGGCCTTCGAGTTCCAGCAGATCTACGGCCTGGAGGTGGTGGTCATCCCGACCCACATGCCGATGATCCGCATCGACAATTCTGATCTCGTCTACCTGACCCGCACGGACAAGTTCGAGGCGATCCTGGAGGACATCCGCGATTGCCAGCAGCGCGGCCAGCCGGTGCTGGTGGGCACCACCTCGATCGAGACCTCGGAACTGCTGTCCGGCGTGCTGGCGAAGGAAAAGCTGCGGCACGAAGTGCTCAATGCCAAGCACCACGCCCGCGAGGCCGAGATCGTCGCCCAGGCCGGGCGGCCCGGCGCGATCACCATCGCCACCAACATGGCGGGCCGCGGCACCGACATCGTGCTCGGCGGCTCGATCGTCGCCGACATGACGGCGGCCGGCGATGACGAGGCCGCCAAGGCGCAAGTTCGCGAGGAATGGCAGGCACGTCACCAGCAAGTGGTGGACGCCGGCGGGCTGCACATCATCGGCACCGAGCGGCACGAGTCGCGGCGCATCGACAACCAGTTGCGCGGCCGCTCGGGCCGGCAGGGCGACCCGGGCTCGAGCCGCTTCTATCTTTCGATGGAAGACAACCTGATGCGGATCTTCGGCGAGCCGGAAAAGACCAAGGCGCTGCTCAGCCGGGTTGGCATGAAGCAAGGCGAGGTCATCGAGAGTCGCTTGCTGACCCGCCAGATCGAGCGCGCCCAGCGCAAGGTCGAGGCGCACAACTTCGACATCCGCAAGCAGCTGTTGAAGTACGACGACGTCGCCAACGACCAGCGGCGGGTGATCTACGGGCAGCGCACCGAGCTGATGGAGGCCGAGGAGATCGGCGACTCGATCGCCGGTATCCGCGAGGAAGTGGTCCACGACCTGGTCGAGCGTTTCGTGCCGACCGACAGCGTCGAGGAGCAGTGGGACATCGCAGGGCTGGAGAAGGCACTGGAGATCGATTTCGGCTTCCAGCTCGACCTGCAGGGCTGGGTGAAGCAGGACGAGAACGCCAATCCGGAAACCATCCACGCGCGGGTGCTGGAGGAGGCCGACCGCCACTACGAGGCGAAGGTGACACAGATCGGCGCGCCGGTCATGCGGCATTTCGAGAAGGCGGTGATGCTGCAGCAGCTCGACGTGCACTGGAAAGAGCACCTGGCGGCGATGGATTACCTGCGCCAGGGCATCCACCTGCGCGGCTATGCGCAGAAGAACCCCGAGCAGGAGTACAAGCGCGAGGCCTTCCAGATGTTCAGTGAAATGCTGGACCGGGTGAAGCGCGACGTCATCAGCATCGTCTCCCGCGTGCAGATCCGCACCGAGGAAGAGGTCGAGGCGCTGGAGCGCAGGCGCCGCGAGGCGGCCGCCGCCAGGCTGCAGCTGCAGCATGCCGAAGCGCAGTCGATGTCGGCCGCCACCGGCACCGACGGACCGGTGGCCCAGCCTCGCTCGCGACCGGTCGCGGAGCCGGTTGTGCCCTTCGTGCGCGGCGAACGCAAGATCGGCCGCAATGAGCCCTGCCCCTGCGGCTCGGGGAAGAAGTACAAGCATTGCCACGGCCAGCTGAGCTGAGCTCAGCAGCATGGAGGCGAACTGTCGTGGCCAATCGTAGGAGCGGCTGTAGGAGCGGCTTCAGCCGCGACGCCGTCGCCGGGTCGCGGCTGAAGCCGCTCCTACTACAGCCGTTCCCACGCCTGCAACC
>CAZOSZ010000268.1:0-3097 GCA_964582505.1 uncultured Ectothiorhodospiraceae bacterium | reverse complement strand
CCCCTAGTAGTTGGTCGAAACCGATCGACGCGGCACGGGCCGATCAATCCATGAAAGTGGCGATCTCGTCCAGCGGCTTGCGGGCGATGTCCGGAACCCGTGCGCCGGCCGCCGGATGGCCGGTGACCAGCAGCAGGAACGGACGCTCCTGCGGCGGCCGGCCGAGGATCCGGTTGAGAAACCTCATCGGGCTGGGTGTATGGGTCAGGGTCGCCAGCCCGGCGTGATGCAGGGCCGCGATCAACAGGCCGGTGGCGATGCCGACCGCCTCGTTCGGATAGTAGTGCTTGCGCTTGCGGCCCGCCCCGTCGTAACCCCAGCGCTGCTCAAAGATCGCGATCAGCCACGGCGCGACCTCGAGGAAGGGCTTTTCAGGGCCGGTGCCCAGCGGCGCCAGTGCCTCCAGCCACTCGTTCGGTGCGCGGCGCTCGTAGAACTCCCGCTCTGTTGCTTCCGCGGCGATACGGATCTCGCGCTTGACGGCGGAGTCGGCGACCGCGACGAAGTGCCAGGGCTGCTGATTCGCGCCCGACGGCGCGCTGCCCGCCGCGCGCAGGCAGTCCTCGATCAGATTTCGCGACACCGCGCGCTCGGCGTAATCGCGCACCGTGCGGCGCCGCGAGAGTTCCTCGCAAAAGGCCTGCGAGCGGCGGCTCATCTCCTCGGCTGGCAGCTCCCGGTATCCGGGCAGGGGAATCATCCGCGGCGGGTTCACGGCGAGACTTCCCCTGCCAGCAACTCGCCGATGTGCCGATCCTTCTCGCCCCACAGCCTGTCGAGCCACTGCTGGAATTGTGCCCTGAACTCGGCATCCCCCTGGTAGTCGCCGCGCAGTGTCCAGCCCGGAACCTCCAGTGCCCTGACCCGCACCAGTACCTGTCGCAGGCGGCCGCTGCACAGGTCCCAGAAACTCGGTGCACCGCCGGGGTAGACGATGGTCACGTCCAGGATCCGGTGCAGGATCCCGCCCATCGCGCCGAGTACGAAGGCGGTGCCGCCGGCGCGCGGTTTCAACAGGTGCCGGTAGGGGGAAGCCTGCGCAGCGTGCTTGTGGACTGTGTAACGCGTGCCTTCGACGAAGTTCATCACCGAGGTGGGGTGCTGGCGGAAGTGCTCGCAGGCGCGCCGGGTGGCTTCGAGATCCTGGCTTCGAGCCTCGGGATGTCGCGCCAGGTGCTCGCGCGAGTGTCGCTGCATGAACGGGAAATCCAGCGCCCACCAGGCGAAGCCCAGCACCGGCACCCAGATCAGTTGCCTCTTCAGGAAGAACTTCAGAAACGGGATGCGGCGATTGAACACGCCCTGGAGCACCAGGATGTCGACCCAGCTCTGGTGGTTGCAAAGCACCAGATACCAGTCACGACGCTTGAGTCCCTCGATGCCCTCGACATCCCAACGCAGGTCCTGGGTCAGCCGCATTACCCGGTTGTTGCCGCCGATCCAGTTCTGCGCGATCCGCACCAGCGCCTGGTCGCAGCGGACCCTCAGCCACGCCACCGGGAGCAGCCTGACAAGCGCCACGAGGTACAGCGGGATCGTCCAGAACAGCAGGTTCAGGACGATCAGTGTCAGCGTAAAGGCGCCGCGCAGGGTGGCCATGGCCGCAGCATTGTAGCTGCTTGAGGGGCTGGCAGCGCCTGGGGCCGGCCGTGTAGCCTTGCCGGCCATGCAAGCGGTATTCCCTGATTTCGCGACCGTCAGCCGCGGCGATATCGAGCTCGCCGCTCTCGAGGCCACGGGTATCGAGCTGAAGCTGTATGGCGTCACGACGCCGGCCGAGCTCGCCGGGCGCATCGCTCCCGCGGAGATCCTGATCACCAACAAGCTGCGCATCGGCCCGGAGGAGCTGGCGGCCGCACCGCGGCTGAAGCTCATTTGCCTCTCGGCCACCGGCGTCAACAACGTGGATCTCGAGGCCGCAAAGGCACGCAGCATCGGCGTGTGCAACATCACCGCCTACTGCACGGTCTCCGTCGTGCAGCACGTCTATGCGCTGATCCTGGCACTGACCCACCACCTGTCGGGCTACCAGCAGCTGCTGCAGCACGGTGCCTGGCGCGGCAGCCCACAGTTCTGCCTGCTCGATTACCCGGTCCGCGAACTCGCCGGTCGCAAGCTCGGCATCGTCGGCTTCGGCGAACTCGGCCGCGGGGTGGCGCGCATCGCGCCTGCCTTCGGCCTGGAAGTGCTGGTCAGCGAGCGCCCAGGCGGCCCCGCCCGTCCGGCGGAAGGCCGGCTGTCGTTCGAGGCGGTGATCGAGCAGGCCGACATCCTGTCGCTGCATTGTCCTCTGACCGACGCCACACGCGGCCTGATGAATGCCGCGACGCTCGCCCGGATGAAGCCCGACGCCCTGCTGATCAACACGGCGCGCGGCGCGCTGGTGGATTCCGCGGCGCTGGCCGCGGCCTTGCGGGCAGGGCGCCTCGGAGGCGCGGGCATCGACGTGTTGCCGCAGGAGCCGCCGGTGGACGGCGACCCGCTGCTCGACCCGAGCATCCCCAACCTGATCATCACGCCGCACGTGGCCTGGGCGGCGCTTGAATCCCGGCAGCGCGCCGTCGATGAGATCGCCGCCAATATCGCCTCCTTCCTGGCAGGCGGCCGGCGCGGCCGGGTGATATGAGACTCGAGATGGGCTGGTTTCGCCGGGATCTCAGGTGGAAACCGGTAATCTGCAGGAGCGGCGTAGGAGCGGCGTAGGAGCGGCGTAGGAGCGGCTTCAGCCGCGATCCCACCCTCGCGGCTGAAGCCGCTCCTACCTGCTCTTACAGGAAGTGGTTCAGGCAGCCTGGGCGGTGTCGGCGTCGGACACCCTCGTCAGCACTCCGGCGGCGGCGGCGATCACCGCGGCGATGCGCGCAGCGCTCTGTACGCCCTCGCGGTCGATGCCGGCCTCGCGCACCACCCTTTCGTGCGCCCTGACGCAGTACTCGCAGCCGTTGATCGCTGAGACGGCCAGCGAGTAGAGCTCGAATTCCGCCTTGTCGATACCGGGATTGCCGATCACGTTCATGCGCAACCGAGCTGGAAGCTTGCGGTACTCCTCGTCGCCGACGAAGTGGGTGAAGCGGTAGTAGACGTTGTTCATCGCCAT
>CAZOSZ010000267.1:0-3150 GCA_964582505.1 uncultured Ectothiorhodospiraceae bacterium | reverse complement strand
AGGCGATCCTCGGCCTCAGCCGGTTCGACGGGCAACTCGAGGTGCTCGGCCTCGACCCGCGCCGGCAGCGTGCCGAACTCATGCAGCAGGTCTCCTTCATAGCCGACGTAGCGGTCCTGCCACGCTGGCTGCGTGTCCGCCAGGCGCTGGATATCACAGAAGGCCTGCACCCGCGCTTCAGTCGCGAAAAAGCCGAGGCCTTTCTGCAGCGAACCGAGATCCAGCGCGACAGCAAAATTGGCGCGCTCTCCAAGGGCATGGTCACCCAGCTGCATCTCGCGCTGATCATGGCGATCGATGCCCGCCTGCTGGTGCTGGACGAGCCGACGCTTGGCCTGGACATCATCTACCGCAAGGAATTCTATGCGGCGCTCTTGAATGATTACTTCGACGGCGAGCGCACCATCCTGCTGACCACGCACCAGGTCGAGGAATGCGAGCACATCCTGACCGACCTGATGTTCATCCATCACGGGCGCATCGTGCTCAACGAAAGCATGGAGGCGCTCGGCGAGAAATTCCTGGAGCTTGCGACCCGGCCTGATCGCGCCGAGGAGGCCCGCCGCCTGCAGCCGCTTTCCGAGCGACAGGGCCTCGGCCGCCATCATTTCATTTTCGAAGGCCGCACGCGCGGTGAGCTCGCGCCGCTCGGCGAGATCAGGGTGCCTGGCGTGGCCGACCTGTTCGTCGCCAAGGTCAGGAGGCCCGCGTCGTGAAAAAGCTGAGCACCCTGATTCGCCGCGAGCTGATCGAGCACCGCTCCAGCTGGGCCGTGACCTCGGTATTCGGCGCGCTGTTCGTGCTAGCCGCCCTGCTGGCGGCGGTCGGGCTCGTGCGCGTCGGCGGGATGGATACCGGCCTGACCCTGGGCGAGATTGCCGAGGACATCGATCCCGCGGTGTTCTACCCCGGCCTGCACGTCATGCTGATGTCGATCGCGGCGATCCTCAACGTCGTCATGACCTTTGTCGTATTCTTTTATCTCCTCGACGCGCTGTACGCCGAACGCAAGGATCGCAGCATCCTGTTCTGGAAGTCCCTGCCGGTCTCCGACTTGCAGGTGGTGGGCGCCAAGTACCTCACCGGAGTCGCGGCAATTCCGCTGTTGACGCTGGCCGTGTTCCTGGTGACCGCGGTGCTGGTGCTGTTGATCGGTGCCGCTGGGCTCGGCACGGGCGGGGCCGACGTCGGCACGCTGCTCTCGACGGCTCCGATCGCCCTCGGGCGCGTCACGGTCATGCTGCTGTACACGCTGGCCTTCCAGGCGCTCTGGTTCCTGCCGATCCATGGCTGGCTGCTGCTGGTCTCGGCGTTCGCGAAGCGCGCCGTGCTCGGCTGGGCGCTGTTGCCGCCGGTGCTCCTGATCGTCGCGGAGCGGACCTTGCTGGGCACGCGCGTGTTTGCGGAGATGCTCGGCCATCGCGTGGTCGGCGGCTATGAGCTCGCCTTCAGTGGCGAGCGGCACGGCGTGATGATGGATGGCGGCGGAGGCGTGGTCGCCACCCTGCCGACGCTCGGCGAGTTTTTCACGCCGGGGCGGCTGGTGTCGGCACCCTCGCTCTGGGTGGGGATCGCGATCGGGCTCCTGTTCCTGGCCGGCGCGATCTGGCTCCGCCGCTGGCGCGACGAGTCCTGAGGCCGCCGCACGGAAATCGAGTTCCGAAGGTATGGAGCGTAAACGAGACATGAGATCAGGAATATCACTGCGCGGCCTGGCGCTGCTGGCGGTCGCGACGGCCAGCACCGGCTGCGTGCTGGTGGTCGGCGACGGCGGTGGCCATCGTCGCGCCGACGTCGAATGGGCTGGCACTCGGGACCAGGGCGCACCGGTGGTACCGCGCACGGTCGATCAGGGTCTGGCCCGCGAGGTCGAATCCCGAATCCGGCTGGACTCTGCCCTGGAGCGAGAGGACATCACCGTCTCCTCGAGCGGTGACGTCATCACCTTGCACGGGCGCGTAAGTGGCATTGACGTGCTGGAACATGCCATGCGCATCGTCGCCGAGACGCCTGGTGTGCGGCGTGTCGTGTCCCGGCTGACCGTGACCATGGAGGGTGGCTGAGATGTTGCGATTCAAGTTGCTGCTGGCTTTGCTGTCGTTCGGCGTAGTGCTGCCCGCACTGGCCGCCGAGCGAAGTCTCGAGCTGCGGCTCGACGAGGCGCGCCCCGTACAGATCGACAACCTCGCGGGTTCCGTGCGGCTCGTCCCCGGCACGGGGGAGCTGGTGATTCACGCCAGGATTTCCGCCGACCGGCAGGACCTGGCCGATGCGATCCGGCTGGTGACGCGCGAACGCCGCGGTGTGCTGGAAGTAGTCACACATTACCCCGCAGAGCTTTCGCGCATCCGATATGACGGTGAGGAATTCCGCCGCCTGAATGCCGCGGTCGACTACGAGGGCCGCAGGATTCGTGTCAGCGGCACCGCAGGCGAACGAATTCGCGTCGACCTCGAGATCGAGGTGCCCGAGGCCAGCCAGCTCGCGATGCGTCAGCGCGTGGGGCCGGTGACCGCCGAGGGCGTGAGCGGAGACCTGTCGCTCACCTCGCGCCTCGGCCGCATCCGCGTAACCGACGGCACCGGTCGGCTGCGCGCCGACACGGGTTCAGGCTCGATCGGCGTGGCGGGATTTCGCGGCGAGGTCGTAGCCGATACCGGCAGTGGCAGCGTTTCGATCGAGAACGTGCTCGGCACCGTGAATGCCGACACGGGGTCAGGCTCCGTGACGCTGCGCGGCATCGATGGCGACATCCTCGCCGATACCGGCTCGGGCAGCGTGCGCTTCCAGGACGTTACCGGCTCGATCAATGTCGACACCGGTTCCGGCTCGGTGCGCGGCGAGGGCGTGGTCGCAGGGCCGAGTGTACTGATTGACACCGGTTCTGGCAGCGTGTCCCTTGAGGGCGACCTGGGCGCGGTCCGTCACCTGGTCGCCGATACCGGCAGCGGCAGCGTGACGCTAACAAGCAGCGCGCCGCTGTCCCTGGCGCTGCACCTGACTACCGGCAGCGGCGGCATACGCGTGGACGTGGGCGAACTCAGCGAGGTGAACTCAGGACGACGCAGTTTTCGCGGCGTGGCCGGCACTGGCGCGGGCAAGGCGAGAATCTCCACCGGCAGCGGCGGCATCCGCATCAGCGCGCCCTGA
>CAZOSZ010000266.1:0-3155 GCA_964582505.1 uncultured Ectothiorhodospiraceae bacterium | reverse complement strand
ACTCCTCGTCGCCGACGAAGTGGGTGAAGCGGTAGTAGACGTTGTTCATCGCCATGACCGCCGCCGCCGCGCGTGCGGCGTTGCGGCGCGCGGCGTCGAGCTGCTCGCCCGCCAGCGACTCGATGGCCACTGTCAGCTCGTTGTGTTTCACCGCGACCGCACAGGCCAGCGCGGTCCCGAGCGCCTGGGGCTTGGTCAGACCCGGCGCGCCGGTGCCGCCCAGCACGGTCGAAAGGTTGAGCTTGATGTCGCGCGCATATTCCGGCATGCGTGCCTTGAGCTGCTCGAGATTCATCCGTGTCTTCCTCAGGCGACCTTGAGCGTGTCCTGGCCCTTCTGCCAGTTGCACGGACAAAGTTCGTCGGTCTGCAGGGCGTCGAGCACGCGAAGCACTTCTTCCGGGCTGCGGCCGACGTTCAGGTCCGTGACGTAGACGAAGCGCACGATGTCGTCCTCATCGACGATGAAGGTGGCGCGCTGTGCCACGCCTTCGGCCTCGTCGAGAATGCCCAGGGCGGCGCTGAGTTCACGCTTCAAGTCAGCCAGCATCGGGAATGGCAGCTCGCGCAGTTCCTCCCGGTCGTTGCGCCATGCCAGGTGCACAAACTCCGAGTCGGTCGAGACGCCGAACAGCTGGGCGTCGCGGTCCTTGAACTCGCCGTTGAGCCGGCCGAAGGCCGCGATTTCAGTGGGACAGACGAAAGTGAAGTCCTTCGGCCAGAAGAACACGATCTTCCACTGGCCCTGGTAGTCCTTGCTCGAGATGTCCTTGAAGGCGTTGTTGATGTCATTGCTGACCACGCCCTTGAGCCTGAAGGCGGGGAACTTTTTGCCGACGCTGATCATGTTCGTATTCCTTGAATCTGTGTGCTTGCGGCTTGTGCAGTGCAGGATGCCGGAGCGAGCTTGATTTATCCAATGAATTGAATCTATCGTTTCGATAGATGAAATCTATGACGCTGCACCTCAGTCTTCGGGCGCTCGGCTATCTCGTGGCACTTGCCGAGACCCGCCATTTCGGCAAGGCCGCCGAGCGGTGTTGTGTCAGCCAGCCGACCCTGAGCTCGCAGTTGAAGAAGCTGGAGGACCAGCTCGGCGTGCAACTCGTGGAGCGCGGCCAGCAGGCGCGCTTGACCGACATCGGCGCGCGGATCGTCGAGCGTGCCCGGCGAGCACTTGACGAGGCGCGCGAGATCGAGGATCTGGCACGTAATTTCCAGGATCCGCTGGCCGGCGAGCTTCGGCTCGGGCTGATTCCGACCGTAGGTCCTTATCTGTTGCCACACGTCGCCGCGCCGCTGCACCAGCGCTTCCCGCGCCTGAAGCTGCTGCTCGTCGAGCACCCGACGCATCGGCTCATCGAATTGCTCAAGAGCGGCCAGCTGGATGTCGGCATCCTGGCACTGCCGCTGCCGGGGGAGCGACTTCTCACCCGGGTGCTGTACACGGAGAATTTCCTGGTGGCGCTGCCCTCGAGTCACCGCCTGGCGCGCCGCAAGCGCCTGGCGCTGAAGGATCTCGACGGCGAGACCCTGTTGCTGCTCGAGGAAGGTCACTGCCTGCGCGACCAGGCGCTCGAGGCATGCCAGCTGGCGAAGGTCCGCGAAGCCCCGGATTTCCGCGCAACCAGCCTCGAGACCCTGCGCCAGATGGTCGCCGCCGGGGTCGGCATCACGCTGCTGCCGCAGCTCGCGGTGGAGCAGCCGAGCGACCGCTCCGCGGCGCTGGCGGTGCGTCCGTTCCGGGATCCGCAGCCCAGCCGCACCATTGCCGCCGCCTGGCGACCGGGTTCGGCCCGCGAGGAGACCATCACCCACCTGTGCAGCGCGATCGAGTCGCTGATGGGCGGGTCCGTCAGTAGCCGCGCAGCACGTTGACGGGTGGGTGGGTCACCACCGTGCGGGTCGCGAGCACTCCAGTGCCGCCCACCACCAGCAGGCCGCCCAGCAGTCCCGCCACCCAGACCCGCGGATCGGCGGCAAAATCCAGGCGAAAGACCCTGCTGGCGAGCAGCCAGGCGACGCCGGTCGCCCCGGCCGCCGCCAGCGTCCCGGCGATCAGGCCCAGGGCGGCGAACTCCACGGCCACGCCGGCAAGCACCACCCGCTTGCGCGCGCCGAGTGTGCGCAACATAGCGCTCTCGTAGAGCCGCTCCTCGCGAGTGGACTGCACGACCGCAAGCATCACCAGCACTCCCGCGAGCAGCGCGAACAGGAACACGTATTGCACCGCCAGTGATGCCTGGTCCATGACCGCGCGCACCTGCTCGATCGCCGCCTCGATGTCGATGACCGTGACGCTCGGATAGCGGCGCACCAGCTCGAGGACGTCGCCACGTTGCCCGCGCTCGACGTGCATGCTGGAGATCCAGGTCATCGGGTAAGCCTGCAGCAGCTCGGGCGGCAGCACCATGAAGAAATTCGGATTGAAGGAATCCCACTGCACCGAGCGCAGGCTCGTGACCTTGGCTTCGAGCCGCTCGCCAGCGAGGTCAAACTCGATGCGATCGCCGAGGGCCAGTCCGAGATCGCGTGCGAAGTCGGATTCGACGGACACCTCGTCGCCGCCGCCGGAGGGCCACCATCGCCCCGCCACGATGCGGTTGTCCGGTGCCGGCTCGCTGGCCCAGCTCAGGTTCGATTCGCGGTCAATGAAGCGTTGCGCGCGCGGCGAGGCAAACTCGAGCTCCGCGACCGGGCGTCCGTTGATTGCAGTGATCCGCGCGCGGACCAGCGGCACCAGCTCGCCGCCACCGAAGCGATCGGCAAGGAACGCCTGCACGCCCTCGGCCTCGTCAGGCTGGATGTTGATCAGGAAGCGGTTGGGCGCGTCCGGCGGCAGGGTCGCGCGCCATTGCTCGAGCAGCCCGGTGCGGACCAGCGTCAGCAGCAACAGCACCATCAGGCCGATGCCGAATGCGCCGACCTGGATGATGCTGTCGCGCCCGCGCCTCGCGACATTCGCCAGGCCATAGCGCCAGGCGCCACCGCCACCCCTCAGCCTCGAGGCCGCCAGCACCAGCAGCCAGCCGCCGGCCGCCAGCGCCACCAGCACCAGTGCGGTGCCGGCGGCCATCCAGCCCACCAGCGCCGCATCACGCAGTTGCCAGCTCAGCAGGGCCAGCGCGCTGCCGACCGCCGCGCCGTACAGGACGA
>CAZOSZ010000265.1:0-3173 GCA_964582505.1 uncultured Ectothiorhodospiraceae bacterium | reverse complement strand
TGGCGCCGCCGCGGGTGGCTGCGCGGGCCGCGGCGCCTCACTGCGACCGCAGGCCTGCAGGGCCGGCATCGCGATGCACAGCGCCAGGACCATGATCATTGGGCGAGCGATCGGCCTCATCCCGGCCCCTCGAGTCGATACCAGCGCCCATGCTAGCAAACCGGCGCTCAGTCCAGCGAGGCGAGCTGGCTCAGTGCCGCGAATGCCGGCGCATACTGCACCGTCGATTCCACGCCGGCCAGGCAGCCACGGCGCAGTTCCAGGGCCTGGAAAGCGGCCTCGCCGCCCCAGGTGTCGGCCAGGCCGAGCTGGCTGGCTGGCAGGAAACCGAAGCGGGCGTAGTAGGCCGGGTCACCGAGCACCACGAGGTAGTCCAGCTCGGCCGCGCGACAGGCCTCGATGCCGGCCAGTGCCAGCCGAGTGCCGATCCCGCGCCCCTGGTGCGCCGGCACGACCGCCATCGGCGCCAGGCCGGCGCCCTGCAGCATGCGCACCGGCGGCTCCAGCCGTACCGGGCTGAACAGCGCGTGGCCGAGCAATGTGCCGTGCGCCTCCGCCACCAGCGACAGCATCGCATCCCCGTCGCGGCGCAGCCGATCGACCAGCTCAGCCTCGACGCTGTCGGGGAAGGCCGACAGGTGGATCGAGCGGACCGCGTCCTGCTCCCCGGGGCGCTCCGGGCGAATCCGGATCATCTCAGGACCTTCGAGCGTACGGTGCCTGCTCCAATCCTAGTACGCCCCTCAGGGCTGGCCAGTCGAAATGTCCTCCAGCCGCCTGCGCAAGGTGGCGACTTCGTCTTCAAGGGCCTCCAACCGGTTCGCCAGCGCCTCGACCTGCGGCACGTCAGCGTCATGCGGGCGTTGCACCTCGAGCGGTGGCGGTGCATCGTTGCAGAACAGCTGCATCCAGCGGGATTCACGCTTGCCGGGCTCACGGGGCAGGCGCGCAACCAGCGGATCCTCGCGGGCGGCCAGCGCTTCCAGCGCGGACTCGACCTCGGCGACCTCGCGCAACGGCGCCATGCGACTGGCCCGGCTGCGCAGTTCGCCGGGGGTCTGCGGACCGCGCAACAGCAGTTCGCACACCACCGCCAGTTCGGGCGGCGCCAGCTGCAAATCGCTGAACTGCGAATTGCAGAAACGGTGCCGGTAGCGGGTTACGCGGCCTCCGACGCCGCCGCTGCGGTCGGTGACCAGGTGCTTTTTCATCAAGCTGTCGAGCGCCGCCTGCACGTCCATGTCGGTCAACTCCAGCACCGGGTCGCGGTTGCTGCGTTGATTGCAGGCTGCCCTCAGCGCGTTCAGCGTCAAGGGGTAATGATCGGGCGTGGTGATTTCTTTCTCGATCAGGCAGCCGATGACGCGGGCCTCGAGGGCGGTCAGGTCGGGGCGCACAGGTGGTCTCCATCTGGGTGCTGCGGGGCCGGAGCCGCAGCGTAGCAGCCCCCGGCGTGCCGACACAGGCCCGGGCGCGAGATCGTGCCGGCAGGGCCGGGGGCGGCGCGTTAGAATTTACCTTCAATCATCGCCAGCTGCGCTCCATCCATGTCGCTGATCCGTCTCGACCAGGTCTCGCTCCGTTTCGGCGACCAGGTGATTCTGTCGGCTGCGGACTTCGCCATCGATCCTGGCGAGCGCGTCTGCCTGATCGGACGCAATGGCGCCGGCAAGACCACGCTGCTGAAGCTGATCACCGGCGCGCTGGCACCCGACGACGGCGAGGTCCAGGCGGCCGCCGGGTTGCGGATCAGCTGGCTCGAGCAGTCACCGCCCGGGGACCAGGAATCGACCGTCCGGGAAGCGGTCATGGCGGGCCTGGAGCCGGTGCGGGCGCTGGTGGAGGAGTACCTGCATCGCTCCGCCGGCGCGCTCGACCGCCAGGGGCTGCAGGAACTCGAACTGCTGCACCGTCGCATCGATGCCGTGGACGGTTGGCATGTCGAGCGCGTGGTGGACACACTGGTCAGCGAGATGAAGCTGCCTGCCGAGCAGCGGCTCGCGGAATTGTCCGGCGGCTGGCGCAGGCGCGTCGCGCTGGCGAGCGCGCTGGTCAGCAAGCCCGAATTGCTGTTGCTGGACGAACCCACCAATCATCTCGACCTGTCGTCCATCCAGTGGCTGGAACAGCGGGTGGCCGGCTGGCCGGGCGCGGTGCTGTTCATTACGCACGATCGCGCCTTCCTGCAGCGGCTTGCGACCCGGATCGTGGAGATCGATCGCGGCAAGCTGGTCAGCTGGCCGGGCGACTACCGCAGCTACCTGCGCCGCAAGGCCGAGGCGATCGAGGAAGAGGATCGCCGCAATGCCCAGTTCGACCGCAAGCTCGCCGAGGAGGAGGCCTGGATCCGGCAGGGCATCAAGGCACGCCGCACCCGCAACGAAGGCCGGGTGCGGGCGCTGCTCGAGCTTCGCGAGCTGCGCGCGCAGCGGCTGAAGCGCCCGGGCACGGCACGCATCGCCATCGGCGAGGCCGACGCCTCGGGCCGCAAGGTGTTGCAGGCGAAGAACCTCGGCTATGGCTACGGCGATGAGCCGCTGATCTCCGGCCTGCATCTCAAGGTGATGCGCGGCGACCGGATCGGCCTGGTCGGCAACAACGGCGTCGGCAAGAGCACGCTGCTCAAGCTGCTGCTGGGCGAGCTGCAGCCTCAGGCCGGCACGGTGAAGCCTGGCACCAACCTGCAAGTCGCCTGGTTCGACCCGCTGCGAGAGCAACTCGACCCGGACAAGAGCGTCGCTGAGAACGTCGGTGACGGGCGGGACTATGTGAGCCTCAACGGCAGGGCTCAGCACGTGGTCGGCTACCTGCGCGGCTTCCTGTTCACCGCCAAGCGCGCGATGACGCCGGTCAGGTCGCTGTCCGGCGGCGAGCGCAACCGGGTGATCCTCGCCAGGCTGTTCACCCGCCCGAGCAACCTGCTGGTGCTCGACGAACCGACCAACGACCTCGACGTCGAGACCCTGGAAGTGCTCGAGGATCGGCTGGCGGAATACTCAGGCACGCTGCTGGTGGTCAGCCACGACCGCGAGTTCCTCGACAACGTGGTCAGCAGCATCCTGGTGTTCGAGCCCGGCGGGCGCATCGTGGAATACGTCGGCGGCTACAGTGACTGGGCGCGCCGCGGCCTGGAGCTGGCGCGGCGCGACACCCCCGCCGCAGTGTCCGCACCG
>CAZOSZ010000264.1:0-3182 GCA_964582505.1 uncultured Ectothiorhodospiraceae bacterium | reverse complement strand
CGACCTGGCTTCAGCCGCGACCTGGCTTCAGCCGCGACCTGGCTTCAGCCGCGACCCGTCGCCGCTTGCAGCGAACCGCCGTGGAATTTGCCGCCCGTTGGCCTACGCGTCCTGCAAGCTGCTGCAGCAACCGCACGACGGAGGCCCTCAGGGTCCGGTAGGTGGGTGATGGGGAACGGGAGAACGCTGAAAGCGAGTGTCGGGATCGGCGTGTTGTTGTGCCTGGTCATCGCCGGGGCGCTGGCGGACGATGCGCCCGTTGGACGGTGGGGCAGCTTCAACTTCGTGGTCGAAATCGACGGGGTCCCGGTCGGAACCTTTGCCGACATGTCCGGCCTGTCGGTCGAGCAGGAAGTGATCGAGTTCCGGGACGGCTCGGACCCCGATACGACCCGGAAGCTTCCCGGCCCGACGAAATTCTCCAATCTCGTGCTCAAGCGCGGGCTCATTGCCGGAGCCGGCGACTTCTTCCACGAGTGGCTGCTGGCGAACCGGGCCGGCGGTGGAGCGCCGGTGTTGAAAAGCGGCGTGGTCGTTGCCCTGGAGCGCAGCAGCGGCGAGGTCAAGCGCTGGAATTTCACCCATGCCTGGCCGGCGAAGTACGAAGTGAGCGTGATGGCCGTCAAGGGCAACGACGTGATGATCGAGTCGATCACGCTGGCGGTGGAGAAGTGGGAGAATCTCCCCTGAACGGGCCTGGCTGCTGAGCCCGGGTCGTTCGGGGCGCACCAGTCCTTTCAGTCGCGCAGCGCTGCCTGGCTCGCATGCTGCGCCGGCAGGGCATTCCTGGCGCGTGCCCGACCCGCAGTCCGGACGCTCGCAGCTGAGCCTTGCGGAATCACTTCGGCGATGGAACCCGCCAGTCGGTGTGACAGGCTGGCCAGCGGCTCGCGCGGCTGCTCGATCATGCCGGACCACACATCCTGGCCGCTCGCGCGGTCGACGACGTAGACCGCCAGCCTGGCGGTCTGCTCGTCGACCCGCACGCTGCCAAACAGCAACGCCTCGACTTCAGCAGGCACGCCACGCTGCAGCGCATCGATCGAGTCCAGGCCGACGATCCGCAGCCCGCGCTCGCTGCGCAGGCGGTGCCGCAGCTCGGCGGTCAGCGCCCGGCCCAGCATCTCGGATTCCGGCCTGGAATCGGCCTGCAGGAAGGTTGCCAGTGCCAGCGTCCGGAATTCGTGTCGCGCGGCACTCGCCGGCGCCGCACCGGGCGTGTCGAAGCTCGCGTACAGCAGTTGCCCGGAGAGCAGCACCGCCATGCCGATCAGCCCCGCGTTGAAGGCCAGCTCGCGCCGGCGGGTCTCGCCGCGGCCTGTGTTCCGAAGACTCGCGTCGTCAATCTTCAGGCCCTCGGGCGTGATCTCGAAGGTCCAGGCCAGCACCAGCGCGACCGGGAATCCGAGCACGCCGAGCATCACGACCGAGGCCAGCACCCACGAGGGCGCGCCCAGCGCAGGCAGCACGATCTCGGACACCTGGTAGATCAGCCAGACCACCACGGCGTAGATCAGTGCCGCGCGGCACACCTTTCGCTGGCGCAGCTCAAGCATGAAGGACCAGAACCTGTTGGAGGGACGCGCCCTGGGAACGGTAACCCTGGCATCCTGCACACGCACGTCGGCCACCAGTCGGTAGCCGTGGCCCGGCAGCGTCTGGATGTAGCGCGGCTGGCCGCCGTCGTCGTGCAGGTAGCGGCGCAAGCGACTTACGCAACGTGTCAGCGCCCGGTCGGCCCCCGGCGCGCCGTGCCAGACGTCCTCGATGATGCGGCTGCGGTTCACCGGCTCCCCGGCGTGCGCGGCCAGTTCGCTCAGCAGCGCGATGATCGGCTCGCAGACGCGGTGCGAACCCTCCGGGCCGATGATCAGCCGCGAGTCGGGCACGACATGATATTCGCCGACGTCGAAACCGGGCTGCAGATTGCTTTCCATCGCCGACTCTCCTCTGAACTGGCCAGGATCATGTCCCGGCTCTATGTCAGTGAGGTGCTGCGACGGATGGCGCTATCTCACGGGATCTCGAAGGGGATTACTCGCCCGGGGCGACGCGGAAGGACACTTCACCGACCTGGGCGGCGGGCAAGCCCTCCGCCAGGCCGGCCACCTGCAGGCGGTAATCGCCGGGCGCCAGCAATGCAGCCTGCACGCTGACTGCGAGGGATTCCGCCGTGCCCGCGGGAATGTCCGAGGCCTCCCAGACGGGATCGTGTTCGCCGGCACGCAACAGGCTGGCCCGGAAGCGCTCGTGCCGGCTCATATCGGGATAGACCAGCAGCACCACCCAGCGGTCCGCCGGACTGACCCGCACGACGGTGGACGGTGACCCGCCACCGCGCATCATTTCAATGGAATAGACGCGGGCGGTTGCCAGGGCCGTGTCGTCCGGTGACCGTGACTGGCTCAATAGCAGGCCGCCGGTGGTGCCCAGCGAGACCACCAGCATCACCGAGGCCGCGGCCGCCCACTGCGGTGACAGCAGCCAGCGGGCCACGGGGCCCCGCGTGGCTGTTGCGCTCCGCTCGGCACCCACCTCGCGCAATCCTTCGCGCAGCTTTTCCGCGACCTCCAGTTCGTCGAGGGTTTCGGGGTCCCACAGGCAACGCTCCTCGAAGGCAGCCAGTTCCTCCTCCGTCAGGCGACCCGACAGGTAACGCTCGACGACGTTGTGCTGGCTGATGTATTCGCGGTCCATGTTCAATGGGGCTCCGTGCGGGCCTACCCGTTAAGTGTCATGCGCGGGGGTCGGGTCTCAGTGCCACATCGCCGTCGACGAGCCGCAGCTGCCCGCGGCGGTCGGCGTGCAGCAGCAGCTGGCGGAAGCGCTGCTTGGCGCGATGCAGCACGCGGTTGAAATGCAGGCTGTCGAGCCCGAGTGCCCGGCAGATCTCCTCCTTGTCCTGGTCCTGCACGTAGACGCGCAGCAGGATTTCCCGGTCTCGTGGCACCTGCAGCTCGTTCAGGAGCTGGCGCACCAGGCGTGCGACCTGCTCCCGCGAAACCTCCCTGAAGGGGCTGCGACTCTCGTCGGGCACCAGGTCCACGGCCTCGCTGTCGGGTGTCGTGGCGCGTCGCCATTCCTTGCGCTGGTGGGCGATCAGCAGGTTCCGAGCCGTGCTGTAAAGGAAGCCGGCGAGGCATTCGGGTTGGTCGATGGGTCCCTTGCGCAGCCGCTCGATG
>CAZOSZ010000263.1:1161-3206 GCA_964582505.1 uncultured Ectothiorhodospiraceae bacterium | reverse complement strand
GCCGGATCGCGAAAGGTCCAGCGGCTGTTCAGCCAGTAGCTGTTGGCCAGGCCGGCCAGATAGCCCAGGGTGTTGGCCAGCAGGAGGGGCCAGCCCAGCCCGTACAGCAGCAGCACGAACACGACGAAGTCGATCGCGGTGTTGAGCACGCCGACCAGCGCGAACTTGACCGCGCGCGGCCCATGCCGCTGCAGCACCCCGATCATCGCCCAGGCTCGGTGCCTAGCCCCTCGGTCCGCTTGGCCACGTCTGCGCCACCTTCGGGCGAGGCGGTTCCTGCCCCGGCGCCCGGAAGGCCGCCGTCGCGGCGGATCTCGTAGAAGTGGAACAGGGGTGCCGTGTACAGCTGGTGCAAGGCTTCCGGCGCGGGGTTGGCGTCGCCCTTCGGATAGAGCAGCAGCAGATAGTCGTACTCGAACAGCATGCCCGGCGCACCGCCCACCGGCCCGCCGTCGACCAGACCGGGCGCCAGGGCGTCCAGAGGGGCTGCCGGCCATGACCAGGGATAGGCCTCGGCCAGCTCGCGCCATTCCGGGGTGATCGCGACCGGCTGCTTGCCCGCCTCGGCGAACAGCGTCGGCTCGAACGCCGACTTCTCGATCACCGCGAGCGTGTTGACGTACATCAGGGTGGGGGCGAAGGCCAGGAAGGGATCAGGGCGCTGCGCGACCGCCGCGACCACCCGGCTGCCTTCGGGAATCGGGGCGATCGCCTCGAGATAATGCTGATAAACCTCGTCGAACGTATGCCAGCGCTCGGTGAGCAGCCCCATGCGCACCAGGAACAGGGCCGCGAGCGCCGCCAGGACCATCCGCATGGCCGGCCGCTCCGTCGGGTGCAGGCTCGCCACCAGGAGCAGGACCAGCGCGACCGGCAGCCTGAAGTCGGCGAGATTCGAGCCCAGCAGTTGGCGGGGCATCAGCAGGAAGACCGCAAGGAGCAGCCCGATCGACCAGATCATGCGCCGGTCCAGCCGAAGCCAGCCCAGGGCGACACCGGCCAGGGCCGCCAGCGCCAGGGCGACGAACGTGAGCCGGTCGAAGGTCACGTAGTAATTGGTCGTGAGCTGATAGACGGCCCGGATCTTGTCACGCAGGAACGCCATCGGGTCGTCGTAGCGGAAGGCCAGAACGTTCTCGCTGGTGGGGCTGTGCAACAACAGGAGATAAGCCGGCAGGGCGAACGGTAGCGCGAGCACCAGGCCTTGGGTGACGAAGCTGCGGCGGTCGCGCAGCCACTCCCGCCAGCGGGTGAGCTCGTACCCGCCCACGCAGATCGCATACAGTCCGAGCGCGTAAAGGTGCGAAAAGAACAGCACCGCCGCGGCGGTCGAGAACACCGCCACGCGGAACGCGGGTGAACGCTCGCGCCAGTGGATCCACGCCGCCAGCGCCCAGAGAAACAGCCCGACCGCCGCCATGTAGTTGACGAAGCCGAACAGGAAGACCCGGTTGTACACGAACAGGGCGGCAACCAGGGGCCACCAGTGCAACCGGCCGGTGAGGACCCGATGCAGCGCGACCGTCCCGCTCGTCATCAGCGCCACGGCGACCGCGACGAAGATCCGGGTCGCATCCTCCACGCTCATGATCGTGGCGAGCACCGGGACGATGGCATCCATCGCGAGATTGGGGAGTACCTGCCAATCGACCTCGTAAAACTGATTGAGCTTTGGATCTGTTTCGGCCTGGGCCAGGATATGCATGCGAGCCAGGTGATTGTGATAATCATCGAGAGGCAGGTATCGGGTCATTGTCAAAGGGACAAGAAGTACAGCCAGCACAACGACATAGCCGGCGACGAACTGAATTCGGCTCGGGGTCATGATCCTTACTTCCATGGGGCAATACAGCACAAACAACCTCACGACCGCGGCGGAGCGAGCCGGCGGTGACCGGATTCCGCCTCGGAGATGGCAATCGCGCCACAGCCGCAGTCCTACTGCCCGGACGGGACCGCGGATGATTGCAAGATCCCTGCCGATAATGCAACCTGCGGATCGGCAGACCGAGGGCGAGCCGCGATCGGCAGTTGCTGCGGCCGGT
>CAZOSZ010000263.1:0-1061 GCA_964582505.1 uncultured Ectothiorhodospiraceae bacterium | reverse complement strand
CCCGCGCTGTCGGCGGTGGTGCCCTGCTACAACAGTGCGCCGAGCCTGGCCGAGCTGCATCGCCGCCTGTCGGGCGCCTGCGCGGCTGCGGTCGGCGACGATTACGAGCTCGTGCTCGTCAACGACGGCTCGCGCGACGCGACCGGTGCGATCCTGGCCGATATAGCCCGGCGCGATCCGCACGTCGTGTTCGTGGAGCTGTCCCGCAACCACGGGCACCAGCTCGCGCTCACGGCGGGCCTGGCGGTGTGTCGCGGTGACCGGGTCCTGATCATCGACGACGACCTGCAGGATCCGCCCGAGCTGCTGGGGCGCATGATGGAGATCATGGATGAGGGCGCCGACGTCGTCTACGGGCAGCGCAACTCGCGTGCCGGCGAGAGTTGGGCGAAACGCTCCAGTGCCAGCCTGTTCTATCGTCTCCTGCGCGCGCTGACGGAAACCGATATTCCCCTCGATGCCGGCGAGTTCCGGCTGATGAGCCGGCGGGCGCTGGACGCCTTCCTGGCGATGCCGGAGCGGGACCGCTTCGTCTGCGGCATGGTCAGCTGGGTTGGGTTCAGGCAGGTGCCGCTGCCCTACGACCGGGCGGAGCGGTTTGCCGGCACCAGCAACTATCGCTGGCGCGACATGGTCAGGCTGGCGGCCGACGGCATCACGAGCTTCTCCGTGCGACCGTTGCGGCTCGCGAACTACCTGTGCTTCGTTTTGGCGCTCGCGGCGTTGTTCACGGTCGGCTACGCCGTCGCGCAGTGGCTGAGGGGCGAGACGGTGCCCGGCTGGACCAGCGTCATTACCGTGGTCCTGCTCCTCGGCAGCTTCCAGATGATGGTGCTCGCGGTGATGTGCGAGTACCTCGGGCGGCTGTTCATGGAGGCGAAGCGGCGGCCGCTGTTTCTGATCGACCGGATCGTGCGCAACACCGGGGTGGTCTCGGCCGACCCGCTGTCGCCCTACGCCGTGCCGGCGGCCTGGGCACCGCCGCCAGGTTCCGTGCGCTGGGACGGCGAGGAACGCGGAGCGCAGGCGAGGGGCTCGCGCACGCACGCAACGCGCCCGGC
>CAZOSZ010000262.1:0-3218 GCA_964582505.1 uncultured Ectothiorhodospiraceae bacterium | reverse complement strand
GGCAAGGGCTCGGCGCGCTTCTATGCCGCCGACTTCGCGTCGATGCAGGCTGTGCGCGACTTCGCCGACACCATCGCCAGGGACTATCCGAAGCTCGACCTGCTGGTGAGCAACGCGGGCATTGGCTTCACCGGCGACCAGCCGCGTCGCACCAGCGCGGACGGCCATGAACTGCAATTTGCCGTGAACTACCTCGCGGGCTGGGTGCTGGTGAACAGGCTGCGGCCCAACCTGGCCGCGGCGGCGCCGTCGCGCGTGATCAACGTGGCCTCCGGCAGCGCGCACCCGATCGACTTCGACGACGTCATGCTGGAACGACCGGGCGCCCATGCCCGCGGTTATGGCCAGAGCAAGCTGGCGCAGGTGACCATGACGGTCGAGCTGGCGCCGCATTTTGCAAAGGAGGGCATCACCATGATCGCCCTGCACCCGGCCACGATGATGAACACGACGATGGTCGAGAGCCTCGGCCTCACGCCCCGCACGACCGTGGCCGAGGGCCGCGACCACGTGATGGGCCTGATCACCCGTCCCGATCTCGAGCCCGGTGCCTTCTATGTCGAAGGCAAGCCGACGGCGCCGAGGGATTCCCAGCCCGGTGATGCCAGTGCGCGCGCCCGGCTGGTCGCATTGAGTGAGGAATTGACCGGAGTGCCGGCTCGCGACTAGTACGGATACGCCACGCCAAGGCGATCCCGCTGTGGATCAGTCATAGTTCAGCGCACCGAAGGTGCAGTCTTCCGGCCCCAGGTACCCCGACGGGCAGGTGTAGGCGCCGAGGAACAACAGGTCCGAACTCATCAACGCGCCTGCGATGCCGGCCGCGCCCCGCGAGTCGACGGAGGCGAAAATGAACGGAAGCTGAGCGGCCGCATCCGCGCAAACCGGCGAGAAAGTCGACATTGCACGTAATCAGCCCATACTGTTCACCTCCAACCAGGTGCCCAGTCGCATGTACAGAAGACACTCTGAAATCAACCTGGCGCCCCGCCACCATGAGCGCTTCGGCGTCCGCTCGCAGATCGTGGCGCTGTTCGCGGATATGCGAGGCTTTTCGACCTGGAGCGAGACGCAGTCGCTCGACCGCGTGGCCGACCTCGTCAAGCTGCAGTTCGGCCAGGTCATGCAGATCTGTGACGATCATCATCGCCCCTTCCAGAAGATTCTCGGCGACGGCTTCGTGCTGCTGTGGGAACTGGAGGGCGAGAATGACATGGCGCGGTGCCTCGCCAGTGCGCTCGACGCCGCCTTCGACCTGCACAAGGGGTACGGGGCGCTCACCCAATCGCTCCCTTATCCCGTGCCGGCCGGCTACGGTGTCGGGATCTCCATCGGCGAGGCGATCCGCATCCAGCTCGAGCCGCACCTGAACGAGGCGAGCGAGGTGGATTTCGTCGGCTATCCGCTCAACTGCGCCGCGCGCATGCAGACCCTCGCTGAGGGGTTCGGCACCGCCGTGTGCTCCAGCACGGCCCAGGTTTTGCAAGGCCAACCGGATCGTTACCTGCAAAACCTGGTGCCGGGGTTCGGCCGCAGGCTGTTCGAGCCGCAACCGGAGATGGTGAAGCGCGCCGCAGTCATCAAGGGGCTCAAGCCCGCCGACCGAACCGGGTTCCGGTGCCTGTCCTTCGTCGACGGGCAGGAGTGGCTCTGGCAGACTCCGGACGTGCTGCAGTAGCAAGCCGCGGGTCGGAGGCCGCCTCAGCGAAATGGCTGAGCAAAACCGGCACCGAGGAACGCTCATGGCGACATTTGCTGAACTGATTGCCGCTACGCAATGGGTGGAGATCAAGGCCGCGCTGGCGTGGTTTTACCCCGAAGAAGGCCCGCGCGTGGAGGGCTACCGAATCGTCTTGCGCGAGCTTCGCACGCTGGAGCCCGAGGCGAACGCCATGCGGATCGCGATCCAACAACGCCCGCCGGGCCTCGAGCCCGACGCGATGTCGGAGGAAGAGAAGGCCGAGAAGCTCATACCCCTTGAGCAGGTCATGGCTGAGTTCAAGCAAGGCAAGGACAACTGAACGGACGTTTCCGCGGAAACGTCGCGGACACGCGCCGTCAGGTCAGCAGCGTCGCCGCAGGGATCCCTCGACATCCGCGGCGTGCGGCGCGAGCGCCTGCTCCAGGCGGGCGATGATCTCGCTGTTGAGGCTGCGGTGGTGACGATCGGCCGACATCCTGATGCGCCTGTAGAGCGGTTCGGGAATGTTCTTCAAGGTGATGGATGTGCCCATGGCCGGGACCCTCTGGAAACCATCATGGTGGCGTCATGGTATCGCAGGTCGTGCAGCGGCCTGACGGGTCCCAGGCCGCACGTTCTGCGGGCCTTGGACAGCCAGGCATAACTGGACGAGGATCACGGATATTCCTCGTTCCTCGGCAACGCGAGGCCAACCAATGGCCGCATCACGAACCGCGATCTATCGCTTCGACGTCCGGCTGCGGGAGATCGAGCCGCCGATCTGGCGGCTGATCGAGATCCCCCAGCGCGCCAGCTTCTGGGACCTGCACGTCGCCATCCAGGACGCCATGGGTTGGCTGGACTATCACCTGCACGAGTTCAGTCTCGAGTTGTCGCGGGCGGGGCGGGTGCTCAAGATCGGCATTCCCGACGATGAAACCGGCATGGAAGTCCTGCCCGGCTGGGAGGAGCCCATCGCCTTGTACTTCCGGGCGCCCGGCGACCGCGCGCTCTACTGGTACGACTTCGGCGACGACTGGCGGCATGACGTTACGCTGGTGGCCATCGAGCCGCGGGCGAAGGGCACGCGCTACCCGCGCTGCATCGCCGGGCAGAGGGCCTGCCCGCCCGAGGATTGCGGCGGTCCGCCTGGGTATTTCGAGCTGCTGCATGCGCTGGCCGACCCGAACCATCCCGAGCGCGAGGAACTGCTCCAGTGGCTGGGCGGCAATCCAAGGCGAAGCGGCGCCTGGAATCCCGAGGCCTTCGATCCCGCGCAGGTGAAGTTCTCGAGTGCGGCGCGGCGGCTCAGGAGGATGCTCGAGGGGGAGTGAGCGCGTTTCAGACGGGGATCGGCACCGCGCGGCTCGCGCGTCGAACGGCAGGGCTTCGAAATCAGATTCCGCCTGTTGCAGGTGCGCCTGGCGCAGGCCTGCCGATGAATACGATGGCAATAGATCACCGCCGCCCCATGATTCCGGCCATTTCACATGGATACTCGCCCGCGCGCGAGGGCCAGGGAGATCCTGTCGAAGCG
>CAZOSZ010000261.1:0-3243 GCA_964582505.1 uncultured Ectothiorhodospiraceae bacterium | reverse complement strand
GGCCGTGAGTCTGGTGCCGGAGGCCCCCGGCCCGGGCCTGTCGCAACTCGCGCCGGGACGACGCTGGGCCGGGCCGTCGCCGCTGCTGGCCGAACTGATCCCGGAGACCCCCTGCCGGCTCAGGCTGGACCTGGATTTCCGCTCCTTGCTCGTCGCCTGCGAGGACGAGCCGGCAGGGCTGGCCCGGCTGGCGGGCCGGCTTGTCTGCGCGGCCGACGAGTTGCTCGACCAGGCGCTGGGCCCGGGCGGGCCGCGGCGACTTGCACTGCGACTTGAAGGCATCGCCGCGGCCGTCCTGGCAGCTGGCCGGGATCCGCGGGATTTTGCCACGCTGAATTGGCTGACCCGCCGCTTACGGGCCTTCCGCGACGGCGCGCGCGCCGCCTCGGTGAGGCTGGCGCGGACGCGTGGCGCAAGCGGGGGCCTGCAGCCTTTCCCGCTGCCGGACGCGCTCGAGGTGGCAGAGGCGGGCGCGCTGGACCGTGCCGTGCTGGTGCACGGCGCGCGACATTCGCACCTCGTGTGCCTGTCGCCATGGAGCCTTGCACCTCCGGAGTGCGGGCGCGACGGCCTCGGCCTGCTGCCCGCGCTGAGCTGCGCCGACAGCATCGCCTGGTGCCGGCCGCAGGGGGAGTACCCGGTCGAACTCTACGGCGAGGCGCTGCGATTTGCATGGGCCGTGGCATTGCGCAGTTGACCCCTGCCCCTCGCGTGGCGGCCCCTGCCGTGGTAATGGTTGGCCCCCCGCCGCAGCCGTCGGACCCGATGGACACGATCGCGACGCTGACCGTCCCGGATACCCACGGGCTTGCCGTCATCGGGCTGGCCCTGTTTGCGCTGGTGGTCCTGACCCGGCCATCCGTGCCCCAGGAGTCCACCAGCCTGATGGTGCTGATGCTGCTGGTGATGGGCTTCGAGCTGTTCCCGTACAGCGGGCCGGCCGGGCCGGTGCAGCCGCTGTCGCTGCTGGCCGCGTTTGGCAACGCCGCGCTGCTCACCATCGCCGCGCTGCTGATCGTCGGCCGCGCCCTGGAAGCCACCGGTGCGCTGCAGCCGCTGATCCGGCTGATGCTCAGGATGTGGGCGGGCCCGCGCTCGCTGGCCCTGGCCCTGACCCTGGTCGTGTGCACTGCGATCTCCGCCTTTCTCTCCAATACCCTGGTGGTGCTGGCGCTGTTGCCGGTGCTGGTGGGCGCTTCCGCGCGGCGGCGCTTCCCCGCGTCCCGCGTGCTGATGCCGGTGGGCTTTGCTGCACTGCTCGGTGGCATGATGACCACCATCGGCACTTCGACCAACCTGCTGGTGGTCAACGAGGCTGAAGCGCTCGGGCTGCCGCGATTCGGCATGTTCCACTTTGTAGTGCCCGCCGCGGCCGGCGTCGGCGTGGGCCTGCTGTTCCTCTGGCTGGTCGCGCCGCGCCTGCTGCCGGAGCGAAACGCGCCCATTCGCCAGGCTGCGCCGCGCATCTTCAAGGCCATGTACTTCATCGCCGACGACAGCTGGGCGGTCGGCCGCACGCTGGCCGAACTTCGCGAGCGCACCGGGCGGCGGATGAACGTATCCCGGGTGCAGCGCGGCGACGGCCTGCAGGTGGCGAAGCTTCCCGCGATGCGGCTGCAAAGCGGCGACCGCCTGCTGGTGGCCGACACCCGGGAACATCTCAAGGAGTACGAGCGGTTGCTCGGCGTCAGGATGCACGGCGAGTTCGCCGGCGATGAAGTCGACGAGGTCGGCGAGGACACTTCCGGCGAGCAGCAGCTTGCCGAGCTGGTGGTGACCCCGGAATCTCCGCTGTACGGAAAGACCCTGTCGACCACGCATTTTCGCCAGCGCCTCCGGCTGCTGCCGCTGGCCATCCATCGATCAACCGCGGCGGGCATGAGCGAAGTGAGCGGTGACTTCGAGGACGCGGTACTGCAGGCCGGTGACGTGATCCTCGTGCAGGGCCCGCCGGAGCGGCTTCGCGAATTGCGCGCCAGCGGCAGCATGCTGGTGCTGGACGGGCGGGTGGACCTGCCGAAGACGGCACGGGCGCCGCTTGCGCTGGCGCTCACGGCGGCCGTGGTGCTCACGGCGGCCACCGGACTGGTGCCCATATCGGTCAGCGCCACGGCCGGCGCGGCGCTGATGATCGCCACCGGCTGCCTCGGCTGGCGGGAGGTGGCCGGCGCGTTGTCGCCGGCGCTGGTGCTGATCATTGTCATGAGCCTCGCGCTGGTCGAGGCCAGCGTGGCGACCGGCGCCGACGCCTTCGTGGCTGCCCTGTTCCTGCAGCTGTTCGACGGGCTGCCGGCTGCGTTGTCCTTGTCGCTGGTGCTGCTGGCCGTGGCGATTGCAGGCAGCCTGGCGCCCAATGTCGCGGTGGCCCTGCTGGCGGTGCCGGTGGCGGTCGCGGTCGCGCGTGGCCTCGGCGCACCGCTCGAGCCCTTCGTGCTGGCGGTGCTGTTCGGCGCCAACCTGAGCTTTGCCACCGCGCTGGGCTCGCGCCCGAACCTGGTGGTCTCGACCGCCGGCGGCTACCTGGCTCGCGACTTCCTGCGGGTCGGCCTGCCGCTGACCGTGCTGGTGTGGCTGGCGATCTCGGTCGCGCTGGTGATTCGTTATGGCGTGCCGTGGGCCCTGCCCGTCCCGCTCCCGTAGGAGCGGCTTCAGCCGCGACCCGTATTGCGGCTGAAGCCGCCTCCGGCGTCGCGGCTGAAGCCGCCCCCGGCATCGCGGCTGAAGCCGCTCCTACGGATTCTGCGGCCACACGGGGCTTGACCGCGGGGCAAGGCCGGGTAACATCCGGCTCAGCATGAACGCCGAACCGGCCAGCGCGCGCGGCCACGGGTGGTGGCGCAACGGATCCCCGGAGGGGGTCCGGTCGCGCGCTGCCGGCTGAAACGGCTCACGCCCCGAACCCGTCTCCGGAACGCGCCGGGGGTGGGTTGTTCCTGACATCCTCCCGGACACGGACCGCCCAGAGGAGGAATGATGCAATCGCCGTTTGATATCTCCGCCGACCTTGACACGCCGGTGTCGGCCTACATGAAGCTGGCCCCCTTCAGGCCACGCTTCCTGCTGGAGAGTGTCGAGGGCGCGGAGCGGCTCGGCCGTTATTCGTTCATCGGCTTCGGTGACGCACTCACCGTGCGGCTGGATCGAGCCGGGCTGCACTTCGGCGATCACACGCAGCCGGCGGACACCGGGCTGCTGCCGGCACTGCGCGCGGCGCTGGCGAGCGCGCCGACGCTCGCACCGGAG
>CAZOSZ010000260.1:0-3264 GCA_964582505.1 uncultured Ectothiorhodospiraceae bacterium | reverse complement strand
GACCGGTCCCGGACCGGGAAGCCGCGGAGCGCCTGCTGGCGCGGCTCAGCGCGGCCGGGCAGCAGGGCCGCGTCGTGCGGGCCGAGGACTGAGGGGCGGCTGCGCGGATGGTGACCGTCGATTACATCCTGTTGGCGGCTTTCGCCGTGTCGGTGGTGATCGGCTTTTTCCGTGGCTTCATGCGCGAGGCGCTGTCGCTGCTGAGCTGGGGGCTGGCGCTGTGGCTTGCCTGGCGCTTCTCCGGGCTGCTCGACCCGGCGCTGGCGGCCGTCAGCTCACCGGCGCTCAAGCTCTGGCTGGGCAGGATCATCGTGTTCGTCGGCACGCTGCTGGCCGGTTCGTTGCTGGGACACCTGCTGGTGCTGCTGGTGCGCAAATCCGGCCTGACGGGCACGGATCGCGCGCTCGGCATGACTTTCGGCGCGGCGCGCGGCCTGTTGATCGTCGGCGCGCTGGTGATCGTATTCCAGATGCTGGAAATGGACCGCGAGGCCTGGTGGGAAGATTCGGTGCTGGTGCCGAGAACCGCTGAACTGACGCGCTCCATCCGGGACTACATGGATGCCGGGCTCGATCGGCTCGGCGACGCAGTGGCGGAGTAGGCGAAGATGTGCGGAATCGTCGGAATCGTGGGTGCTGGCGCGGTCAACCAGGCGCTGTACGACGCGCTGACCGTGCTGCAGCATCGCGGCCAGGACGCCGCCGGCATCGTCACGGCGGACGACCGCATCCACATCCGCAAGAACAATGGCCTGGTGCGCGACGTGTTCCAGCGCCGCCACATGCTCAAGCTCACGGGCAACATGGGCATCGGCCATTGCCGCTACCCGACGGCCGGCACCTCGAGCCGGGACGAGGCGCAGCCCTTCTACACCAACTCGCCCTACGGCATCTGCCTGGCGCACAACGGCAACCTGACCAACGCCGACGAACTCGCCGACCTGGTGATCCGCGAGGACCATCGCTACCTGAACACCACCTCGGACTCCGAGGTGCTGCTCAATGTGTTCGCCCACGAACTCGACCGGGTGGACGGCACGACGCTCGGCCCGGCCGAGGTGTTCCGCGCGGTCGAGGGCATTTACCGGCGCTGCCGCGGCGGCTACGCAGCGGTCGCACTGGTGATGAACGCCGGCATACTCGGCCTGCGCGATCCCTGCGGGATCCGCCCGCTGGTGATCGGCTACCGCGACGTGGAAGGCCGGCGCGAGCACATGCTCGCCTCCGAGAGTGTCGCGCTGGACGTGGCCGGCTTCGAGCTGCTGCGCGACGTGCAGCCCGGCGAGGCGGTGTTCATCGACGTCGGCGGGCGCCTGCACACCCGCCAGTGCGTGCCGGCGGAACGCCACAGCCCATGCATCTTCGAGTACGTCTATTTCGCGCGGCCGGACTCGATCATCGACAACATCTCGGTTTACAAGGCGCGCCTGAGAATGGGTGAGGCGCTGGCCGACCGGATCATCCGGATGCGCCCGGATCACGACATCGACGTGGTGATTCCGGTGCCGGACACCAGCCGCACCAGCGCGCTGCCGCTGGCCTACCGGCTGGGCGTGAAATACCGCGAGGGTTTCATCAAGAACCGCTACATCGGTCGCACCTTCATCATGCCCGGCCAGACCATGCGCGAGAGGTCCGTGCGCCGCAAGCTGAACGCGATCGATCTCGAGTTCCGCAAGAAGAACGTGCTGATCGTGGACGACTCCGTCGTCCGCGGCACCACTTCGCGGCAGATCATCGACATGGCGCGCGAGGCCGGCGCGCGCAAAGTGTATTTCGCGTCCGCGGCGCCGCCGGTGCGTTACCCGAACGTCTACGGCATCGACATGCCGGCCGCCTCGGAGCTGATCGCCCACGGCCGCACCGAGGAGGAAGTCCAGCGGCTAATCGGCGCGGACTGGCTGATCTACCAGTCGCTCGAGGACCTGGTGCGCGCAGTCCAGCACGACAACGCCAACATCCACGAGTTCGATACTTCCTGTTTCTCCGGCGAGTACGTGACCGGCGACGTGACCGCCGAATACCTGCGCAAGATCGAGGCCGCGCGCAACGACTCCACCCGGGTCGGCCGCGACCGGCGCATCGCCGGCTCGCCGGTCGCCATCGAAGTGCTGTAGAAGCGGCTTCAGCCGCGATCGCGACGGGATCGCGGCTGAAGCCGCTCCTACACAGCAGAATGACGCCCCGCGAGACTCTGTCGTATTGCCTGCAGTGCGCGCTCGCCGCGGTGGACGGGCGGCGCGTGGTGGCGGCCGCGTTGCCGGGCCTGGACCTGCCGGACAATTGCCCGGTGCTGGCGCTCGGCAAGGCGGCCGCGGCGATGCTTGCGGGCGCCGCCGATGCTCTTGGCGGACGTATCGGGCCGGCGCTGTGCATCTCCGCGGAGGGCGCGGCACGCCCAGGAGAAGCGGGCCTGCACGGCGTCCGGCAGGTGCACGGCGATCACCCGGTACCGGGCGCGCACAGCCTGGCGGCAGGTTGCGAGCTGCTGGCTTTTCTCGATGGCCTGCCGCAGGGCAGCCCGCTGCTGTGCCTGCTGTCCGGCGGCGGTTCGGCGCTCGCCGAGGCGCTGCCCGAGGGCGTCGACCCGGACGAGCTGGCGCGCGCCAATCGGTGGCTGCTGGGCAGCGGCTTGCCGATCGGTGCCGTCAACCGGGTGCGCGCGCGCCTCTCGTGCCTTAAGGCGGGCCGGCTGGCACAGCGCCTCGACGGTCATCGAGTTTCCGTGCTGGCGATTTCCGACGTGCCCGGCGACGATCCGGCGGTGATCGCCTCCGGGCCGTGGACGCCGTCGGCCGTGGGTGCGCTGCCAGAGCTTCCGGTGTGGCTGCGGTCGCTCCTCGAGCGCGCGCCGCCGCCCCCCGAACCCGGCGCATGCGGGTTGGCCGAGGTGGATTACCGGGTGATCGGCCGCGGTGCCATGGCCGCCGAAGCGGCCTGCGCCGCGGCCCGTGAACTGGGGCTGCAGGCAGAATTTCACCCTGCGCCGCTGCAAGGCACCACAGCGGAGGCCGCCGAGGCCATTCTCACCGCCTTGCAGTGCGTTCAGGCAAAGCTGCACGCGTGGTCCGGCGAGACCACCGTGACGCTGCCTGCCTCGCCGGGTGCGGGCGGTCGCAACAGCCACCTGGCGCTGACGCTCGCCCTGGCGCTGTCCGGGAGCGAGGACCGGGTTGCACTGTGTGCGGCGACCGACGGCCATGATGGCAGCCACGCTGCGGCAGGGGGCTGGGCTGACGGCGGCGTAGTGGCGCGCGGCGCGGC
>CAZOSZ010000259.1:0-3278 GCA_964582505.1 uncultured Ectothiorhodospiraceae bacterium | reverse complement strand
AGCCGCTCCTACAGCCGCTCCTGCAGAGAAGGTCATGCGGGATCCGAGATGGTCTGCGGCCCCTGGAGGCGCATATGTTTGAAATCGGCGGCCTGCTTGGCCTGATCGTGCTGGTCCTGGACGTCTACGCAATCGTCAAGACTGCGCAAAGCTCCGCGACCACCGGCGTCAAGGTGGCGTGGATCGTGGTGATCGTGTTGCTGCCGGTGCTCGGCCTCATTCTCTGGTTCCTGCTGGGGCCCCGGGGCTAGTACGTCGAGTCAGGAGCGGCCGCTCCTACGATCCGCGCCAGCCGAACTCGACGAACAGGCTGCGGTCGCGCCCCGGGAAATAGCGGTACTGGCCGAACGCGAAATCGGCACGCTCGGCGTAGGCCCGGTCGGTCAGGTTGTGGACGCGGAACGCCAGGTGCATGCCGCGCGCGAGCGGTTGCAGCACTCTCAGGTGAATGAGCTCATGGCCGGCGTAACGCGCCGTATTGGCCGCGTTCAGCCAATGCGGACCCATGGAAATCCACTCGAGCTCGGCACGCGTGGCGCCGGGTCGCTCCCAGACCAGCCGCGTGCTGCCGAAGCGGCGCGGCGCCGAGTCGATGTCGTTGCCGCGGATGATGATTTCCCCCTGGCCGACATTCCGGTGGAAACGCCAGGTGTGCCGTGCCAGGGTCCGGTCAGACTCGAGCCACAGCCGCTCGCCCAGCTGCCAGCGCAGCCCCAGGTCGAGCCCCTCGTGCCGGGTGCGGCCGTCGGACACATTGAAGCCGTCACCGTCGCGGAAGATGTAGTGCTCCTTGTGCAACCGCCAGGCGCTCAGTTCCCATTCCAGTGCGCCGGCGAAACCACGCCAGCCGAGCTCGAAGCCGTCGACCTGCTCGCTGGCCAGCTCGGCCACTGACTGGCCGCTCTGCAGACGATAAAGTTCGGTGGCCTGCGGGGCGCGGAACCCGCGCCGCGCCGCAATCCATGCCAGGTGGCTGGCTTGCGGCCTCCAGCCCAGGCTCAACTTGGGCGCAAGGTTGTCGAAGCGGTCGCTGCGATCCGCGGGCCGGGTGTACAGACAGCCGCCCGGACATTCGCTCCCGTCATCGCGCGTATTGCCTGCCAGCATGCGATTGTCGTAGTCGTAATGGCTGCGCTCGGCGCGCAGCCCGAGTCCCAGGCTCAGCCTGCCCGGCAGGGGCCGCTCCCAATGCAGCCACGGCGCGAGCATATAAGCACGCACCTCGTAGTCGTAGTGGAAGCCGGGCGGGCGCGTCGCGGCGACCGGGGGCGGCAGTTCCGTCGCTTCGCCCGCCTGGAACTGCTCCAGGTAGCCCTCGGCCGCCTCGATGTCCACCCCGTAGTGCAACAGGCCGGGCCCGGCCTGGCGCGCTGCGGTCAGTTGCAATCCGGCGCTGTACTGGCCGTTTTCCTCCAGCGGCTGGCCAGGCAGGAAGTGCTGCAGGAAGCGCATCCGGCTGGCGCGCAGGTAGGGTCGCAGCTCGAGGCGCGCGCCGCCCTGTTCGCGCCGCAGGGCCAGCGAAGCACGCAGGCTGTCGGCTTCGCGGAAGGCCTCGGGATTGGGGTTGCCGCGACGCTGCGCGGCGTCGCGGTAGGCCTCAAAGCCGGTGATGAACCCTGCGGTGTCCTGCCGAAGCCAGGTCGCGGCGAGCGCGGCCTGGCGCTCCTGCGGGCCCTCCCGGCCCAGCCAGGACGCGTTCAGCTTGGCCTGGTCGAAGCCGCTGTGGTCGCGCCAGCCACCGTCGCGTGCCGCCTGGCCGGTGATGCGATAGCCCGAAGCACCGTCCCAGCGCCCTGTACTGAAGCGGCCGCGCAGCCAGTCGGCCGGACCGACGTCGAGCAGCGCGTGGTCGCGACCGGTATCCGGCGCGGGCATCAGCACATTGACGATGCCGTGCAGCGCGTTCGACCCGTACAGTGCGCTGCCGGGCCCACGCACCACCTCGACCGCGCGCGCCTGCTCGAGGTTTACCTCGAACAGCTGGTTGACGTTGCAGAAGCCCGCCGGGCGCACCGGCAGGCCCTCCTCGAGAAACAGGAACGCGCCGCAGGCGCCTGCTCCCGACAGCACCGGTGAGCGGATGGCCACCAGGCTTTCCTGGCCGCTGTTGAGCGTCACCCAGGCGCCGGGGGCGCGCCAGAACAGCTCCGAGGCGTGTTGCGGCGCCACGGTATCCACGGCGTCGGCGCCGATCAGGGCGACATTGCCCGGCGTGGCAGCCAGCGGCTCGGCCGAGCGAGTCGCCGTGACCGTGACCGGCTCGAGCTCCTCGGCCGCCATCGCGGCACCGAAGAGCAGCAGCGCGACGAGGCTCAGGCCGTGCCTTCCAGCCTGGCAAGTCGTGCGCACAGTTCCGGAGTCAGCGGGGCCTTGCACTGCTTTCCATCATCGCAGGAAACGATCCGGCCCGAGCCTTCCGCCGCGACACGGCCATGGCGCCGGCTGACGGAACGCGGGTCAGCCGCCATCCGCTCGCTCGCGATTGACCCGCTCGATGACGAAGCTCGGCAAGTCGCCCTTGCGGTTGTAGATGAACTGGCGACGTAGCTGCTCGATCTTCGCGTCGCGCTCGGCTTCGCTTTTGAACCAGTGGTACTCGTGCCAGTCGTCTCCCAGCAGCGGGCGCATCGGGTCATCGGCCGGGAGGCTGAGGCGAATTCCCCAGGGCCTGGGTCCGGGCGGAACGGGCCGGCTGCGATTGTGCTCGTGACAGCTGTGGTCCATGGGCGGGCGGGTTCGTGTCGCGGTGTCGCTGCCATTGTGCCAGCCTCGAGGTCGCACTACAGCCGCCAGCGGTCTCCGGCCCCCTCGCGGTCGGCCCAGCCCAGCAGCCGGCGGGTCACCAGCAGGTACAGTCTCTTGCCGGTGGCCATCCACAGCCGCGATGTCCATGCCGGCCTGGCCAAGATCGCGCGTTCCCGCGCCGAGAGCGCAGCGGCACAGTATTGGCGCTTGTGTTTCAGCGCATGCCGGAGGTCCTCACGACCGAGCAGCCGGAACATCCGGCCGCGACGGCGGGGCGCCCAGGCCAGCTGGAAGTCGATCAGCCCGGGTCGCCCGTCTGGCAGGACCAGCCAGTTCGGCTCCTTGGCAAGGTCGCTGTGGACCACGCCGGCGGCATGCAGCCTGCGAACCAGCGCCAGCGCGGCGCGGAAATAAGCCGGATCGGTCGGACGTGCCAGCTGCATCGGCCGGCCGTCCAGCCACGAGCGGCGCAGCACCCGGCCGTCCCAGCCCAGCAGCCTCGGCACGTCCGGGACCGCCGCCGCCGCCGTGAG
>CAZOSZ010000258.1:0-3331 GCA_964582505.1 uncultured Ectothiorhodospiraceae bacterium | reverse complement strand
TCCACGTGGCCGCGCACGCGCACGGCGCGGAGGGCATGAAGCGCGCCATCCGCGCCGGCGTGCACTCCATCGAGCACGGTACCTACATGGACGACGAGGTGATCGCGCTGATGAAACGCCACGGCACCTGGTACGTGCCCACCATCTTCGCCGGCAGGTTCGTCGCCGAGATGGCGGAGGTGGACGGCTACTTTCCCGACATCGTGCGGCCGAAGGCCGCCGCCATCGGGCCGCAGATCCAGGACAGCTTCGCGCGCGCCCACAGGGCGGGCGTGAAGATCGTGTTCGGCACCGACTGCGGCGTCTCGCCGCACGGCCAGAATGCCCGCGAGTTCGGCTTCATGGTGGAAGCCGGCATGGCGCCGATGGACGCGATCCGCTCCGCCACCTCGGTGGCGGCCGGCTTCCTCGGGCTGGAGGATCGCCTGGGGACGGTCGAGTCGGGCAAGCTCGCCGACCTGATCGCCGTGGACGGCGACCCGCTGGCCGACATCACGCGGCTCGAGGCGGTGCGCTTCGTGATGAAGGAAGGCGTGGTCTTCAGACAGGAGCGGCCGCAGGAGGGGCCGTAGGAGGGGCCGTAGGAGGGGCCGTAGGAGGGGCTTTAGCCCCGAATGATCGCGGCTGAAGCCGCTCCCACGGTCGCGGCTGAAGCCGCTCCCACGGTCGCGGCTGAAGCCGCTCCTACGGCAGGTCCACCGCCGGGTTGAGGGCGTAGACGCCGGTCAGCTCGGCGCGCGCCAGCACGTGGCCGGTCAGTGCCGTCTCGACCTCGCCGCCGGTGAATGCGCCCTGCACCGGGCAGCGGTCCAGGTCGGTGGCATACAGCACGAAGTGATAATGGTGCGGGATCGAGTCGTTCCACGGCGGGCAGGGGCCGTCGTAGCCGAGGTACACGCCGCCCATGTCCGGGTCGCCGTCGAACCAGGCGGTGTAGTCGTTGCGCCCCTGGCGCGCCCCGCCCGGGCCCTCGATCGACTGCTTGCCGCGCGGCGTGACGCCGCGGCTGCACTCGCCCTCGGCGATCCCCTCCAGGGACGGCGGGATGTCGACCATCACCCAGTGATAGAAGCGCGTGCGCGGCAGCGAGGCGGGAACCGTGCGGCCTTCCTGGTTGACGTCGTCGGGCCGCGTCGGCACGTCGGTGTCGACGCAGATCAGCACCAGCGAGCGGGTGCCCGCGGGCAACTCGCGCCAGCTCAAGGCGGGGTTGAGGTTTTCGCCGAGGCGCACGTGGCTCTCGGCGTCGGGCACGCCGAACGCGAATCGCTCCGGGATCGCGCTGCCGTCCTCGATACCTGTCACGGTCAAATGCATGGCCAGTCCTCCTGGGTCTTACGAGGCGTGCGCCAGCGCCTCCATTTCGGCCAGCACCTCGCTGAGCTGGGTGGCGGCCCATTCGAGCAGCGGTCGCGGGACCGACAGCGGCGGCGCGAAACGCACCACGGTCTGGTGGGTTTCCTTGCTGAGCAGGCCGCGCGCCATCAGCCGTTCGACCACGGCGCGGGCCGGTGCGCGCGCCGGCTCGATCTCCACACCGATGAACAGGCCGCGGCCGCGGACCTCGCGCACCAGCGGGCTCTTGATGCGCTTGAATTCCGCCAGCAGCCAGGCGCCCTTTTCGGCGCTCTGCGCCACCAGGTCCTCGTCCTCCAAGACCTGCAGTGCCTCGAGGCCGACCGCCGCGGCCAGCGGATTGCCGCCGAAGGTGCTGCCGTGGTCGCCGGGGCGGAACACGCCCATGAGCTCGCGCCGCGCGAGGAACATCGACACCGGCAGCACGCCGCCGCCGAGCGCCTTGCCGAGCACCAGGCCGTCGGGCTTGACGCCCTCGTGCTCGCAGGCCAGCAGCTTGCCGGTGCGGCCCAGCCCGGTCTGGATCTCGTCGGCGATCAACAGCACCTGGTGGCGGCGGCAGATCTCGGCGCAACGCGCCAGGTAACCGTCCGGCGGGATGCGGATGCCGCCCTCGCCCTGGATCGGCTCGACCAGGAAGGCGGCGGTGTTGGGCGTGATCGCCGCCTCGAGCGCCTCGGCATCGCCATAGGGCACGGTCAAAAGCCCGGGCGGGAACGGCCCGAAGCCCTCGCGGTACTGGGCCTCGGTGGACAACCCGCAGATGGCGATGGTGCGGCCGTGGAAATTGCCCTCGCAGGCGATGATCTCCGCCTGGCCGTCGGGCACGCCCTTGATCGTCCACGCCCACTTGCGCGCCGCCTTGATGGCGGTCTCGACGGCCTCCGCGCCGGTGTTCATCGGCAGCGCCATGTCCTGGCCGGTCAACTCGCAGGCTCGCTGCAGGAAGGCGGCAAGCCGGTCGGTGTGGAAGGCCCGCGAGACGATGCTCAGGCTTTGCGCCTGGCGGATCAGCGCGGCGACGATGCGCGGATGGGCATGGCCGTGGCTGACCGCCGAATAGGCGCTCATCATGTCGAGGTAGCGGCGGTCCTGGTCGTCCCAGACCCACGGCCCCTCGCCGCGCACCAGCACGACCGGAAGCGGGTGATAGTTGTGGGCGCAGTAGCGCTCCTCGAGCTCGATGAGCGGGTGCATGGCGCGTGTTCCTCGCCTTGCGGCATCCTATGTCGATGCCCAGATTGTACCGCGATCCCTCCTGGCGGCCGCCGCGGCCCGAACCGCTGAGCCTTCCCGGACCTGCCGGCCCGCTCGAGGCGATCGTCGAGGATCCGGGCGGCGAGCCGCCGGCGCTGGCGGTGGTCTGCCATCCACATCCACTCTACCAGGGCACCATGCGCAACAAGGTGGTGCACATGGTGGCACGGTGTGCCAACCGGCTGGGTGCACCGGCGCTGCGGTTCAACTTTCGCGGCGTCGGCCACAGCGGCGGCGCGTGGGACGAGGGGCGCGGCGAGACCGAAGACGCGCTGGCAGTGATCGAGTGGGCGCGCCAGCGCTGGCCGGGCCGGCCGCTGTGGCTGGCGGGGTTCTCCTTCGGCGCTTACGTGGCGCTGCGCGCCGCGACACTCGCCAGGCCCGCCGCGCTGGTCACCGTGGCACCGCCGGTACGGCGATTCCCGGTCGGCGATGTGCCCGATCCGGCCTGTCCCTGGCTGATCGTCCAGGGGCAGGCCGACGAACTGACCGACAGCGCGGAGGTCGAAGCCTGGGCGCGGCAGCATGCGGCGCGGCCGAAACTGGTGTTGCTGCCGGCGGCGAGCCATTTCTTCCACGGCCGGCTCGGCGAGCTGCAGGATGCTGTTGAGGCCTTTCTTGGCGGGCAGGAGGACTGAGGGCGACGTGATTGCCAGCTTGAAGCGAGTGTTGCGCGACGCGCTCGGTGTCGCGCCGGGCGAGCCCGCCCGCGGGCCGG
>CAZOSZ010000257.1:0-3343 GCA_964582505.1 uncultured Ectothiorhodospiraceae bacterium | reverse complement strand
AGGAGCGGCTTGTAGGAGCGGCTTGTAGGAGCGGCTTCAGCCGCGACCGGGCGAATGATCGCGGCTGAAGCCGCTCCTACACGCGTGGTGCCGAACCGCAATAGCTGTCGTGCAACAGTTCGATGATGCGCGCGGCCGGACCGTCGGCGAGCGTGTAATAAATGGTCTGCGCGACCCTGCGGGTGTTCACCAGCCCGTCCTTGCGAAGCACCGCGAGATGCTGCGACAGGGCCGACTGCGACAGCGGCACGCGCTGATTGACCTGGCCCACCGTCAGTTCGCCCCTCGCCAGGCTGCACAGGATCATCAGGCGCGAGCGATTCGACAGGGCCTTGAGGAGCCGCGTGGCGTCTCCAGCGTGCGCCCGCATCGCCTCGGGGTCCACCGCAAGGGTCGTCGCGCGCCGGCTCTGCGACGGTCTTTTTTCAGCCGGGTCTGCCATGTGCGTATCCTAGGCAATCCGCGCCGTGATTGGAAGTTTTCTAATTTAGAGAATTCTGAAAGAATACGTCCGGGCGTAACCCGGCAGGGGAGCAAACCATGGCCATCAAGCCCGAGGTTCGCGGCCTGTATCACCCGCCAACCTCCAGTTTTTCCTATGTCGTCTGGGACCCTGGCACGCGGGTGGCGGCGATCGTCGATCCGGTGCTCGATTACGACGGGGCCGCGGCACGAACCGCGACGGTTTCAGCCGAGGCGCTGCTCACGGTGGTGGAGCGCGAAGGCCTGCAGCTGACCTGGATCCTTGAAACCCACGCGCATGCCGATCACCTTTCGGCCGGCGGCTACCTGCGCCAGCGCACCGCCGCACCGATCGGGATTGGCGCGGGCATCGCCGCCGTGCAGCAGACCTTCCGCGACATCTACAACCTGGGTGTCGATTTTCCTGTCGACGGCCGTCAGTTCGATCGCCTGTTCACCGATGGCGAGCGCTTCGCGCTTGGCGAACTCGAGGCGACGGTGCTCGCCACTCCCGGTCACACCAGTGACAGCGTCACTTACCTGGTCGGCGATGCGGCCTTCATCGGCGATACGCTTTTCGCGCCGGATTTCGGCAGCGCGCGTTGCGATTTCCCCGGCGGCGACCCCGCCAGGCTGTACCGCTCCGTCCGACGGCTCTACGAGCTTTCGCCCGACACCCGGCTGTTTCTCTGCCACGACTATCCCCCGGACGGCCGCCCGCCGCGTTGCGAGTGGAGCGTTGCCGAGCAATGCGCCGCGAATATCCACTTGGCGGCGCAAACCACCGAGCAGGCTTTCGTCGAGCTGCGTCGCGCCCGCGACACGAATCTCGCGATGCCCGCGCTGATCATCCCCGCAGTGCAGGTCAACATCCGCGCGGGCAGCCTGCCCGAGCCCGAAGACAACGGCAGGCGTTACCTGCGCGTGCCGCTCGATACGCTGTGAGGTCAATGAGATGAACACGTTCAGGATCGCCGCGTACGCTGCCATGGCCGCAACGCTGGCCGCCATCGAGGTCTGCAAGGAACGCGCGCCGGTGATTGCGCACACTGCCGGCGAAGCGGCCGGCGCCGAGGTCGGTCGCACAGCACTGAAGCTGCGCAACCCGGCAAATGCCCCCGATGCCTGGCAACGCGAGGTCCTGGAGTCCTTCGCGGTCGAACTCGCCAGCTCGGCCGATGACCCCGCGCCCGAACGGCTTGTCCGATTGCCCGATGGCCGCTTGCGTTACATGCGCGCGATCCTCACCGAAGGACCTTGCCTGGCGTGCCATGGGGAATCACTGGCGGAGCCTGTTGCCGCGGCCATCGATGCGCTGTATCCGGACGACGCGGCACGCGGGTTCCGCATCGGTGAGCTGCGCGGCGCATTCACCGTCACCTGGCCAGCGGAGCCGTGAAGCGCGCTCAGTCCGCCTCAGCCGTGGGCAACCGCAACAGGTAGATGCTGACGCCCACGGAGGTCAGGAACATCCCGATCTGGCCCCACAGCACCGGGACGAAAAAAATGATGGTGATGCCGATGGTCAGCCACATCAACAGCAGGGTGCCGGCCTTGGCTCGCCGCGTCATGCCGCGACCGTCCTCGAAATTGCGGATGTAGCTGCCGAACCAGCGGTGGTGAATCAGCCACTGGTGGAAGCGCTCGGAACTGCGCGCGAAGCAGTAGGCGGCCAGCAGCAGGAAGGGCGTGGTCGGCAGGCCCGGCAGCAGGATGCCCAACGCGCCGAGGCCGACGCAGATCAAGCCCGCGGCGATCAGCATCATGCGGGCCGCGTGATCCAGGTAGCCCTGTGGTTCGTGCAGCCGATAGCGGGGTCGGCGTCGTTCATTCATCTGCCCGGCCCCCGCGCTCGCGGCAAAGCCCGTAATAGCGCTGCAGGGGCCGGGCCCGGAACACCAGTGCCGACAGCAGCGTGAGCATGGCGACCGAACCGAGGATCACCCCCATGCGCGTTGCCGGAACGCCGGCTGCGGCGCGCATCGCCGCGAGCGTCCAGGTCAGCCAGACCCAGCGCAATGCCGCAAGCAGCAGCGCCAGCTGCGCGATGCGCGCGGCCCACCAGCGCGGCACCACCAGCATCGCCAGCAGCACCGCGCAGGCCGCCACCATCGGCATCGAGCCGGCGCGCAGAAAACTCGCGCCGAGCAGAACAAAGGCAAGTGACGGTGCTGCCAGTCGCCACATCAGGGTGTGCTTGCGTCAGCTGCGCCGTCGCGGCGCGCAGGCCGGGCTCGTGTCACTCGACGTCCAGGTGGAAGCTGACCGTGCGATGCGGCGGCGCGTCGGCTTCCCACGGCCGGCGATACTCGAAAACCAGGTGGGCGTGGCCGGCACTTCGGCCGATGAACCGCCACACTTCGATGCCCGGCGCGCCGTCCGGCAGTCCTTCGTCGATTTCGTACCGCGGCACGCCGTCTGTGCCGATGACCGGCATGGGGTTCTCCGCCGGGATCCAGGAGTAGCCGGCGATCCGCTCCGCCGGCAGCCTGACCTCGAACACCTCGCCACGGCGCAGCGACAGCATCCGGCCGTCGTCCGCGTCGGTCAGCGTCATGACCGGCGTCGCGCGATCGCTCTCCTGAATCGGCGATGGTGTTTCGGTGGAGGGCGCCGGGGGCGTGGCAGCGGGGGCCGGCGTCTCCGGGGCTTGCTGACCGCAGCCCGCCAGCAGCAGGGCCGCAATGCTCGCCGCGACGGGTGCAGGGATACCGGGTCGTCTGCTTTGCATGGTCTGACTCCTGTCGGCAGGGTGGGGGCCGGTCGTGAGCCGGCGGCGCCTGGGGGCATTGTCCGGAAAAACGGCGGCGGGCGGAAATCCCCGCACGCGGGCGCCGCTCGGCCGCCCTCAGCCCGGATCCCCGTGGCCCACGGCGTGGTG
>CAZOSZ010000256.1:0-3348 GCA_964582505.1 uncultured Ectothiorhodospiraceae bacterium | reverse complement strand
CAGGCGGCGCGCGCCGCGCGTGCCGAGGCGCTGCGCGCGCGTGCAGAGCTGGAGGCCATGCGCAGCCAGCTCAATCCGCATTTCATTCTCAACACCCTGCATGCCTTGATCGGGCTGGTGCAGCGGAATCCAGGGCTCGCGGAGGAGGCCCTGGAGAGACTCGGCGACCTGCTGCGCTACGGGCTGGGCGTGCAGAGCCAGGGGCGGGACGAAGTCAGCCTGCGCGAGGAGTGGGCCTTCGTGCGCAGCTATGTCGCGCTGGAGAAGTTGAGGCTCGGCGAGCGCCTGCGGACGGATTTCTGCGTGCCCGAAGAGTCGCTCGATTGTCAGGTCCCGTGTTTCGCCGTCCAGATCCTGGTCGAGAACGCCATCCGTCACGCCATCGAGCCGCGCACGGAGGGCGGACGCCTGGTGGTCGCGGTCCGACGCACTGGCGAGCTGCTGCGGATCGAGGTCGAGGACGATGGCCAGGAACGGCTGGTGGGAGACGGCGACGTCGAGAAGGCCGGCATCGGGCTGCGCCTGTTGCGCGAGCGCCTGGCGGTGCTCTACGGGGGTCGCGCGGGCGTGTCGCTGCAGCGGCGTGCCTGCGGCATGACCGCCTTGCTCGAGCTTCCGGTCGCACCGGCCGGAGCCACGCCGTGAGCCCCGCCGCGGCGCGCATCCGCGTCGTTATCGTCGAGGACGAGCCGCAGGCGCGGCAGAGCCTGCGCGAGTACGCGGCGGGCATCGAAGGGCTCGAGCTGGTCGGCGAAGCCGGCGACGGCCTGCAGGCCGTGGCGCTGATCGACCGGCTGGAGCCGGACCTGGTGTTCCTGGACGTGATCCTGCCGGAGCTGTCCGGCCTGGAAGTACTCGCGCGCATTCATCATCGCCCCGGGATCGTGTTCACCACGGCCTATGATCGCTTTGCCGTGGCGGCCTTCGAGGCGGGCGCTCTGGACTACCTGCTCAAGCCCTTCGGGCGCGAACGCTTCACGCGCACCGTCGAGCGCGCCCGCCGGCAGCTCGGCGGCGCGCCGACTTCGGCCATCGAGCGTGCACGGGCGGCGTTCGATTCCCCCTGGCGGCGGCTGTTCGCCCGCACCCCCAGGGGCATCGTGCCGATCGACGTGGCATCCATCCGCCGCATCGCCGCCAGCGGCGACTATGCCGAGGTCCGCTGCGAGAGCGGCAGCTATCTTCTGCGCATCAGCCTGGGCGAGCTCATGGCCCGGCTCGACCCGGCGGTGTTCTGCCAGGTGCACCGCTCGCACATCGTCAATCTCGACCAGGTCGAGCGCCTGAGCGCGTATGACGAGCGGCGCCTGCTGGTCGAGCTGCGTGGCGGCGAGCGCATCATCGCGAGTCGCTCGGCCTCCGAGCGGCTCCGCCGCCTGTCCCGCTAGGCTGGCGTCCGCCGTTCGACCCCGCCTGCAGCTCGTTCGGCGACGGCAGCGGCCGTCCGGCGCTGCGCTGTTGAGCCGCCACTCTCGCGGTGGGAGTATCCGGGCGCGGCGTCCTGAGACGGGGAGTTCATGGCCATGAAGCTTTGGCGCGCGTGGACGGGCGGCCTGGTCCTGGCACTCCTGGCGGTATGGCCGATGGGCTGTGTGGGGTCATCGCCCGTCGCCGATGGCGAATCGGTCCGCGTCCCTACCGATGAGCTCGACGCGGCGCGCCAGCAGGCGGCGCAGCTCGCGGCCGCGATTCGCCGGGCCGACTATGCGGGCGACCGGGACGCGCTGCGGCGCCTGTACGAGGCGATGGACATCGACATCACCGACCCGGGCCTGGCCTCCCGCGTGCATTACTGGCGTGGCTTCGCCTTGTGGCGCAAGGCGCTGAACGGTTTCAACGAGTCGGAACATCCACAGGTACTCGAGGCCGATCTGAGGCAGGCGGCGGCTGAATTCCGCGCTGCCCAGCGGTTCGAGCCCGGCTTCGCCGATGCCCAGGCCGGCGAAGCGGCCTGTCTGGCAAACCTGGGCTTCCTGATGCGTGGGGGCGACACGCTGCGCGCGCGCGAGTTGCTCTTGCAGTCCTGGGGCCTGCTGCACCTCGCGAGCGCCGTGTCCCCGGACAACCCGAGGGTGCTCTGGGTACTGGCCGCCAACCAGTTCTACGCGCCCGCGGCGATGGGCGGCGGCCAGGCGGTTGGCCATGCGAGCTACTCGCGGGCGCTCGAGCTGGCCCGCCGACATGCAGCCCGCGCGGTGGACCCGCTCGAGCCTGCCTGGGGTGAGCCGGAGACGCTGATGATGCTGGCCTTCACGCATTTCAACCAGGCCACGCCCGACGTTGAGCAGGCGGAGCGCTACGCGCGGGCCGCGCTGGCGCTGGTACCCGACTGGCACTATGTGCGCGACGTCCTGCTGGTGCAGATCCGGGAGGCGCAGGCGCTTGCGCGCTGAGCTCCGGCCGAGGCCGGATCCCGCGTCGCCGCCACGGCCCGATGCCAGGGCGATCGGCGTGGTCTACCTGCTCTACTTCGTGACCGCGGTACTTGCCGTGCTGCTGGTCAAGGGTCTCGTCGTCAGCGGCGATCCCGGGACGACGGCGGAAAATCTCCTCGCGAACAAGGCGCTGTACCAATCGGGATTCGCGGTCGGCCTCGTTGCGAACGCGCTCTACATCACCCTGACGGCGCTGTTCTATGGCTTGTTTGCACCGGTCGACCGCGGGCTTTCCCTACTCGCGGCGTTCTTCGGGCTTGCGGGTTGCGCCGTGCAGATCTTCGGCAGCCTGTTTCAACTGGCGCCGTTGCTCATCCTGGGTGACGGCTCGTACCAGGCCGGGTTCAGCGCCGGCCAGTTGCAGCTCATGGCGTCCTTGTTCCTCGGACTGCGACTCCAGACGTTTCACATGGCGCTCGTGCTGTTCGGAGTCTACATTGTGCTCATCGGCTGCCTCGTCCACCGGTCGGAGTTCCTGCCCCGAATGCTGGGTGTCCTGCTGATGCTTGCCGGACTGGGCTGGCTGACGTATCTGTGGCCACCGCTGGCCTCGGCCTTGTCCCCTTACATTCAGCCCTTCGGTTTCCTGGCCGAGTTCCTGCTGATGCTGTGGCTCCTGGTGCTCGGCGTGCGCGTGTCGAGGCGGCAGGAGACGGCATACGAAGCGTGAAAATCACGAGGGAGGCAGTCATGGATCTGGGAGCGTTTTCGGTCGGTCTGGCCGTCAAGGACATCGATGCATCGAAGGACTTCTACGAGAAGCTGGGCTTCAACGTCTTCGCGGGAGACCGGACCCAGAACTGGCTGATCATGAAGAACGGCGCACATGCCATCGGGCTGTTCCAGGGCATGTTCGACAGGAACATCCTCACGTTCAACCCGGGCTGGAACAGCGATGCCCAGCCGCTCGGGA
>CAZOSZ010000255.1:0-3357 GCA_964582505.1 uncultured Ectothiorhodospiraceae bacterium | reverse complement strand
CGCCCGGCAGCCGGAGCGGGCCCTCCACGGCCGGCGCTACCGCGCCTCGCCCTCGTGCCCGCACCGCGGCCCGAAGTTCAGGATAGAGCGATTCATCGAGCCGGCCGGCCCGTGGCACGACGTGGTGGGTGGCCCGGCCCACCACCAGCTCGGTGGAAACGTCGAAGGCACGCCGCGCGCTGGCCCCGGCAAGATCCACGCCGAGCACCACCGCGACGCCGAGCGCCACGCCGATGACCGACAGTGCGAACTGCCACGGATGGCGGGCGAAGAAGCGCCGCCCGGACCTGCCGAGCAGGCGGCTCACGGCCCGGGAATCTCCAGCCGCCCCTCGTGGAGGGTGAACACCCGGTCGGCGACGCCGACGACCTCGGGGCTGTGGGTCGCCATCACCAATGTCGAGCCTTCGCCCCTGCACAGCTCATCGAGCAGGCCGAGCACCCCTCGCGCGGTTTCGAGGTCGAGGTTGCCGGTCGGCTCGTCGGCGATCACCAGGCCCGGCCGATGGATCAACGCGCGCGCCACCGCGATCCTCTGCTGTTCGCCGCCGGACAGCTCCTCGGGAAAGGCTTCGCCGCGATCCGCCAGGCCGACGCGCTCGAGCATTTCCACGGCCCGCCGGTTCGCCTCAGGGCGCTTTTCGCCAAGCAGGTCCAGCGGCAGCAGCAGATTTTCCAGCGCCGTCAGCGTCGGCACGAGATTGAAGAACTGGAAGACGAAACCGACGTCGCTGCGCCGCATCCTCGCCAGGCCCTCCTCGGAGAGCCCTGACAGGGCCTTGCCGCCGATGTGGATCTCGCCCCGGCTGGGCCGGTCGAGCCCGCCGATCAGGTTCAGCAGGGTGCTCTTGCCGGATCCGGAGCGCCCGACCAATACCACCAGCTCGCCGCGGGCGATCTGTGCGCTGACGCCGTCCAGCACGAGGTGCGGACGGCCGTGCTCGTCGTAGTCCTTGCAGACGCCGTCGAGGACGATGTGCTGCGGAGTACGTGCCTCAGGCATCCCGCTCGAGATCGCGGAACTGCCTGCGCAGGTCGTAACCGGAATCCGTGACGATGCGCTCCAGCACCCGGACCCGTTCCTCGAGCCGCTCGAGCCGCGTGTCGTTGACCGGGCCGATGTCCTTGCGCCGGTGCTTCAGCCAGGCGTTGAACATCGAGGCGACGATCGAGAGAAACACGATGATGACGACCATCTCGAAAGGATTCACTGTCCGGTCTCCTCCGTCGTCGCGGCGCAGGCGCCGGCCTATATTCTAGCGGCGATCGCCGCGCTCGAGGTCCTGGAACTCCCGGTCGAGCTGGAAATCCCGCGACGTCACGTAGCGCTCCATGCGCTGCAGCCTGGCGTCGGCCGCGCGGAAGCGATGGCGCACGTCGGACAGCGTGGCCTGCGGCGAGACTCGCACGCCGCGCCAGAAATCGCGAGCGTCCTCGCTGCTGTAAAGCTGCTGCGGTTTCACCGGCAACAGGAACCAGAGCACCACGTAGGCGAACATCGTTGCCGGGAACAGGAACAGGGCGACGACGGTGAGAATCCGGGTCAGAGCCAGGTCGAAGCCGAAGTACTCCGCCAGTCCGGCGCAGACACCGCCGATCTTGCCATTGGCCGGATCGCGATATAGGCGCGTCGGGCTCGGCTCGCGTCTCACGCCTCCATCCTCCGGTCGCGGCGGGGGCGCCACACTTCGCGCTCGTCGGCATGGCCGTAATAGATGAGTGGCTTGCCGGGCAGCAACAGGCCGGCGGCCAGGTACAGCAGCACCACCGGCACCGTGAACAGCAGCAGTGCGATCACCGTCAGTATCCGCAGCGGGCCCAGCCGGAAACCGAAGCGATCCGACAGCCCCGCACAGACACCGAGGATCAGGCCGCGTTCGCAGTCACGGTACAGGAAGGGGCCGGCGGCAGTGCGACGACGGTTCATGTCCTTCTCCTCCAGTCCGGCACCTGGTCGTCGAGAATCGTCTCCAGGGCGTTGATCCGGCTTTCCATCTTCTGCGCGTCCTGCCAGAGTTCCTCGAGCATTTTCTGCTCGTCTCGCGACAGGGACCGTGAAGACCTCCACTTCGTCACGTAGTGCAGGATCACCACCAGTGGCAGCACCACCGCCGCGACAATGATCCCGATTACGCCAATGGCTTCGCTCATGGTCCGCTTCCCTCAGCCCGTGACTCAGGCCTTGTTTTCGCTCGTCTCGCCGCCGATGCGGCGCTTCATCGCAGCCAGCTCGGCCTCGACCGAGTCCTCGGACTCGAGGCTTGCAAACTCGCGCCCCAGGTCGCGACGCTGGCCAAGGTCGTAAGCCTCGACACGCCCCTCGACGTCCTCAAGCTTACGCTCGAACTGCTCGAACCTCACCAGCGCGTCGTCGATCTTGTTCTCGTGGATCTGGCGGCGCATCTCCAGCCGGTGGCCGGCGGTGCGATGACGCATCAGCAGCGCCTTCTGGCGGGTCTTGGCGTCGGCCAGTTTGTCCTGCAGCCGTGCCATGTCGTCGTTCAGCCGCGCCAGGCCGTCCTCGACCTGGTTGCGCTGCTCTTCCAGCGCGGCGGTGCGCTGCTCGCTGCGCGCTTTCTCACCCAGCGCCGCGCGGGCGAGTTCGTCGCGCCCCTTGCGCACCGCCAGTTCGGCCTTGCGGTCCCAGTCCTCGGTCTCGCGGCGCGCCTCAGCGAGCCGGCGGTCGAACTGCTTGCGATCAGCGATGGCGCGGGCCGCCGCCGAACGCACCTCGACCAGCGTGTCCTCCATTTCCTGGATGATCAGCCGGACCATTTTCTCGGGGTCCTCGGCCTTCTCGAGCAACGCATTGATGTTCGAGTTCACGATGTCAGAAAAGCGTGAAAAGATGCCCATGGCGGTTCCTCCGGTGTACTGGCCAAGGCGCTGCAGAAAGCGTGCCAACCGGGTCACCTCTGTAACTTATTGAAATATTGAACGAGTTGCAGACAGCCAGATCTGGATGTGGTTGAATTCGCCGCAAAAACCTGGTGTCTTTAACCGTATTCCGGCATGATCCGCCGATGGAACGCGATCCCGGCACCCACATCATCGGTTCCTCGCCGGCCTTTCTGGCCATGCTCGAGCAGGTGTCGCGCCTCGCGGCGCTCGACCGGCCGGCACTGATCATCGGCGAGCGCGGCACCGGCAAGGAACTGGTCGCTGCACGGCTGCATTACCTGTCGCGGCGGTGGGAGCAGCCCCTGGTAAAGCTCAATTGCGCCGCACTCACCGAGAGCCTGCTGGAGTCCGAGCTGTTCGGCCACGAGGCCGGCGCGTTCACCGGCGCGACGCGGCGCCACGTCGGCCGCTTCGAGCGCGCCGACGGCGGCAGCCTGTTCCTCGACGAGCTCGCCAC